>DASWJN010000155.1:0-2616 GCA_036397135.1 Candidatus Methylomirabilota bacterium
CCGTACCCGGTAGAGGCCGAAGGTCGCGGGGTCGGCGACCAGCCAGCCGTCGCCGTCGGGCGCCGCGATCACGGCGCGCGCCCCGTACAGCGGCGTTCTCGGCAAGCCCTGGCCGCGGGCGATCACGCTCACGGCGCCCGCCTCGTTGATCGCCAGCAGGCCGGGGAGCTTGAAGTCGGCGACCACGAAGCCGCCCCCGGCAGCAGCGATGTCGACGGGGTAGACGAGCGCGTCCTGTGACCCACGAGCGGCCGACGCCGGTAGCGCCGCCAGCAAGAGCGCGATCGCCAACCGCGGGGCGAACATGCTCACCGCTGACCGCCGAGCGGCGGGTTGATCGGGCGGGGCCCCCGGGTGAGGTAACGCTCGACGAACTCTCGGTGGGCCTCGTCATCCGGGTAGTGTTCCGGCGGCGGATACGGATAGCTCGACATGCCGTGGAACGGCAGCGGCTCGACGCGGTCGCCGTAGGCGGTGTTCAGGTCGGTGTCCTTGAGCCAGCCGTGCAGGTAGACGAGGAAGTCGCGCCGCCAGCCGTCCGGCGGCGGCAACAGGGGGGCCGCGAAACGGATCGCCACCTCGTCGCCGGTCCCCAGCACCACGTAACGATCGTCGGCGGCGTCGAGCAGCTCGCCGACCTCCCCGAAGCGGGTGTAGAGGCCGCGATGCTGCTCCCAGGGGGCCGACGCCACGACCGCCTGGTAATCGAAGGTCTCGTAGCCTTCCGGCGTCCGCGACAGCTTCGAAAAGCCCCGCGGCCTCAAGTCGGCGGACATCGGCGCCAGCACCTGCACCCGCACGGGCGCCTCGGAGCCGCCAGACAGGTTCGTCGCGGCTCTCGATCCCGGGGCCGGCCGCAGCTCGAGAATCCCCGGCCGCGGCACGCCGTGCTCCTGCTGCCAGTCCCCGACCGGCACGAGACCGCCGGGGTATGGGCCCCCCTCGCTGTAGCGGACCGCGTCCCAGTACAGCCGCATCGTGGTGCGCAGCCGCACGCGGGGGTCGGCGCGGTCGAGCAGCGGGCCGATTTCGACGATCAGCGTCGTGTTCTTGGCGATCGGCAGGCCGATGTCCTCGATCGCGGTGCGCCAGCCGCCGCGGCCGTCGGGGACATCCAGGGAGACCGGGGTCAGCTCGACGGCCGGGTCCTGATCGACGGCGAGGTTGACGCTGCCCATTGACCAGTAGACCCACCCGGTCAGGTAGAGATGAACCGGCGTCGCTGCCGGCGTCGCTGCCGGCGACACCTCGGGGAGCTCGAGCGTGAGGGCGTGGGGCGTGGCCAGGCCGTCGTAGGCGCCGGGCTCGAACGGCACCGCCCAGTCGCCGTCCACCGCGGCTAACGCCGCGCTCCAGTCGCGCCCGTCCTGATCGGTGGCGCGCACCGACGACAGCTCCTCGTAGGCGTGCAGCCGCAGGCTCGGGCGCGGCGGGCCGCCGAAGCCCTCGTCGGGGAGGACCGACAGCGACGGCGGATGGTCGATCGCCAGGATACGCACGGCATCGAGGTAGCTGGTCTCGCGCAGCTCCTCGGTGACCCGGATCTCGTAGCCGCCGTCGAGCGGCAGCAGGTCTTCGCCCGCGACGAACACGTACTCGTCGGGGTCGGGCGAATGAAAGACGCCTTCGGCCAGCAGCATCCCCAACGGCGCCGCCCCCAGCACCTCGTTGGCGAACAGCCAGCGGTCGCCGTTCCACGTGTACAGGAACGGGCAGGAGCCCTCGAGCCGCTCCAGCTCGGTGACCTCCAGCCGCTGGCCGGCAGCGACCTCGAGGAGGTTCTGGACGATCCCGTTGGGCCAGCGGATCCGCACCACGTCGATGCTCTCGGCGGCGCCGACCCCGAAGTGCAACGGCGCCGCGCGCAGCGGGCGGAGCTGATACGAGCCGCCGGCCTTGACCTCGACGGTGGCGCCGATCCCCTGCAGGTTGTTCTTGATCCCCGTCACCTCGACGGCCAGCCAGCCGGCGGGCGGGTCCCTCTGCCGCAGTCGCCCCAGGCGTCCTTCCGCCTCGATCAACACATCGGCGCCGCCGTCGCCGTCGAGGTCGGACGACAGCAGCAGCCGCGGCGGCGGGCCGGCTTCCGCCCATGGCGAGCCGGCCGGCAACGGCGCGAACGGGACAAAATCGAAGACCCCGCCGTTGGCGAAGAAGCGCAACCCCTCATCGCCGGCGACGACGAGGTCGAGGTAGCCGTCGTTGTTGTAATCGGCCGCCGCCAGCGCTTGTGCACGCAGGCCGGCGAGCGCCTCGACCTCGACCGTCGCGAAGGTGCCGCCGGGCAGGTTGCGGCGGGCGGCGATACCCTCGCTGGTCGCCAGCAGCAGGTCGATCCTGCCGTCGTTGTCGAGGTCCTCGGCGATCACGTCGGCGGTCGCCGCGCCGGTCGCGGCGCCGACAGCCGCCCCCACCTCGGCGAACCGGCCGCCCCTCTCGTTGCTGAAAAGCGTGACGCCGGCCGCGCCCCAGAAGAGCAGGTCGGTGTCGTAGTCGCCGTCGAAGTCGAGCCAGAGCGCCCCGGCCGCGGGCCCGGCGTCGCCGAGACCGGCCGCCGCGGTGACGTCGTCGAAGGCGCCGCCGCCGAGGTTGCGCAGGAGTCGTGGAAACCCAGCG
>DASWJN010000156.1:0-12931 GCA_036397135.1 Candidatus Methylomirabilota bacterium
GAGATCTCGCCGAGCGGCATCCAGGGCCTGGGCGACGACACGATCTTCTCGGTCTTCCAGAAGGTGGCCGCGATCCCCGGCGGCATCGCCATCGTGCACTGCGAGAACATGGACCTGATCGAGCTCCACCAGAAGCCGTTCGTCGCCGCCGGCCGCCAGGACACCGCGGCGTGGTCCGAGGCGCGGCCGGAGTTCGGCGAGCTCGAGGCCATCCGCCGCATGGCCCTCTTCGCCGAGGCGGCCGGCGTGCAGCTGCTCGTCCCGCACATGGGCGTCGGCCTGGGCTCGGAGTTCCTCCGGCAGAAGCAGTGGGGAGGCGGCCGCGTGGCCACCGAGACGTGCCCGCACTACCTCGCGCTCGACAAGGACACCGACCGCGGCGTGCAGGGCAAGGTGAACCCTCCCCTGCGCAGCCGCCCGCACGTCGAGGCGCTCTGGCAGCGGCTGACCGACGGAACGATCGACGTGCTGGGGTCGGATCACTGTCCGTACACCCGCAGCGTCAAGGGCACGGATCTGTGGACGGCGCGCGCCGGCATCACCGGCGGCAGCGCGATGATCCTGCCCGTGCTGCTGACCGAGGGCCTGCGGCGCGGGCGGCTGTCCCTGCAGCAGATCGTCGCGCTCACGTCGTACAACGCCGCGCGGCTGTTCGGGCTCTACCCGCGCAAGGGCGCGCTCGACGTGGGCTCGGACGCCGACCTGGTGATCGTCGAGCCCGACCGCGAGGTGAAGGTCGACCTGGCCACGCTGAACTCGGTCGTGGACTTCAGCCCGTACGAGGGCTACCTGGCCCACGGCTGGGCCGCCACCACGGTGGCCGGCGGCGAGGTCGTCTACGACGGGGGCGAGATCGTCACCGGGCGCCGGCGCGGCCGGTACCTGCCGCGCACGGCCTGAGCGCCCGCCATGGTCTCGTTCGGCCTCATGCTCCGTCCCGGGCACTTCCCGCTGCCCCACATGCTCGCCTGCATCAGGGTGGCCGAGGACGTGGGCTTCGACCACGTCTGGTTCGGCGACTCGCACCTGATCTGGCACGAGGTCGGCCCGTACCTGACGGCCGCGGCGATGTCCACGACGCGCATGCGCGTCGGGCCGCTGGTGTCCAACCCGGTCACGCGCCACCCCACCGTCGTGGCGAGCATGCTGGCCACGCTCGGCCAGCTCTTCGAGGGCCGGGCGGCGCTCGGCGTCGGCCGCGGCGACAGCGCCGTGCGCACGCTGGGCCTGCCGCCCATGAAGGTGGCCGAGTTCGCGGACGCGCTCCGCCTGATGCGCGCGCTGTGTCGTGGCGAGGCGGCCGAGGTGCACGGCACGCCCATCCGCCTGTCGTGGGTGTCCCGCGCGGTGCCGGTGCTGCTGGCGGCCTACGGCCCGCGCGTGCTCGAGCTGGCCGGGGCCGAGGCGGACGGGCTCATCCTGCAGCTCGCCTCCCCGTCCGTCGTCGAGTGGGCGGTGGGCCACGCCCGGCGGGGGGCGACGGCGGCGGGCCGCCGCCTCGACGGCTTCGAGGTCGTGGCCGCCGCGCCCACGTACGTCTCGACCGACCGGGAGCGGGCGCTGTCCCGCGTGCGCGCCTTCCCGGCCACGGTCTCCAACCACGTCAAGGATCTGCTCCGGCACTACCGTCCGGAGGAGCTGCCGGCCGACCTCGTCCAGGGCATGGAGCGCGTCGCCGACTACGATTACGGCCAGCACGGCGTGCCCGAGGCCCCGCATGCGCGGGCCGTGACCGACGACATGGCGGAGCGCCTCACGCTGGTCGGGACGGCCGCGCAGATCCGCGACAGGATCGCGCGCCTGGAGGCCGCCGGCGTGACGCAGGTCTGCCTCTATCTCGGCATCGTGGAGCCGGAGTTCCACTTCTCGACGCTCGAGAGCTACGGGCGCGAGATCATCCCGCACTTCCGGACGCCCGGCGGTCACCCGGCATGACGCGCCGTCCACAACGCTCCGGCCGCCGTCACGACGGCGCAGGGAGGACACGACCCATGACACGCTCGGCCGTCTCTCGCACGCGCCTCCTGACGCTCGTCGCCTGGGGCGCCGTCGCCCTCGCCCTGGCCGTCGCCGGCCCGGCCGCGGCGCAGCAGCAGGAGAACGTCCTCAACGTCGGCAAGTACGCCCAGCTGAGCACGTACGACCCGCACGCCGGCCCGCTCGACACGCTGTGGTGGACGGGCAACAACTTCTACGAATCGCTGCTGGACCTCGGCGACGACGTCGCGTCGCTGCGCCCGGTGCTGGCCACCTCGTGGACGGCGTCGAAGGACGGCAAGACCTACACCTTCAAGCTCCGCGAGGGCGTGAAGTTCAGCGACGGCACGCCGTTCGACTCGGCGGCCGTGAAGCTGTCCGTCGAGCGGGCGCAGGCCCTGAAGAAGGGCGCCTACCTCTGGATCAGGCCGGTGGCCCGCGTCGAGACGCCCTCGCCGTCCACGGTCGTCTTCCACCTGGAGCAGGCCAACAGCATGTTCCTGCCCGGCCTGCGCTTCCTGCTGATCGTCAGCCCCCGGGCGCTCAAGGAGCACGACAAGGGCGACCAGGCGCAGGGCTGGCTCCGCGAGCACACGGCCGGGACGGGCGCCTACGTGCTGGAGCGCTGGCAGTCGAACATCATCTCGGTCGCCAAGAAGAACCCGCACTACTGGCGGGGCTGGCCGGCCAACAAGTTCACCACCGTCAACCTGCGCCACATCTACGAGCCCGAGACGCAGCGGTTGATGATCGAGAAGGGCGAGCTGGACTGGGCCGAGAACGTCACCAAGGACTCCCTGCCCGCCCTCAAGCGCAACCCGAACCTGACCGTGTACGAGAAGCTCGGGACCAGCATCATGGTGACCTACCTCAACACGCACGCCGGCCCCACCAAGGACCGGCGGGTGCGGCAGGCCCTCCACCACCTGTGGAACCAGGAGGCCTTCGACGCCATCACCGGGCACTCCGCCAGCCCCGGGCCGCTCTACACGCCGATCCTCGGCAAGGAGTGGAAGATGGACAACCCCTACCCCTACGACCCGGCCAAGGCCAAGAAGCTGCTGGCCGACGCCGGGTACGCGAGCGGCGGGTTCACCCTGCGATTCCAGTCGCAGAAGGGCGACGTGGACAAGCGCGCCATCTTCGAGCTCATGCAGGCCGAGCTGAACAAGCTCGGAATCAAGGTCGAGTTCTTCGAGGACACGTGGCCCGCGCTCGTCCAGCGGGCCACGGACTGGGGGCGAGACAAGAATCCCGACACGGCGATCCACCTGTTCGGCTACTTCCGGCCGATGTTCGTCCCCACCGCGCTCGACTTCCTGTTCAACATGTTCCACTCCGAGGCGACGCCCCAGAAGGGCGGGCGGAACTTCACGTACTACTCCAATCCGGAGTACGACCGGCTGATCGACGAGGCGCTGAAGACGCCGGATCGCGAGCGCGAGGCCGCGCTGAACCGCCAGGCGGCCGAGATCGTGTGGAGGGACCCGGCGGCCGTGGTGAACGGGCGGATCGTGGACAAGTTCGTCGCCCGCAGGGACGTGAAAGGCTTCGTGTACCTGGGCGACCGCGTCTCGTTCCGCTACTACGACATGTACCGCGAGCGCTGATGGCGACGGGGGGCGCCGCGGTCGCCGGCGCCCCCGCCCGCTCCCCGATGCGCCTGCCCCGCTTCTTCCGCGGCGGACCGTCCGTCCTCGCCGCCACCGCCCTGCTGGCGATCGCCGGCCTGATGACGCTGGCCCCGGAGCTGTTCACCCGTCGCGATCCCAACGCCATCGCCTACCTCGAGCGCCTGCAGCCGCCGAGCCTGGCGCACCCGCTCGGCACGGACGAGAACGGCCGCGACGTCTGGGCCCGCGTGGTCCACGGCGCCCGTCCCACCCTGGCGGCGGCCGTGTCCCTGATCGCCCTGTCGCTGGTCGCCGGCTCCCTGGCCGGCCTCGTGATCGGCGCCGCCGGACGGCGGACGGACGAGGCGCTCATGCGCGTGACCGAGTTCTTCCTGGCCCTGCCCCAGATCGTGTGGGCGCTGGCCCTCACCTCCGTGATGGGCCGCGGCCTGGTCAACTGCGTGCTGGCACTGGCGGTCACCTGGTGGGCGCAGTACGCGCGGCTCATGCGCGCCCAGGTGCTCGGGGTGCGCCACCGCGAGTTCGTGCTGGCCTCCCGCGCGCTGGGTCAGCGCGAGTGGCGGATCCTCCTGCGCCACCTGCTGCCCAACTGCTTCTCGCCCGTGCTGGTGAAGGCGACCATCGACGTCAGCCTGGCCATCCTGCTCCTGGCCGCGCTCTCGTTCCTCGGCGTCGGCGCCCAGCCGCCGCTGCCGGAATGGGGGGCGATGGTGACGATCGGCCGCAAGTACCTGCTGGACTACCCCTGGTACGCGACGTTCCCCGGCCTGGCGATCTTCGTCGTGGTGCTGGCCTTCAACATCCTGGGCGAGCGCCTCCGCGACGTCCTCGACCCGACCAGCGGGCTCCACCTGCGCTCCGACCGATGACCCTCGTCCTGCGCCGCCTGCCGCTGCTCGTCCTCCTGCTCGCCGCCATCTCGGCCGCCGTGTTCGCCCTCACCCAGGCGCTGCCCGGCGACCCCGCCTTCATCGCCGCCGGCGGCGGCGACGCCACGCCCGAGATGATCGCCCACGCCCGCGAGCGTCTGGGGCTCGACCGTCCCCTGTGGGTCCAGTACGCGCTCTACATGCGCAACGCGCTCGCCGGCGACTTCGGGCGCTCGCTCGTCAACCGCAAGCCGGTGATCGAGGACCTCGCGGCCTTCTGGCCCGCCTCCGCCGAGCTGGCCCTGGCCGCCATCGCGATCAGCGCGGCGATCGGCATCCCGCTCGGCGTCCTCTCGGCCGTCCGCGCCGGCCGCTGGCTGGACCGCCTCATCACGCCGGGCTCGGTGTTCCTGGGCTCGATGCCGATCTTCTGGCTCGGCCTCATGGCCGTGCTGGTCTTCTACCGCGTGCTCGACGTGCTGCCGGCGGCCGGGAGGCTGACCGTCGGCCTGGCGCCTCCGCCGGCCGTGACCGGCCTGCTGCTCGTCGACTCGCTCCTGGCCCGTGACCTCACCGTCTTCGCCGACGCCCTGGCCCACCTGGTCCTGCCGGCCTCCATCCTGTCGGTGATCTCGCTGGCGATGATCACGCGCGTCACCCGGGCGGCGATGCTGGACATCCTGCACGAGGACTACCTGCGCACCGCGCGCGCCAAGGGCCTGTCGGAACCCCGCGTCGTGCTCAAGCACGGCCTTCGCAACGCGTCGGTGCCGATCGTCACCGTGGTCGGCATCCAGCTCGGGCAGCTCATCGGCGGCGTCGTGGTGACCGAGACGATCTTCTCCTGGCCGGGTCTGGGGCTCTACGCGGTCACGGCCGTCGAGAACCAGGACTACCCGGCTATCCTGGCCTTCACCCTGCTGGCGACGGTGGTGTACGTGGTGATCAACCTCGCGGTGGACGTGCTGTACCCGCTGCTTGACCCGCGGATGCGGGGGTGAGTCGAATCGCTATGCCGGTGCGCTCAGCGGCTGATGCCGGCCGGCTCACTCCCCCGCCGGCTCCGGCCGCTCCCTCCCCGCCGTGTACCACGGACACACCAACCGCTCGCAGAGCTCCACCAGCGCGAAGAGCCCGACCGCCATGGCGGCGAGCAGGAGCATGGCGGCGAAGGCCAGGTTCGACCTCCAGTAGGAGGTGGCGGAGACGATCACGTAGCCGAGACCCTTGTCGGAGCCGACGAACTCGCCGACCACCGCGCCGATCACGGCCAGGGTCACCGCGACCTTGAGGCCGCTGAAGAAGAAGGGCAGGGCCATCGGGAACCGGACCTTGACGAAGGTCTTGGCGGCGCTGGCCCGGTAGCTCCGCGAGAGGTCGAGCAGCTCGGGCGGCGTGGCCGCGAGGCCGGTGGCGGTGTCGACGACGATGGGGAAGAACGCGACGAGGAACGCGATGACGATCTTGGAGCCCTCGCCCGCTCCCAGGAGCAGCAGGAGCACGGGCGCGATGGCGACCTTCGGAATGGCCTGGGTCACGACCAGCAGCGGGTAGAGCGCCCTCTTGAGCGTCGCGGAGTAGACCAGCATGACCGCGATCGGCGTGCCCACCGCGATCGACAGCGCGAAGCCGCCGAGCGTCTCGTAGAGCGTCACCCAGCTGTGGTATAGGAGATAGCCGCGCCAGTGCCAGGTCTCGACGAGGATCCCGCTCGGCAGCGGCACCACGAAGCGCGGGACGTCGAACACGCGCCACACGAGCTCCCACACGACCAGGGTTCCGACGAGCACGCCCACGGGCAGGAGCGTGCCGGACAGCCGCTCTCTCACCGCGGCGCCCTCGCGGGCCGGGCGGTGATCAAGCTCCGGATCGCCTCGCTGTACGTCTTGAACCGTTCGTCGAACTCCATGTCGACGCGGCGGGGACGCGGCAGCTCGATGTCGAGCACTCGCGCCAGCCGCCCCGGACGCGGGGTCATCACCACCACGCGGTCGGAGAGCAGGATCGCCTCCGGAATGGAGTGGGTCACGAACAGGATGGTCTTCCGCCGCTCGTCCCAGATCCGCAGCAGCTCCAGGCTCATCTCCTCGCGGGTCAGGGCGTCGAGGGCACCGAAGGGCTCGTCCATCAGGAGGAGGCTCGGGTCGTGGACGAGGGCGCGGCAGATCGCCACGCGCTGCTGCATGCCGCCCGACAGCTCCGCGGGGTACTTCTGCTCAAACCCGCCGAGGCCGGCCAGCTCGATCAGCGCGCGGGCGCGCTCGTGGTGGTCGCGGGCCGAGCGCCCGAGCATCTCGATGGAGAACAGCACGTTGTCGAGCACCGTGCGCCACGGCAGGAGCACCGCGCTCTGGAACACGAAGCCCGCGTCCGGGTAGGGCTCGCGGACCTCCTGACCCCGGACCCGCACCGTGCCGCTGCTGGCGGGGACGAGCCCGGCGACGAGCTTCAGCAGCGTGCTCTTGCCGCAGCCGCTGGGGCCGACCAGGCTGACGAACTCGTTGTCCTTCACCGCGAGGCTCACGTCTTCCAGCGCGCGGATCGGCTCGCCGCGGCGGGGGCGGAAGACCTTGCTGACGCGCTCGAGCTCGATCACGCCACGCGGGTCACGCGACGGGGACCGCGTAGCGATTGACCGGATACGGCGTCATCGCCGCCGCGTGGCAGGCGTCGGCGAGGTAGGGGGCAAGCGAGTCGGCCAGGGCGAAGCCCGACGCGTTCCGCGCCCGGAGACGATCGGCCGCGGCCTGGGCCCGGTCGCGCAGCTTGGCCTCGTCCACCGTGAGTACGCGGCCCCCGCGCACGACCACCCGCCCGCCCACGAGCACCGTGTCCACGCTGGCGCCCGTCTCCACGTAGACGAGCGAGCCGAGCACGTCGCTCCGCGGCGACAGGTACGTCGAGCCCGCGCGCAGCAGCGCGAGGTCGGCCTGGCGCCCGGGCTCGATGGCCCCGACGTCGCCGTCGAGGCCGAGCGCGCGCGCCCCGTTGGCGGTGGCCATGCGCCAGACGTCCGCCTTCTCGAGCCACCGGGCGGTGTGATGCGGGAAGCGCACGTTGCCCACGAGCCCGGCCAGGCGCATGGCCTCGAAGAGGTTCTGGTTGTCCGACGACATCGAGCCGTCGCAGCCGAGCGCGACCGTGACCCCGCGGTCGAGCATCTCGCGCACGGCCGCGATGCCGCTGCCGAGGCGCAGATTGCTCGCCGGGTTGTGGGAGATGGCCGCCCCGGCATCGGCGAGGCGGGCGATGTCGTCGTCGGTGAGCCACACGGCGTGCGCGCCGACGAAGCCGGGCCCGAGGAACCCGAGCTCGGAGAGCTTCGCCACCGCGGTCTTGCCCCAGCGGCGCATGGCGGCGATGGCCTGGAGCTTGGACTCGGCCAGGTGCGTGTGGATGCCGACCCCGTGCTCCCGCGCCTGGCGCGCGCAGCCCGCCAGAAACTCGTCCGTGCACTGGGTCGGGATCGTCGGGGCCAGCGCGAGCCGGATGCGTCCTCCGGCGGCGCCGTGGAAGCGGCGAATCGACTCCTCGCCCAGACGCAGCAGCTCCCCGGCCGGCGGCGGCCGCACCCCCTCGAGCTGGCGCGCGAGCTCGGGCGGCAGCAGGCCGAGCAGGCCGGGCACGGTGTCCCAGAAGCGGAGGTCGGCGACGGCGGGGGCCAGCACCACCCGGAGGCCCACGTCGGTGTAGGCGCGCACCACCGCCTCCATCTCCTCCAGTGCCGGGTAGGGCAGGCTCATGAACAGGTCGTAGGCCGTCGTGCATCCGGTCTTCGCCATCTCGACGGCGCCGATCGCGGCCGAGAGGTAGTGGTCGTCGGGCGTGCGGCCGGCGTTCAGCGCGGGGCCGTGGTTCAGGAGGTCCTCGAGGGTCCAGCGCCCGGCGAGGCCCCGGAAGAGGTTGTTGTGGCCGTGGGTGTGCGCGTTGACGAGGCCGGGCAGCACGAGGCAGCCGGTGGCGTCGATCGCCTCGGCGCCGTCCGGCCGCGGCAGGTTCCCGCCGACCGCGGCGATCCGCTCGCCCTCGACCAGCACGTCGGCCGCGGCCAGCGCCGGCGGCTGGCCGCGGAGGACCTGACCGCCGCGCAGCAGCAGCGCCACGCTACTTCCGCTCAGGCAGGAGATCGTTCGTGTAGAGCTCGGGGCCGGGCACGCGGCGCTTCAGCTTCATGTACTCGGTGTAGACGTCGCGCGACTTGTCGACCCGCGCCGGCTCGAACTGCCCGATGGCCACCTGGCCGCTGGTGACCTCCTCGGTCAGGGCGTAGCGGCTGGCGACGGCCGCGGCGCCGGCGGCGGCGTCGAAGTCGACCTCGGGGTTGTACTTGAGGAGGATCTTGGCCCCCTCCTCCCAGTTCTCCTTCGCGAAGGCATGCTTGAGCCCCTTCACGCTGGCCCGCAGGAAGGCGCGGAGCGGCTCGGGCTCCTTGGCGATCGAGTCCTCGCGGGCGAAGATCACGAGCGAGTACATGTCGAACCCCACATCCGCGTAGGAGATGCGCTTGAGTGTGATGCCCTGCGATTTCGCCTGCTTCTGCAGGCGCGCCTCGTGGTTGGCGAAGAACGGCGCCCCGTCGACGCGGCCGGTGATGAGCGCCGGGCCCATCGCCGCGCCGTCCATGGTGACCCACTTCACGGAGTCGGCCGAGAAGCCGGCGAGCTGGGCGAGGAGCGGGAACAGGATCTGGTGGCTGTTGCCCGGCGTGATCGAGAGCGTCTTGCCCGCCAGGTCCTTCGCGGTGTTGATGCCGGTGCCCTCCCGGACGAAGATCGAGTGCGGCGGCCGGCGGAAGTAGGCGCCGATCGCGCGCACCTTGATGTCCTCGTTGGCCTTGGCGCCGACGAGCGCGCTGAAGTCGGCGCTGCCCGCGTCGCCCTGCCCCACCGCGATCCGCTTGATGGTGTCGCCGCTGCCGGCGCCGCGCAGGATCTTCACGTCGAGCCCTTCCTCGCGGTACCAGCCCTTGTCGAGCGCGGTGAAGTACGGCGTGTACTCCCCGTACGGCAGGAAGTCCAGGATGAAGGTGAACGGCCGGAGCGGCTTGCTCTGAGCGTCGGCCCCCGCGACGGCGGCGAGCATCAGCGCGAGAGCCAGGACGGCGAAACGGGTCATGACGTTCCTCCTCGGGCGGCGGGTGCCGCCGCCGGGTCGTGCGTCTCGGCGACCGGCCCGTACAGGTCCGGCCGCCGATCGCGATAGTAGCCCCACAGCGCCCGGAGCTCCGGGATGACGGACAGATCCACGTCGGCCATCACGATGTCCTCCCGGGTGGCGCTGGCCTGGGCCAGGATCTCGCCCCGCGGGTTGCAGATCAGGCTGTCGCCGTGATGGTCTCGCGCGGAGCCGCCGGCGTCCACGCCCACCTTGTTCACGCCGCACACGTAGTACACGTTGGCGATGGCGTGGGCGCGCAGCTCCAGGTCCCACAGGTAGCGGGTCATCCGGGTCGTGTTGGTCGGCACGAACACGATCTCCGCCCCGCCGAGGCCGAGCACGCGCGCGGCCTCGGGGAAGTGGCGGTCGTAGCAGATCAGGATGCCGATGCGGGCGACGGGGGTGTCGAACGTCGGGAAGCCGAGGTCGCCCGGCGTGAAGAAGAACTTCTCGTCCCCGCGCGGCTCGCTGCTCCGGGCGCGGTCCATGAACGGGATGCTGGCCTTGCGGTACTTGCCGAGCAGGCGCCCGTCGGGTCCGAG
This sequence comes from Candidatus Methylomirabilota bacterium, assembly GCA_036397135.1. Taxonomy (GTDB): domain Bacteria; phylum Methylomirabilota; class Methylomirabilia; order Rokubacteriales; family CSP1-6; genus AR5. Next base: position 10,180 of record DASWJN010000156.1, read on the forward strand.
CACCGCCGCGGCGTTGTAGAAGGTCCCGTCCGGCGTCCGCTCGAAGATGGGGCAGATCAGCACGGCCCCCGTCTCGCGCGCCACCTGCGCTATGCGCTCGATGGTCGGCCCGGGGATCGGCTCGGCCCAGTCGAAGTACTCCCGCCGCCGCTCGACGCAGAAGTACATCGTGTTGAACAGCTCCGGCAGGCAGATGATCCGGGCGCCCCGCTCGGCCGCCTGCCGCACCAGCCGGATGGCGGTGTCCACGTTGACCGCCCTGTCCACGTGCCCGGAGAACTGCACGCCCGCGATCCTCAGCATGGGGGTCACCTCGCTCAGCGGAACGCCGGCGCGACCTTCGCCGCCCAGTCGCGCAGGAAGCGTTCCTTGTCGTCGAAGTGCACGCTCATCCAGAACTGGCGCGCGCCGGCCTCCACCGCGGCCTCGAGCTTGGCGATGCAGTCCTTCGGCGTGCCGACGGCCGCGAACCGGTCGGCCAGGTAGTCGACCAGGCCGAGCTCCTCGATCAGCCGGTTGTTGGGGCTGCCGGGCAGGGTGTGGCTGCTGAAGGCGTACCGCTGGCCGAGGACCTTCACCATCGGGAGCAGGTCGGGCGGAATGTGCTTGCCCTCGGTGGTGAAGCGGCTCAGGTGGTTGCCGGCCGCGGCCAGCGACATCTTGATCTCCTCGACGCCCTCGCGGTAGCTCGCCGCCACGTTCACGTCCGGCCACCACCAGAGGTCGAGGCCGGCCGGATCGCGGCCGGCCTCACGCGCGCCGGCCTCGATCTGGGCGATCGAGTCGCGCACGATCTCGGGGACGATCCCGGTCCGGATCACGACGCCGTCGGCGATCCGGCCGGCCAGGCGCAGCGTCTTCGGTCCCGAGGCAGCCAGGTACAGGGGCACCGCGGCCCGCTTCCAGGTGAGCGTGGCCCGGGCGCCGTGGTACGTCGCCGTCCCGGTCGTGAGCAGGGCCCGGACCGTCTCCGCGTACTCGCGCAGCTCGGCCAGCGACGCCGGCCGCAGGCCGATGTTGAAGGCGGCGCTGTCGCCGCTGCCGAGACCGAGCAGCGTCCGCCTGGGCGCCAGCTCCTCCAGCGTGGCCGCCGCCCCGGCCGCCACCGCCGGGTGCCGCGTCACCGGCGTGATGACCCGCGGCCCCAGCCGGATGCGCTCGGTGTTGACGGCGCACAGCGCGAGCGTCATGTACACGTCGCGGCAGATCGACTGGGAATCGGAGATGCCGAGGATCTCGTAGCCGAGCTCCTCGACGAGCCGGGCCCACCGGACCACCTCGGCCGGCGATCCCGTGGGCATGTAGTTGATGCCGAATCGAACACTCACGGAGTCTCCTTCATGATGGCCCAAGGGAGGCCCATCGTCCAGGCCCGAAGTACGCGATCACCGCTCAGGGACGCGCCGCGGCCGCCCGCGTCCGTCCGGAGGCAGCGCCGCCCTCCCCGGCAGCCGACACGTGGTCGCCGCCATGCGCGCCACCCCGGGGTCGACGCCGCGGACCTGCAGCCCCCAGCCCTGGAAGTCGGTCGAGCCGCCGATCTGCACGTTGTCCGCGGCGCGATACCAGAGCTGGAGGGTGCTGCGCGGCCGGTCGGTGAGATTGGCCTCGGAGCTGTGGAGCAGGTTGCCGTGGTGCACCTCGATGCCGCCGGCCGCCACCGGGGTCCGGCGCCAGCGCGAGCGGTCGGCCACCACCCGCCGGTCGACGAGCTCGGTGCGCGGCGCGCCCTCGAAGGTGAAGCGATGCGGCAAGGGGCCGAGCCGATGACTGCCGGGGATGACCGTCAGGCAGCCGTTGTCGGGCGTCGAATCGTCCAGGTCGACGGTGACGACCAGCAAGTCGAAGTTCGTGTGGGGGAACGCGGGGTAGTCCTGGTGCCAGTCGAACCACGCGTGCGGCGTGCGCGGCTTGAGAGTCAGCCGCGACTGCTGCAGCTGGATGTCGGGGCCGATCAGGCGCTCCACCACGTCGAGGATCCGGGGGTGGAGGACGAGCTTGAAGAAAGCCGGGTGCTGGGCGATCGGGTCCCAGACCCGCTTGACGTGGTAGCGCCCGTCGAGCCCCTTCACCATCCGGAAGGTTCGAGTGCTGCGGGTGACGCGGCGGGCGCGGCCCAGCACGTCCGCCAGCGCCGAGCGAAGCCGGGTCAGCTCGCGCGGGGTCAGCAGCCCGGGGACGATCAGGTAGCCGTGCCTGGTGTAGAAGCGCTTCTGCTCGGCCGCGGTCACGGGGTGCGGGTCGCGACGGCGCGACCCGGCGTCAGCCCCGGGAGAAGATCTCGCCGCCGTCGCACGGATCGCCCGTGCGCCTCACGCCACCCTTCACCTGCTTGCGGGGCTTGAGGTCGCGCACCTCGCCTTGGTCGCCGCCTTCTTCTTCCTCTTCTTCGCCATGCTGGCCTCCTCCGGGTCCGATCGGCGGGCAATTACAGCATGGGCGCCCCGATCGACGCAATGGCCCGGGGGGCGTAGAGTTCGCGCATGCCCGATGGTGGACGGCCGATCGTCAACCCCACGCTTCGGGTCACGGCCCTCGCCGACATCTCCCGGCGCGGGAAGGGCCGCCGCCGCATCGAGGTCACGGATCCGCGCACCCTTCGCCTGCTCCTCGCCACGGCGGCGGGCGGCGGGCGGCCACGGCTCGACCGAGGGCTGGCGCGGCGGCTGCTCCGGGAGGGGATCCTGGTCCGGCCCGCGGAGGTGCCAGGCGAGGTCGACCTGGATCCGCGCCTCGGCCCGACTGGCCTTCC
>DASWJN010000157.1:0-4303 GCA_036397135.1 Candidatus Methylomirabilota bacterium
TGAACCAGCTCGCGACCTTGTCGGTCTGCACGCCGTCGATCACCCGCCCCAGCTCGCCGAGCCGCACCGGCGAGCCGTTGCGATAGGCCACGACCAGCGGCCGGTAGGCGGCCGCGTCGGTGAGCTGGGCGTTGGACTGGATGTTGACCGCCTGGTGGGGGCCGGACAGCGTGCCCGTCGGCCGCTTGGGATTGGCGCGGGCGATGGCCTGCTCGACCTCGTCGATGCCGATCCCGCGCGCCGCCAGCGCCCGCGGGTCGACCTGCACCCGCACCGCGTACTTCTGCGAGCCGAAGATGAAGACCTGGGCCACGCCGCTGATCGTGGAGATCCGCTGGGCCAGGTTCGTCTGGGCGTACTCGTCGACGGTGTAGAGCGGCAGCGTGGGCGAGCTGAGGGCCAGGTAGAGCACCGGCTGGTCGGCCGGGTTCACCTTCTGGTAGCTGGGCGGCGTCGGCATGCCGGGCGGCAGCAGCGGCGCCGACTTGGTGATGGCCGCCTGCACGTCCTGGGCGGCGGCGTCGATGTCGCGGCTGAGCGTGAACTGGATGGTGATCTGGGTCAGGCCGAGCGCGCTGGTCGACGTCATCGAGTCGATGCCGGCGATCGTCGTGAATTGCCGCTCGAGCGGCGTGGCCACGGCCGAGGCCATCGTCTCCGGGCTGGCGCCCGGCAGCGCGGCCGTGACCTGGATGGTCGGAAAATCGACGTTCGGCAGGTCGTTCACGGGCAGGCGGCCGTAGGCCATGATCCCGAAGATCATGATGGCCGCCATCAGCAGCGTCGTGAGCACCGGCCGGCGGATGAACAGCGCCGGGCTCATGACGGTCTCGGCGGCTTGATCTCCACCCGCGCCCCCGGCACCAGGCGCAGCTGGCCGTCGGTGACCACCTGCTCGCCGGCCTTCACGCCCTGCTCGATCACCAGCTCGCGGGACAGGCGCCGCCCCACCTTCACCGGGCGCGATTCCACGGTGAGATCCGGCCTCACCACGAACACGTAGGGCCCCTGCTGGCCGGCCTGGACGGCCTGCGTCGGCACCAGCACCGCCTGCTCGCTGGTGAGGGTGAGCGCGACGTCCACGAATTGCCCCGGCCACAACGCGCTGTCGGCGTTGGGGAACGTCGCCTTGAGCTGGATCGTCCCCGTGGTCGGGTCGACGGTGTTGTTCATGAACGTCACCGCGCCCACCACCGTGCGCCGGCCGCCGTCGAGCACGGCCTCGAGCTTGAGCGTTCCCTCGGCGCGGTACGTCTTGACGGCCGTCAGGTACTGCTCGGGCACCGCGAACGACACGTAGATGGGCCGCGTCTGCGCGATCACGACCAGCGGGTTGTCCTCGGTCGCCTTCACGATGTTGCCGCCCTGGACCAGCAGATTGCCGGTGCGGCCGCCCATGGGGGCCCGGATCGTGGTGTAGGCGAGCTGGAGCCGGGCGGTGTCGACCATCGCCTCGTTGGCCTGGATGGCCGCGCGGGCATTGTCGACCATGGCGTCGGCCGCCCGGGCCGAGGCCCGGGCGTTCTCCACCGCCGCGCGATCCGCCTGGACCGTGGCCTGCAGCGCCGCCAGGGCGGTGCGCACCTGGTCGTACTGTTCGCGGGCGATCAGCTCCTTCTGCAGGAGCGCCGCGTAGCGCTGCTCCTGGACGCGGGCGTTGTCGAGCTGGGCGGCGTCGCGCTCGAGGTTCGCCTGCGCCTGCGCCACCTCGGCCTGCCGCTGGGCGAACGCGGCCTCCGTCTGGCGGAGCTGGGCCCGGTCCTTGGCGACGTTGGCCTCCGCCTGCCGGACCGACGCCTCCACCGGACGCGGGTCGATCGTGAAGAGCAGGTCGCCGCGCTTGACCTCCTGTCCCTCGGTGAAGTGCACCTGCTGGATCTGCCCGGCGACCTGGGACTTCACCCCCACCGTCGTGTACGCCTGCACGGTGCCCACGGTCGTCACCTGGACCGGCACCACGCGTTGCTCGGCGGTCGCCGTGCCGACGGGCACCGCCGGCGGCGGACCCGGACGCGCCTGGGCGCCGCCCGGGGACTCCGAGCAGCCGGCCAGGCCCAGCACGGCCGCGAGCGCCCCGGCCGCCAGCCGCCGGCTCACGACTTCGCCGCCTCGGCGGCCGCGTCCACCAGCGCCTCCAGCCCCTTGATCACGCGCTGCCGGTCATCCGCCGCCATCCGCCGCAGGACGGCCTCGACCCCGCGCATCTGCATGGCGTGCAGCTCCTGCACCAGGGCCCGGCCCGCGCGTGTCAGCTCCAGCAGGTACACTCGCCGGTCGCCCGGATGATCGAAGCGCTGGAGGAACTGCTTCTCCTCGAGCCGGTCCACGATGTGGGTGACCGCCGGCAGCGTGACACCGAAGGCCTTGGCGACGTCGCCCATGTGGCAGCCGGAATGGTCGGCCACGTGGAAGAGCACCTGGGACTGCGCGTAGGTGAGGTCCAGCTCGGAGGCCCGCTGCCAGAGGAGCTGGCGGAACGTCGTGCTGCCGAGCGCATTGAGGAGGTCGAGGAGGCGCTGAGCCTCCGCCGAGCGCCGGCGGGAAGGCGACGGCCGCATGGTGCCTCGATGATGCAGCCGCCTAACAGTTTAGTCAATTAACCATATGGGGGGCCTCGAAGGGCCCCCCAAGCCCCCCCATCGCCCGGGCCGTCCCGGCGGAGCCGTGACGGCCCTCGATTCTGGCGCCAGGTGGGGAGCTGGCCCCATGCCCGCTCACACGTGCGGGCCAGTCCCTTGCGCCGTCGTGACGACGCGCGGGGCCGTGGCGTCAGTGCAAACCCCCGCGGTATGATGACGCGCCGATGAAGATCGCCGGCTTCCTCCTGCTCGAGCGGAGCCCGAGCGCCACCGTCGCGCGCGACTGATGCCGGGCTGGCTCGCCCGCAACCTGCCGGCCGGCGTCCTCTTCGCCGCCACCCTCGTCGCCTGGCAGCTTGCCGTGACGGTGTTCGAGGTGCGCGAGTACCTCTTGCCGAGCCCGCTGGCGGTGCTGCGGGCGCTCGGCGGGGCGGAGGTGCCGTGGCTCGTGCACCTGTGGATCACCACGGTGGAGATCGTGGGCGCGTTCGCGGTGGCGGCGGTGGTCGGGATCGCGCTCGGCGTGGCCATCGCGTGGTCCAGCCTGCTCGCGAAGGCCCTGGTGCCGTTCCTCGTCTTCGTCAACACGCTGCCGAAAGTGGCGGTGGCGCCGCTCTTCCTCCTCTGGCTCGGCTACGGCGTGGTGCCGAACATGCTCATCGGCGCCCTCATCGGCTTCTTCCCGGTCGTCATCAACACCGCCGTCGGCCTCACGCAGGTCGACGAGGAGCTGCTCGACCTCGGCCGCGTGTTCAACGCGCCCCGGTGGCGGGTCTTCGCCACGATCCGCATCCCCAACGCGTACCCCTACATCCTCAGCGCGCTCAAGGTCACCGCCACCGCCGCCGTCGTCGGCGCCATCGTGGGCGAGTTCATCGCCTCCCAGAACGGGCTCGGCTACGTCATCATGACGACCCAGGGCAGCATGAACACGCCGGTCGCCTTCGCCGCCCTCGTGTGGATCTCCGCCGTCGGCCTGGCGGTCTATGGCGCCGTCGTCGTCGCCGCCCGCTGGATCGCGCCGTGGGCCGACACCTCTCGATGAGCCCAGGAGGCTTCCGATGACACGCACGCGCTGGACCGCCGTCGTCGCTGCCGTCCTCCTGATGGCCGGCGCCGCCACCCCGCCCGCCGCCCAGACGATGCAGAAGGTCACCTTCGCCCTCAACTGGTTCGCCGTCGGCGACCACGCCGCCTACTGGGTGGCCCTCGACAAGGGCTACTACCGAGCCAGGGGCCTCGACGTCGAGCTGCAGAACTCCAAGGGCTCGGGCGACTCGATCGCCAAGGTCGACACCGGGCGCGCCGACATCGGGCTGGCCGACAGCGCGGTCGTCATCGCGGCGGTGGCCCGCGGCGCGAAGGTGAAGGTGGTCGGCATGGTCTTCGACAAGACGCCGCTCAACGTCTGGTCGTGGAAGGACGCGCCGATCACCAGGCCCAAGGACCTCGAGGGCAAGACGGTGGGCGCCCCGCCCGGCGACGGGCAGCGACAGGTCTTCCCCGCGTTCGCCAGGCTGCACGGCATCGACCAGAGCAAGGTCACCTGGGTCAACGTGGAGCCGGCGGCCAAGGTGCCCGCCCTCGCCGAGAGGCGCGTCAACGCGGTGGCCGACTACACGACCGGCCTGCCCTTCTACGAGAAGGCGATGGGCAAGGGCAACGCGGTCATGATGCCGTGGGCCGACCACGGCTTCGACATGTACAGCATGTCGATCATCGCC
>DASWJN010000158.1:0-7456 GCA_036397135.1 Candidatus Methylomirabilota bacterium
CGGGCCACGCGTGGCCCGACGGTGGTGGCCACGTGGTGGAGGCCCAGGCCATGTCGCTCGGCCACCTCGGCGACGGTGATCTCGGCCTCGCCCTGGCGGCCGATGATCACGACCTCGTCGCCGACACGAGCGTCCGGCACCGGCGTCAGATCGATCCGCGTGTGCTCGAGCGAGGGACCCGCCACGATGGGGACGGTGCGCCCGTGGATGAGCACGCGCCCGGCGTGAAGCCAGGCGAGCCCGTCGGCCGAGCCGATCGGGATCACGCCGAGCCGCATGGGCGCCGTCACGGGAAACGGCGCGACCGCGGCGAAGCGCTCGCGCGGCATGACCTCCTTGAGCGCGATGACCCGCGTGCTGAGGGCCCGCAGCGCCGGCCGGAGCGGGACCGGCGACGTCTCCCCAGGGAAGGTGATGCCATAGAGCAGTCGCCCGGGATCGACCGCGTTGAGATACGTTGCCGGGAATCGCAGCACGTACGGCGAGGCGGCGAGCAACCGGATGGGCACCGGCACGCCCCGCGCCTCCAGCTCGTCCACCACCACCATGAATCGCTCGCGCTGCCACTCGGCGTAGGCCGGGTCGGCACCGACGGGCGCGTGCGGATGGGCGCAGATCCCGGCCAGGCGCAGGCGTGGCAGCTCCAGCATGGCGACGATGGTCTTCACCGCGTGCTCGGCCGGCACGCCCAGCCGCTCGAGCCCGACGTCGACCTTGACGAAGACGTCGCACGGTCCCGTGGCCGCCTCCGCGTATGCCCGGGCGCCGTCGAGATCGACGAGCGTCGGGATCAGGGCGTGGGCAATGGCGTCGGGCGCGGCGTCGGGCAGCGAGTTCGGGTAAACCAGGATGGGTGCGGTGATCCCGCGCCGGCGCAGGCGGATCCCCTCGGCGAGATCCGCGACGGCCAGCGCATCGGCGCCGTGCTCGACGAAGACGGCTCCCAGCTCGGCAGCGCCGTGGCCATACCCGTCGGCCTTGACCACGGCGAAGATTTTCCGTTCCGCTCCCACGAGCCGGCGCACGGCCCGGACGTTCGCGGCGGCGGCATCGAGGTCGATCGCGAGGGTGGACGGCCGGGGCGGGCGAGGCGCGGGCGTGGCGGTCATGGCGGTTCCCCCGCCCGGAGGATACCCGCAATCCGTGCTACCGTGGGCGGCCATGGCGAACGACATCGCTCCGGCCGCACGCGCAGAGCTGGCTCCGACCGGGACGCTCCGGGTCGGCCTCAACCATGGCAACTTCCTGCTCGTCACGCCGGGATCGCCGGCGAGCGACCCCCGCGGGGTCGCCGCCGATCTGGCCCGGGAGCTCGGCCGGCGCCTCGACGTGCCGGTGGCGTTCTCGAAGTTCGAGACCGCCGGCAAGCTGGCCGACGCCGTGCGGACCGGTGCCTGGGACGTCGCGTTCCTCGGAGCCGAGCCGCAGCGCGCGGGGGAGATCGCGTTCACCGCGGCCTACCTCGAGATCCCGGCGACCTATCTCGTCCCGGCCGGCTCGCCGCTCCGCTCGATCGCCGACGTCGACCGGGAGGGCGTCCGCATCGCGGTGGCGGACAAGAGCGCGTACGAGCTCTACCTGAGCCGCAGCATCAGGCACGCCCGGCTCGTGAAGACGCAGGGCATCGACGCCTCGTTCGAGGCGTTCGTCGCCGACAAGCTCGAGGCGCTGTCGGGGCTGACGCCGAGACTGCTGGCGGACGTCCAGAAGCTTCCCGGCGCGCGGCTGCTGGAGGGGCAGTTCACCGCCGTCCAGCAGGCCATCGGCACGCCGAAAGCCCGTGAGGCTGCCGCGACGTACCTCCGCGCGTTCGTCGAGGAGGTCAAGGCGTCGGGCCTGGTGGCCGGGGCGATCGCGCGGAACGCCGTCCAGGGCGTCTCCGTCGCCCCGCCCGCGCCGGCGGCGCGCTAGTGAGTCTCGTGGAATCCGGTGACGCCGGGGGTCAGGCGCGGGGGCCGCGGGCGCGCCGGCATGGCTCGCCTGTCGCTGTAACTGATATGGAAGGATTCAACCGCGACAACGTGACCCTGATCGACATCCGGACGGCGCCGATCGAGGCGATCACCCCGGGCGGCCTGCGGACGCGGGAGGCGGCGTACGCGCTCGACAGCCTCGTGTTCGCCACCGGCTTCGACGCCATGACGGGCGCCCTGCTGGGCATCGACATCTGCGGCCGGGGCGGCCAGACGCTCCGGCAGAAGTGGGCGGCCGGCCCCCGCACGTACCTGGGCCTCGCCGTCGCCGGCTTTCCGAACCTCTTCACCATCACCGGTCCCGGCAGCCCCTCCGTGCTCAGCAACATGATCGTCTCCATCGAGCAGCACGTCGACTGGATCGCCGACTGCATCGCGTCCCTGCGCGGACGCCAGCTCGAAGGCGTCGAGGCCACCGTCGACGCGGAGGACGCCTGGGTCGCGCACGTCAACGACGTGGGCCACGCCACGCTCTATCCCCGGGCCAACTCCTGGTACATGGGCGCCAACGTCCCCGGCAAGCCGCGCATCTTCATGCCCTATGTCGGCGGCGTCGGCGCCTACCGGCACACGTGCGACGACGTGGCTGCCCGGGGCTACGCGGGGTTCACGGTGATCCGCCCCGTGGTCAGGGGCTGAGGCCGGTCTTCTTCAGCAGCCGCTCCAGGGCGTCGATGCGCCCGGCGTCCTCGAGCGCGTCGGCGAACTCGCGCACGGTGGCCGTGATGTGACGGAGATCTAGTGCCGGACCGTGCAGCAGGAGCAGGCGCTCGACGTCCTCGTAGTCGCGCGGCCGGGCCGCCACCACCTTGTAGATCACGAGATCGTCGGGGCGCGGGATGCGGATGGGCACGCCGGCATAGTCGCGGGTCTCGCTCCGACGGATGGCCTCGATCTCGAACGGAAGCCACGCGAGGCTGACGTCCAGGTCGACCCCGGAAGGCTCGTGGCGGAGCAGCAAGACGTGCCGCTCGCGCGCGAACGCCAGGGCGCCGTCGATGCGCGGGCCGATCCTGTGGCGGGCGAGGATCTCGAAGACTCGTTCGAGCGATTCACCGGGCACTGAGACGGTGGCGTCCACGTCCGCCGTGTACCGGGGAACGCCGTGGGCGATGACGGCGACCCCGCCGATGATCATCCAGGGCACGCCCAGGGCATCGAGTCCGTCGCAGAGGGCCCGGAGCGCATCCAAGAACTCTGGGGGCCGCGCCTCGCTCACCGGCCGAGACGCTGCCGGAGCCGCGCCCACACCGCGCGCACGCGCTCCGCGTCGGCGTCCCGAAGGGGATCACGCAGGGATCGACCTCCCGACCCGTGGTGCGCCGCGTGGATCATGGACAGGGAGAGGCGGATCGACCACGCCGGATCGGCGCGCCGGCCGCGCCGCGCCCGGCGATCGGCCTCGGTGGCCGCCTCGAAGCCGGCGATCCATCGACGAACCTGCCCCGCATCCATCGAGCATCGAGGATAGCGCGGCGGGCCCTCTCCGGCCAGCGCGTCACGTGCCCGGCCGGCTGTTGCGCGGCCCGCTTGACACCCGGCCGCCGGGCGGCTATTGGTCGGGCCATCCGATGATGTCGACGCCCCTCCGCGATACGCCCTGAGCGTCATGCCCGGCCGCCCGCGCAGGAAGGCGGCGACACCTCGCGACGAGGGCCGGCGGCCGGCGCGCACGCCGGTCGAGCGCCTGCGCGCGATCTGTCTGGCGCTGCCCGAGACCACGGAGAAGGTGGCCTGGGGCGAGCCCACGTGGCGCGTGAGCGGCAAGCTCTTCGCCCAGCTCGACGATCATCACCACGGCGACGATCACCTCGCGGTGTGGCTGCCCGCTCCGCTCGGGGAGCAGGAGGCGATGATCTTCACCGATCCGGCCCGGTTCTTCCGGCCGCCCTACGTGGGGCATCGCGGCTGGGTGGGCGTGCGGATCGACCGGGGCCCCGACTGGACCGTGGTGGCGACCCTGGTGCGGCAGGCGTACCGGCAGGTGGCGCCGCCGCGGCTGCGCGAGGAGGTCGGGCCGGCGGCGAGCAGGTCCGGGAAAAGGAGAGGCTGATGCGAGTGATCGACATGGAGTGCAGCGTCCCCAAGCACGTGGACGGCGACGACCAGGACCCGGCGGCAACCGCGCCGGCGGCCGCAGCGGGCGCAGCGGCTGAGCGGCCGGCCGGCTACGGCATGGCGAACTACGCGCGGATCTTCCGCTCGCGCCGGGAGGGCGGCGACACGCGGCCGGCCACCGAGCTCGCCGCGTGGGTGAACCAGCTCGAACGGGTGGGGATCGTGCGCGCGGTGCCCTTCGGCGCCTCCAACGACGAGGTGGCGGAGCTGCTGCGCGACTACCCCGACCGCTTCATCGGTCTCGCCCGGATCAGTGGCCTGCACGGGATGAGCGGCGTTCGCGAGCTGGAGCGCCGGGTGCGGGAGCAGAAGTTCCGCGCCCTCGGCGTCTCGGCCCTGGTGGACAGCATTCCGGCCAGCGATCGGCGCTACTACCCCCTCTACGCCAAGGCCGTCGAGCTGGACATCCCAGTGCGCATCTACTCCTCGATGAGCTACGCGACCGACCGCCCGTACGACCTCGGCCACCCGCGGCACCTGGATCAGGTGGCCATCGACTTCCCGGAGCTGACGATCATCGGCGGCCTCGGCGGCTGGCCGTGGGTGAACGAGATGGTCGCCATCGTCCGGCGCCATCCGAAGCTCTATGTCGACACCTCGGCCCACCGCGCCAGGTATCTCGGCCAGCGCGGCTCGGGCTGGGAGATGCTGATGCAGTTCGGCAACACGCTCATCCAGGACAAGGTGCTGGTGGGACTGTCGGCCGCGCTCGTCGGACAGTCGCACGAGACGCTGATCCAGGAGTACCTGGCGCTGCCGCTCAAGGACACCGTGAAGGAGAAGTGGCTCTACCGCAACGCCGCGCGGGTGTTCGGCCTCGAGTAGCCGCGGCCGGGTCAGCCCTCGCTCCGCAGCCGCGGCCCGACCGGTTTCAGCACGCGGATGCCGGGGACGCCGGCCAGCGGGTCGGCCGTCGCCGCCGGGATCACGGCGAGCCCGCGCCGCGGCACGCTGCGGTCCAGTCCCACGGCCTCCATCCACTGCGCTGACACGCTGCCCGGCAACGCCGCGCCGGCACCGTCCTCCACCACCACGAGGCGCGCGTCCGCCGGCACGTCCGGGGTGTGGTCGACGCCGGCGAACAGGTTGCGGTGCCAGTTGCCCATCCTCGCCTGCCACTCGCCCGTGTTGCCCGGTCCCGCCCGGGCGCGGTAGGTCGGCCCGGCGAAGATCTCGGGCGCGTCGACCTCGTGGAGCGCCACGAACGGCGACGCGGCGGCGTGGATGGCCTCGAAGCGCTGGCTGGCGCGGAACCCCGGGATCGCGAGCAGCCGGTGCTGATGGGCGACGTACCAGGCGTCCCATTCAGCGCGCCGCGCCGGCTCGAGCAGCGCCATCTCCACCATGTAGATCACCGGATGACCTCGTCGGCCGTTACAGCTTGGCGACGCCCGCCCGCGCGCAGTCCTCGTCTTGCTGCGCGGTGCCTCCGCCGACGCCACAGGCGCCATCCACCACGCCGTTGCGGATGATCGGCACCGCGCCCTGGCTCGGGATCATGTGACCGCCCTCGGCGGCGGCGATGCCCTGGATGATCGGGCTCCCGGCCCGCTCGGCCAGCTCACCGCTGGGCCGCGCGAAGGCGGCCGAGGCGACGGCCTTGCCCTGGCATCCGTAGACGCTGGCCCAGATCGCGCCGTCCATGCGGCTGAACGCCATCAAGCGCCCTCCGGCGTCGCACACCGCCACGCTGATCCGGATGTTCAGCTCCCTGGCCTTGTCCATCGCCCCTTGCACCACCTGATTGGCTTGCGCCAGCGTCAGCGCCATGTGGTCGCCTCCTCCCGGTGACTGTCGACTGGGGCCGACCCTAGCTCGCGCCGCCCGGCTGGTCAAGGACACGCACGGTCGAGCGGGGCCGACCGTCACGCCGGCCGGAGCGAGCGACCTGGGATAGAATCCCGTCCGCGACGCCTGCGTACACGACAGACCGGGAGGTCGCGACCGCCGGGGAGGGGAGGGTGCGATGCCGGACACGTCCCAAGCGCTGTTGACGGAGGCGATCCTCGAGCGCGATCAGCCTCGCACGACCGACGTCTTCTTCCGGATGGTGACCCGCGAGGAACGCTCGCTCGCCGAGGCGCTCGCCGTGGTGACGGCGGCCCAGGCGCCCTTCGTGCAGGTGCCCAGCCACATCAACGTGCGCGACGGGCACATCACGCTGATCAACAACGACCACACGATCCTCGGCCTGCGGACCTCCGTGAGCCTGGCGCCGTACCTGCCGGAGCCCTATCGTCTGCTCCCGCTCTTGCAGAGCGTCTGGTACATCCCGGCCGGCCTCGACATCTGGAACCAGCTGCTCGGCCGGTACCCCGGCCGCTACGCCACGATGAAGGGCCTGAACGTGCCGCCGCCCGACTACGGCCCGGTCGTCTGGCATCAGGAGCAGGCCCCGATCACGGAGGACGGCACCGTCGAGGAGCGGCTGCACGCGCACATGATCGCCTCGATGAGCGGTGACGTGCGGCGGTCGTACGGCCTGTTCCTGGGACTGGCGGCCGACCCGGACGTCCGCCCGCGGCTGCGGGACCACCTGATCTTCCTGGGGCTCATCGACCTGCAGGACACGATCGCCGGGCGGAAGGCGCGCAACACCGGCCACAAGGCGCTGCGGGCCCGGGCCGTGATCGACCTCGCCGATTTCATCGGCTGGGACCGGGCCGGGGGCGTCCACTACATCGGCGTGCCGGACATGGCCGTCGGCCCGCTCTACTACTCGCTCTACGACGCCGCCTGCGTCACGGTGACCAGCGACCTTCCCGACGCAGGCAAGGGCCTCCCGCAGACGAATCACACGCCGCTCAGCCCGGCCCAGGTCGAGGAGATGGTCGAGCGCCTCATGACGGCCGACGCGCCGGCCGTGTGGAGCCTGATCACCACCCATCTGAAGGCCGGCGTGTCCATCCGGAGCCTGGGGGACGCGATCCAGATCGGCGCGGCCGAGCTGATCCTCCGCACGACGGTGGGCCGGCAGTTCACCGACGGCCAGCACCCGTTCGACTACGGCAACACGGCCAACGACTGGCTGCGCGCGACCGCAAGCCCCTACCGGGCGCGCGTGCTGTACCTGATGGCCCACTTCGTCAACGACTCCGCCCGCGCCAACCGGCTGGTCGAGCCGCTGCTCGAGCGCGAGTGCGCCGGATTCGACGGGGCGGGGCGGTCCCCGCAGGCCCTGCTGGAGGAGCTGGACCAGGCCATCCTCGCCTTCGACGCCCCCCGCGCGACGGCGGTGGCCAGCGCCTACCTGATGTCCGGGGCGGACCGCGACGCCTACCGCGCCGCGGTGGCGGTGACGGCCTGCAAGTTCCAGGACGACCCGCACAACCAGAAGATCACCCACTCCACGTTCGAGGAGTACG
>DASWJN010000159.1:0-2393 GCA_036397135.1 Candidatus Methylomirabilota bacterium
AACGGCGCCCGCGCCTACGTCGCCCAGCGCCAGGCGCTGCAGGGCATCGAGGACCCGCCGGGCTCCGGCCGTTATCCCGAGCCCACCTGGCTGGGCATGGTCCAGCACGACATGATGCTGTGGGACCATGGCATGCCGCGCCCCGACGGCACGGTGAGCCGCGACCAGCGCCCCGAGGCCGACGTCAACATCGAGTTCCAGTCGGAGTCCGCGTTGGCCGCGGAGGCGATGAAGATGGCGTTCGTCTTCAAGGCCGCCGCCGACGCCTACAACACCGACTACCCGGCGACTGTCGGCCCTCACATGACCAACACCGACTCGTCGGCGTTCATGGACATCGTGCCGTCGATCAGCCTGCGGGAGAACGAGCGCGGCGGGCAGACCGGCGCCGGCTGGAACCCGACCTGGCACACCCCGCTCGACGTCTGGACGACCTTCACCGACAACGACTTCCGCCTCGGCCTCAACGCCGCGCAGACGACGCTGTCGGCAATCGCCCAGCTCACCGGAGCCACGGTCAGCCAGTAGGGCGCGCCCGCGCAACATCCGGTGCTCGTCCGTGGGCAAGCTGCGGTTCGCCGGCCCGAGTCGTCGGGCGGATACCTGCCGCAGCCGCCACATGCGCGTCCTCGTGCGCGTTGCGCGCGGAGATCTGCGTGCGTTGTGGAACCCTCAGACCTCGAGGCCGACCGAGCGCATCAGCTCCAGGGCGTTGCTCTTTTCCACCACGCCCGGGCGCAGCCGGTAGTCGAAGCTCATGCGGCCTGCTTCCAAGTGGTCCTCGAAGTGGACGTTGGCGCCGCGCGGCGCCAGGAGGTCAGCGATCCGGGTCAGCGCCAGGTCATGGGTGGTCACCAGACCGATGGCGCCGCGCTCCACGAGGCCGCGGACGATCGCCTCGGCGCCGAGCTCGCGGTCGTGGGAGTTGGTGCCGTGCAAGAGCTCGTCGACCAGGAAAAGCACCGGCTCGGCGCCTCCCGTCATCTCGACGATGGCCCGCAGGCGGGTGATCTCGGCGTAGAAGCGCGAGGTCCCTTCACGGAGCGAATCCACGATCCGGATCGACGCCCCCACCTGCAGCGGCGAGAGCCGCAGCCGCCGCGCCGTCACCGGGGCCCCCGCCTGGGCGAGCACCGCGTTGATGCCGGCGGTCCGCAGCAAGGTGCTCTTGCCGGACATGTTCGAGCCGCTGACCACCAGCACCCGGGCTTCGGGGCCGAGTGCGACGTCGTTGCGGACCAGCGCCTCCTCGGCGAGCAGCGGGTGGCCGAGCCCTTCCCCGGCGAAGCACGGCCCCTCGGCGACCATCTCGGGGAAGACGTCGGCGGGCCGCTCGTAGTGATAGCCGGCGAGCGACGACAGCGCCTCCATCTCCCCGACCGCGTGCAGCCAGGCGCGCATCGCCGGCCCCGAGCGCTGCCGCCAGCCCTCGAGGGCGTAGGCCAGATGGAGGTCCCAGAGCAGCAGCGGCCCGATGATGCGCACGGCCACGTTGTCGCGCGAGTCCACCATGTCGATGAGCCGATCGAGCCGCGCGATCCGCTCGGACGGCGGATGGCCGCCGGCGTCGAGCGCGGCGCGCAGCGCCGCAAGCCGCGGCGCCTCGAAGCTCTCGACCTCGAGGCGCCCCAGCACGCCGGCCAGAAGATCGAGGTCATGAGCGGCCTCCGCGGCCTCGTGCAGGACGCGATCGGTCCGCGCCTTGAAGCGCCAGGTCAATGTTCCCAACAGCAGCGCGGCGGCAAGAAAATAGGCTCGCAGCCCCGCGGCGATCGCATCGTCGAGCACGATCAACCCGTACCACGAAGCCAGGTACACGATCCCCGCCAACACCGCCAAGGCCCCGAGAACCGACAGCCCCCCGGCCACAAGCCGGAACCCGGTCGGCTCGAGCACCGCCGGCCGCTCGCTCCAGGCCGCCAACGCCACCGGATGGACACCGGCGCCAACGCCCTCGCCGACCACCGCGAGGTCCTCGCGCAGCCTCAGCCGCGTCGCCAGCTCGCCGACCGCCTCCTGGCGCCCCACGACCGTCTCCCGCGGCGCCGCCCCCAGCAGCCAGCGCGCCAGCGTCTCCTCGCCCATCCGCGTCCGCGCCTGGCAAATCAGCTCGAACAGCGACCCCTCGCCGAACAGATCGAGGTCGCGCGCGTACACATGATGCTCGTCGAGAAACCGCTCCCCGCCCTCCCCCGCCCCCACCCAGCGCCCCGCCAGCCGAGCGAGCCCGCGCTCATAGAACGCCACAGCCCGCGCCAGCCGCGCCCGCTCCACCTCGAGCCGCTGCATCCGCCCGCCGAGCCAAAAGAACGCCCCCGCCGGCACCAGCAGCCACCAACCCGAAACCCATCCCCCTAAAAACGCCGCCCCCGCGACGCCGACACCGGTCACAA
>DASWJN010000160.1:0-7611 GCA_036397135.1 Candidatus Methylomirabilota bacterium
TTGTCGCGGTGGATGACCTCGTCGAAGCTCTTGTAGCCGAGGCGGGGTTCGATGTCGCGGGTCTTGGCGCCGCGGATGCGCTCGAGCTCGGGCGCGTCGAAGTTGACCAGGCCCCGCGCGAACTCCTTGTCGTTCCCCTCACCCACCACCGCCACCACCTCGCCGGCCGCGAAGTCACCCTCGACCTGGACGACGCCCGAGGGCAGCAGGCTCTTCCCTCCCAGAGTTAAAGCCCGGACCGCGCCCGCGTCAACCGTGAGCCGCCCCTGGGGCAGGACCGCGAAGCCGATCCATCGCTTGCGGGCGCCGAGGCGGTCGGCCTTGGGCGCGAAGTAGGTGCCGAGGGGCTCGCCGTTCAGCAGGCGGCCCAGCACGTTTTCGGTCCGGCCGGCGGCGATGATCATCGGCACGCCGGCCGCCGCCGCCTTCTGGGCGGCCTGGAGCTTGGTGGCCATGCCCCCCACCGCGCCGGCCCCGGCGCCGTCCCACACCATGCGCACGATGTCGTCGGTGACGGCGTCCACGGTATCGAGCTTGTGCGCGCCACCGTCCACGGCGGGGTTGGCGGTGTAGAGCCCATCGACGTCGGTCAGCAGCACGAGCAGGTCGGCCTCGATGAGGGAGGCCACCAGCGCGCTCAGGTTGTCGTTGTCGCCGACCTTGATCTCGTCGACGGCCACCGTGTCGTTCTCGTTGACGACCGGCACCACGCCGAAGCGCAGCAGCGCCAGCAGCGTGTTGCGGGCGTTGAGATAGCGGGCGCGGTCGCCGATGTCCTGCGCGGTGAGCAGCACCTGGCCGACCGCCAGCCCGTGGCGCTTGAACGCCGCCTCGTAGTGCCGCATGAGCGCCGACTGGCCGACGGCGGCGGCCGCCTGCTTCTCCGGGATGGTGCGCGGGCGGCGGGGCAGCGCCAGCCGCGCCATGCCGGTGGCGATGGCGCCGGAGGTCACCAGCGTCACGTCGATCCGCTGGGCGCGGACGGCGGCGAGGTCAGCGGCCAGGGCCCTGATGCGCCGGCGGTCGGGCCCGGCGGCGGGCGTGGTGACGAGGCCGCTGCCCACCTTGACGACGAGCCGGCGGATCCGGCCTAGCTGGCGGCGCGCGCCCATCCGAGGTCGTCGAGGCGGGAGGCGACGTCACGCAGCAGCTCCCCGAGCCCGCGGCCGGTCGCCGCCGAGATGGCGCGGAACGGCCGGCCGGTGCCCGCGCAGTGCCGCCGGATGCGCTCCAGCGCGGCGGCCGCCGCCGGGTCGCCGTCCGCCACGTCGGTCTTGTTGGCGACGACGATCTGCGGGCGGGCGGCCAGCGCGGGCGAGTACGCCGCCAGCTCGGCGTCGATCACGCCCAGATCGTCGAGCGGGTCACGCCCGGTGGCCGGATCGAGATCGAGCACGTGCAGCAACAGCCGCGTGCGCTCGGTGTGGCGCAGGAACTGATGGCCGAGGCCGCGGCCCTCGCTGGCCCCCGGGATGAGCCCGGGCAGGTCGGCGATCACGAACGTGCGGTCCCCGTCGACCCGGACGATGCCGAGCGTGGGCGTGAGCGTCGTGAACGGGTAGTCGGCGATCTTCGGCCTGGCGGCCGACACTCGTGACACCAGCGTCGACTTCCCGGCGTTGGGAAAGCCGACCACGCCGACGTCGGCCAGGAGCTTCAGCTCCAGGTGCAGCCAGCGCTCGGGGCCGGGGCGGCCCAGGTCGGCCCGGCGGGGAGCCCGATTGGTGGACGAGGCGAAGCGGGCGTTGCCGCGGCCGCCGCGGGCGCCGCGGATGGCGAGCACGCGCTGCCGCGGCGCCGTGAGGTCGCCGATCGGCTCGCCGGTGTCGCGGTCGGTGACGACCGTCCCCGGCGGCACCCGTACCACCAGGTCGTCGCCGGAGGCGCCGTGGCGGTTGCTTCCCTCGCCGTGCTGTCCGCGCGCGGCGTGGTAGTGGCGCTTGTAGCGGAAGTCGAGCAGGGTGACGAGCGCGGGATCGGCCTCCAGGTACACGGAACCACCGTCCCCCCCGTCGCCGCCGTCGGGGCCGCCACGGGGGACGAACTTCTCCCGCCGGAAGCTGATGCAGCCGGCGCCGCCGTCCCCGCCCTTCACGAAGATGTCGATCTCGTCGACGAACATCGGGAAGGCCGGCGGAGCCGCCGCCGCCCGCTCAGGCCGGCTGCGTCAGGATGCTGATGTAGCGAGAGCCGCCCCGGCGCTCGAATCGGACGACACCGTCGATCTTCGCGAACAGCGTGTCGTCGGAGCCGAGGCCGACGTTGCTGCCGGGCTTGAAGCGGGTGCCGCGCTGGCGGACGAGGATGGAACCGCCGGTGACGAACTGCCCGCCGAAGCGCTTGACGCCGAGCATCTGGGGATTCGAGTCCCGGCCGTTGCGCGAGCTGCCGACGCCTTTCTTGTGCGCCATGACGTTGCCTATACCTCGATCTTGAGAATGCGTACCGTGGTCGCCGCCTGGCGGTGGCCCCGGTGACGCCGATAATTCTTGCGCCGCTTGAACTTCACGATCGAGACCTTGCGGCCGCGCCCCTGGGCCACCACCTCGCCCGACACGCGCGCGCTCTTGAGCCGGTCCGGTCCCACGATGACCTCGCCGTCCCGGGCCACCAGCAGCACGGAGGTGAAGGCCACCTCGGCGCCCTTGTCGCCGGCCAGCTTCTCGACCGAGATCACCTGGCCCTCGGTCACCCGGTATTGCTTGCCCCCCGTTGCGATCACGGCTTCCATGTCTCCCTACGACCTCTCCCGAACGATCGAGTAACGGCCGTTCATAAGACCATACCGAGCCGGGCCCCGTCAACCTCGTGGGGGTCCGAAGAGTCCGAACTGACCCAGCTGCCTCCGGACGCTCGGGCCCCGGCGTAGCCCTGAAGGTCCTCGATGTCCGCCGGTGATCTTGCGCCGGCCGACACGTGTCCCGAGTCAGAACTCCGCGGGCATTACCGACGTGGGCGAGGTGCGCATGGGGTGGGGTCCGCGGACCCGTTCCCGCCGCCCGTCACCGTGCGCCCCGCAGCCTGATGGAGCCCAGCCGCGGCGAGTGCGAGGCGGACTCCAGCCTCGTGGTGCCGCGGACTCCACCCCGTGCGCGCCTCGGCCACGTCGCTCCGGCGGTCGGCGGCCTGTTGACTCGGCACACCAGTATCTAGGCTTTCTCGCTGGTGTCGGGGCGCGTGACGACGGCGTTGATGCGCCAGCGGCCGGCCTCGAGGACCATCTCGTAGACGGCCTCGACGGCGCGGCCGTTGGCGCCGCGGACGCGCGCGAAGAGGTAGAGCCGGCCGGGGTCGACGCGCTGGACGCCGTCGATGACGGCGGAGGTGGAGCGGGCGATCTCCGGGTAGCCGGTGCGCACCATCTGCTCGAAGCGCGACCGGTCGAAGAGCTGGTGGATCTCGATGGAGGCGAAGGTGAACGCCTCGTCGAAGTCGTCGCGCCGGAAGGCGTCCAGCTGCTGCATCACGACACTGCCGGCGTCCTCCAGGTCGGACCCGGACTGGGGGGTGGCCACGATCGGCCACAGCGCCAGCAGTGCCGCCAGGAGCAGCGGGCCCGCTCGGGTCATGCGGCTACTTTACCCCTCGCGAGCCGGCTGGTAGTATCCCGTCGCCAACCTCCTGTTCACCGTCAGCCTCGCCGCCGACCCGCTCCGCACGGTCGAGCTGTTCGGCCGGCACGTGCTCCGGCGTGGTTGATTCCGGCCGGCCACGGGAGTAGGGTGCCCGCGATGTCGCACGGCCTGGCCCGCGGCCTCACGAACTACGGCGATCGCGACTTTGCGCTGTATCTCCGCCGCTCGTTCGCGCGCTCGATGGGCTACTCCACGGCGGCGCTGGCCCGCCCGGTGATCGGCATCGCCGACTCGGCCAGCGGCTTCAACAACTGCCACCGCCACTTCCCCGAGCTGCTGGAGGCCGTGCGGCGCGGCGTGCTGGCCGCCGGCGGGCTGCCGATCGACTTCCCGACGATCTCGCTGGGCGAGGTGTTCCTCGAGCCGACCAGCATGCTCTACCGCAACCTCATGTCGATGGACGTCGAGGAGATGGTCCGGGCCCAGCCCATGGATGCGGTCGTGCTCGTGGGCGGCTGCGATAAGACCGTGCCCGCCCAGCTCATGGGGGCCGCCTCGGCCGGCGTGCCCGCGGTGCAGCTGGTGGCCGGGCCCATGATGGCGGGCCGGCACCACGGCGAGCGGCTCGGCGCCTGCACCGACTGCCGCCGGTTCTGGGCCAGGTACCGGGCCGGGCAGCTCACGAAGGACGAGATCGAGGGCATCGAAGGCAATCTCGCCACGACCGCGGGGACGTGCGCGGTGATGGGTACGGCCAGCACGATGGCCTGCCTGGCCGAGACGCTCGGGATGGCGCTGCCGGGCACCGCCGCCATCCCCGCGGTTCACGCCGATCGGCTGCGCGCCGCGGAGGCGACCGGCGAGACCGCCGTGGCGCTGGCGCGCTCGCGGCTGGCGCCTGCCCGGATCCTCACGCCCAGGGCGTTCGAGAACGCGCTGCGCGTGCTGCTGGCCATCGGCGGCTCCAGCAACGCGATCATCCACCTGACCGCGGTCGCCGGCCGCGTCGGCGTGCCGATCTCGCTGCGTGACCTCAATCGGTGGAGCGACGAGACGCCGGTGCTGGTGGATCTCAAGCCCTCCGGCCAGCACTACATGGAGGACTTCTTCGCCGCCGGCGGCCTCGGCGCCGTCCTGCGCGAGCTGCGCGACCGGCTGCACCTGGACTGCCTGACCGTGACCGGCGAGACGCTGGGCGCGCGGCTCGAGGCCGACGACGCGTGGGTGGACCGCGGGGTGATCAGGAGCGTGCGCGAGCCGTTCCAGCCCGTGGGCGGCCTCGTCGCGCTGTTCGGCTCGCTGGCGCCCGGCGGCGCCATCCTGAAGCGCTCGGCGGCCGACGCGAAACTGTTCGAGAAGCAGGGCCGCGCGGTCGTGTTCGACTCGCTGGAGGACCTGGCCGCGCGCATCGACGACCCGGCGCTCGACGTGACGCCCACCGACTTCCTCGTGCTGAAGAACGCGGGCCCGAGAGGCGCGCCGGGGATGCCGGAGGCCGGCTATCTGCCGATCCCCGCCAAGCTCTCGCGGGCGGGGGTGACGGACATGGTGCGGATCTCCGACGCCCGCATGAGCGGTACCGCCTTCGGCACCATCGTGCTGCACGTGACGCCGGAGGCCGCGGCCGGCGGCCCGCTCGCCCACGTGCAGAGCGGCGATCGCATCCGGCTATCGGTCGCGGACCGGAGGCTGGACCTGCTGGTCGACCCGGCCGATCTCGCGCGGCGGGCAGCGAGCGCGGGCGCGGCGCCGGCCCCCGCGCGCGGGTACCGCCGCCTGTACCTCGACCACGTGCTGCAAGCCGACGCCGGCTGCGACTTCGACTTCCTCACAGGCCGATGAGCACCGGCCTCACGAGGCCGCTCAGGGGAGATCGAAGAGCAGGGCCTCGGCGCCCGTCTCGCCGACGACCACCAGCGATGCCTCGTCGCTGATCGCTGCGCCGTCGCCCTGGGCCAGGCGCTGGCCGTTGAGGGTGAGGGCGCCGCGGGCGACGTGCAGCCAGGCGTGGCGGCCGGGCGCCAGTCGATGAACGACCTGCTGGCCGGAGCCCAGCAGCGTCGCGTAGACGCGGGCGTCCTGGTGAATCGTGACCGAGCCCTCGGCGCCGTCGGGCGAGGCGACGAGCCGCAGCTGTCCCCGCTTGTCGGCGTCGGCGAACGTCTTCTGCTCGTAGCCGGGCGGGATGCCGGACTTCGAGGGCTCGATCCAGATCTGCAGCAGGTGCAGCGGCTCGCTGGCCGACGGGTTGGCCTCGCTGTGGCGAACGCCCGTCCCCGCGCTCATCCGCTGCACCTCGCCCGGGCGGATCACCGAACCGGTGCCGAGGCTATCGCGGTGCTCCAGCGCGCCCTCCAGCACGTAGGTGATGATCTCCATGTCGCGATGGCCGTGAGTGGGGAAGCCCCGGCCGGGCGCCACGAAGTCCTCGTTGATCACGCGCAGGCTTCGAAAGCCCATGAATCGCCGGTCGTGATAGTCGGCGAACGAGAACGTGTGCCAGGTGTCGAGCCAGCCGTGATCGGCGTGCCCGCGCTCCTTGGCCGGTCGGATGGCGATCATGTCATTGAGAGGGCCCGCGGGCGGGCAGCGATTCCACGACCTCGACGTCGAGCGGCGGAGCCGTCGGCGCCCCGCCGGCCCCGCGCTCCTGGCGCCGCAGCAGCGGCAGCGCCAGCAGCGGCATCAGGCTGACGACGCCGACGGTGATCATCAGCCGGCCGAGGTTCGAGTAATCCGCCTGGGTCACCGCGAACGCCTCGTTCAGGTACTCGGTGAACAGCTGGCTGGCCGACAGGGCCAGGTTCATCAGCGAGGCCATGATGGCGAACATCGTGGCCTCGGCGCCGGGCGGCGCGGTCCGGGCGATGAGCACCAGCATCGGCACCATCGCCAGCTGCCCGAGCGGCGCCGAGATCGTCGTGTCCACGAAGGCGAGGGTGCGGGCCGAGATCCCGAGCCACTCGTGCAGCCCGTAGAAGAGCCCGATGTTCGGCAGGTAGAGGATGGCGCCGGCGGTCATCACCCAGAAGAGCGTGAAGCTCACCGGCCGTTTCACGATGGTCTTCCTGAACACCAGCAGCCCGACCAGGCTCAGGATCGAGGAGACCTGGGCGAGCAGGCCCAGGAACGTCTGGTCGAAGCCGAGACGGTCGATCGCCCAGAAGCTGTAGCCCTGACCGACGACGGGGGTGGCCCGGAACAGGAAGATCACGATCGCGGCGACCACCACGCCTTGCGAGATGCCGACCCGGTGGAGGAGCAGGCTGATGAGTGCCGCCGAGACCACCAGCACGATCTCCCGGCTGTACGGCGCGCCGAACGTCTCCAGCAGCGCGCCGAACATCGCGTACCCCAGGCCCACCAGCATGATCAGGCGCGCCTTGCCACCCTCCAGCGGCCCGGCGGTCGCCGGCGTCGGGGCGAGAGCGGCCCGGCGGCGGGCCCGGACGAACGGCACCGTCGCGACGACGATGAGGGGCAGCGCCATCGCGACCGCGAACGTCCCGCGGCTGCCGATCCGGCCGGCGAGCACGCCCGAGAGGTAGCCGACGCTGATGCCCCCGACCAGGAGCGCCATGCGACCGAGCGTCTGGATCTGGCCGATCTCCTCGTCGGTCTCGGCGATCTCCACGCTGAGCGCGTCGGCCACCACGTCCTGGACCATGAAGCCCACGGCGATCAGCACGGAGGCGACGACGTAGCCCCCCGCCGAGCGAACCGTGGTGGCCAGGGCGGCGTAGCCGGCCAGCGTGCAGAGCGCGCCCACCAGCAGATAGGCGCGGCGGCGGCTGCCATAGATCGGATAGGCGTCGGAAGCGACCCCGGCGACCATCTTCATGGACCACGGCAGGCTGAGCCAGAACGCGACTGCCGCGGCCTGGGCGGGGGTGAGGCCGAGAGCGTCCTTCTCGAAGTAGATCAAGGCGATGGCGGTGACGGTGCTGGCGCCGTAGCAGAAGTAGGTCAGCAGAACGGGCAGGTAAGCCGCCTGGAGGCCGCCCAGCCACCGCCACCTCACGCGGCCGGAGGGCGG
>DASWJN010000161.1:0-8432 GCA_036397135.1 Candidatus Methylomirabilota bacterium
GGCGTCGAGCCGGAGGACGAGACGAGACGACTCTATCAGCAGATCCTCCAGTCCTCGTCAGTCGATCCAGTACCCCTGGAACTCCCGGCGGCCCCGGCCGACGAGGAGAGTCGAACGTGGTTGACCACCAGCGACCTCGACATGCCCCTGGTCGGACGCGGCGCCGAGCTCGACCGTCTGCGCGACGCTCGGGCCCTCGCCTGGCAGGGGAATGGACAGGTCGCCATTCTGCTGGGCGAGGCCGGCATCGGCAAGACTCGGCTCGTCGCCGAGCTCGCTCGTGACGCCGTGGATCACGGCGCCCGCGTGCTCGTGGGGCGGGCTCGGGAGGCGGAGCGGATCGTTCCGTTCGGTCCCTGGGTGAACGCCGTGCGCACCGGCCGGGGACTGTCGGAGGCTCGCGTCCTCGAACGAGTCTGGCAGGACGAGCTCGCCCGCTTGTTTCCTGAGCTCGGCCTCGGCGGGAACCCGGCGGGCGAGGACCCGGGCCGGCTCTTCGAGGCGGTCGCGCGGCTCCTCCTCCGGATCGCCGGACCATCGCCCCTGCTGCTGGTGCTCGAGGATCTGCACTGGGCCGACGAGATGACGCTGCGCTTGCTGGCATTCCTCCATCGGCGCCTCGAGCGCCAGCCTGTGCTCCTCGCCGGCACCGCCCGCGAAGAGGAGCTCGTCGATGCGCCGATGCTGGGCCGGGTGCTCGCCGAGCTGGGCGCGGAGGGCCGGTGTCAGCGGTTCACGCTGTCCCGGCTCACGCGGGCCGACGTGGAGAGGCTCGTCACGTCCATGACACGGCCCGGGACAGAGGCCGCCGCCGTGACGCGCCTGACAGCGCGGACCTGGAGCGTGAGCGCGGGCAACCCCCTCATTGCCATCGAGGCGCTGCAGATCCTCGAAGGGATGAACGTCCCGGTTCCGCCCTCCCAGCCGCTGTCCCCACGCTCACGCGATGTCCTCGCCGGCCGATTGGAGCGGTCGAGCGAGCGCGCGCGATACCTCGCCGCCGTGGCGGCGGTGATCGGTCGCGAGTTCGAGTTCACGTTGCTGGAGCGGGCGGCCCGGCTCCCAGCCGAGGAGACCGCGCGCGGCATCGAAGAGCTGGTCGCCCGCCGGGTGCTTCACGTGACCGGGGAGCGGCTGGATTTCACGCACGACCTGATCCGCGACATCGTTCACGCCCAGCTCCTTCCTCCCCGGCGCCAGGTGCTGCGTGAGCAGGTCGCCGACGCCCTGCAGACCTTGTATCGTGAGAACCCGGCGACCGCTCTGGAGAGGCTCGCCTTCGCCACTCCGGCGGCGCTGCACGAGCAGGTCGCGGTCGCCATCGAGCAGGCCTATGGGGATCGCCTGGACGCGTGGGCAGAGATCCTCGTGCACCACTGGAGCAGAACCAGCCGCACGGACAAGAGTGTGCAGTATCTCGCCATGGCGGGTCGGAAGAGCCTGCGTGTCTACGCGCTCGAGGAGGCGCACGAGCGATTTCGCCAGGTCGCGGCCCTGGCCGACGCCGCACCCGAAGGGACGCACGAGACGGCGCTGGCCGAGATCGTGCCCGACTGGGCGCGCGTCCACTACCACCGGAAGGACTTCCGGGGACTGATCGCCCTCGGCGACCGGTATCTCGCTCGCGTCGAGGCGCTCGGGGACTCGCGCCACCTCGCCATGCTACTCTTCTGGATTGGCGTCGCGCACTTCAATGCCGTCCAGTATGGTGCCGGCCGGCCCCTGATGAGCCGCGCGCTCGCTCTCGGCGAGACGCTCGCCGATCCCCAGTGCATGGGCTACGCCTCGATGGGTCTGATGTGGGTGCAAACGTACGCGCCTGCTGCCGAGTGGCGCGGTCAGGTCGAGCGGCTGGCCAACCGGGCGATCGAAGTCTCGCGCACGCTCGATGACGTCTACCTGGCCGCCGAGACCCTGCGTGGGCTCGCGGTGCACCACCTCACCTATGGGCGATACAACGCCGCGCGGGAGACGTGTCTGCGCCTGGTGGCCCTGGGCCGGCAAGCCGAAGACCTCGGGACCGCCGCCATGGGACTCTGGATCCTCGGGTTCGTGAACGTCTTCGACGAGCGATACGTCGAGGCCATCGACAACGCCGATGAAGCGCTCCGGGTCTCGCCGAACCCTCTGGACCGTCTGGGCGCGCGGGGGGCCAAGGGGGCGGCCCTGGTCTTCTTGGGGCGATCGCAGGAAGGGCTGAACGCACTCCTTCAGGCACAGCAGGAGATGGTGAGCAGCGGCTTCCTTCCGCTCCGCCTCGGCATCGACCTGCCGTACGGCGTGGCGTTAGTCCTCGCGGGCAGGATGCAGGCCGGTGTCCACTGGATCGAAGAGTGCATCCGGCGCTTCGTCGAGTGGGGCAACGAAACCGCCCCCGCCCTCGGCCATCTGACCCTCGGCGAAATCCATCTCGCGCTGGCGCTCCGGCGCCAGCGCCTCCCCCTCACGCTCATCGCGCGGAATCTCTCGTTTCTGCTTCGGGCCGTCCCGGTCGCGGGGCGGCGGGCGCGGCTCCATCTCGAGGAGGCGGCTCGACGTGCACGCGATGCGGACATCCCGGCGGTGCTCGCGCGGGCCCTCCTCGGTCTCGGGACGCTCGCGGCGCGCCGGGGCGCCGAGGACGAAGCACGGCAACACTTCGCGGAGGCACGGCGCCTGGCGTTGCCGCATTCGACCACGCTCGCCGAGAAGATCGATGACGCGCTTGCCCGTGTGCGGCGGGCTCCGGCCTCACACGGCTGACGCTTGCGGGTCCGTCCCGCGAGGGTCCACCGGGCTCTGGCCGGCAAGTCCGCTCCCCCGGTCCGCCAGGGGGATCACGCCGCCGGGCTCGCCGGCCAGGATCCAGTCGATCAGCAGCCGATAGCGCTCCGCCGGTACGGCGCCCACGAGGGACAGCTTCTCGTTCAGGATCACCGTCGGCAGCCCGGACACGCCGAACCACGCCGCGCCCTCGGCGCAGTCGCGCAGCACGGCCTCGTAGGCCTCACCGCCGGAGTCGGCCTCGAACCGGGCCAGGTCCAGCGTGGACTCGCGGGCCAGGCTCCGCAACACGTCGGGGCGAGCGATGTCGAGATGGTCACGGAAGTGCGCGGTGAACAGCCGGTCGTGGAATCGCTCGAAGGCGTCGTCGCCCTGACGCTCGGCGCACTTGGCCGCTGTCAGCGCGGGGATGCTCGACGCCGGCAGCGGGGCGTCGAGCGCCGGCGGCACGAAGCACGCGCCCGGCTCCTCGGCGCCCACGCGCTGCCACCCGTCGCGCGTCTTGGCGGTGACGCGCCGGTCCGGCTGCTCACCCGGGATGAGCGGGAAGGCGCGCCAGTGGATGTGCACTCGGTCGCCGTAGGCCTGCCGGACATCGCGCAGCCGCACCGCGGCGTTGTAGCACCACGGTCAGAGATAGTCGGAGAAGACGTCCAGCCGGACCGGCGCCGTCATTCGCGCGTGAACACCGTCGGCCGCGCGACCTCGGTCCGGAGGGCCTGCAGAGCCTGCTCGACGATGCGCCGGCGCAGCGCCTTCTCGTCCTCGGGCGAGAGGTCCGCGTTGCCGAGCGGGTGGATGATGCCGGCCGCCTGCACGATGCGGTTGGCGCCCACCATCACGGCCACCGGGGTCATGGTCGAGACCTGCACGGTCGGCAGCCCCGCGCGCTCCAGCTCCCGGGCGATCGCTGCGCCGCAGCGAGTGCTCGTCCCTCAGGTGGAGGTGAGGATGACGGCGTCGACGCCGGCCGCGCGCAGCTGCTCGGCGATCTCCCGTCCCATACGCGCGCTGTGGGCGAGCGTGGTGGCGACGCCGACGGTGGAATAGACCGTCTCGTGGAGCTTGCCGATGGCGCCGCTCTGCTCCAGGTCGCGCGCCACGTCGACCGGCACCAGGCGATGCGGATCCTGCTTCACCCAGGACGTGTCGTACCCGCGATGCGGGTTGTCGTACCGGGCGGGCTCCAGGGCCGCCTGGCCCTCGATGCTGTAGGCGCCGTACCGCGTCGCGTTCAGCGCCTCGATCCCGTCGGGGTTCCCCCGCGGCACCAGGCCGCCGTCGGTGACGAGCGCGATGGTGGCGCCCTCCAGGGTCTTCACGAGCCGCGGCGCCGGGACGCTCGGGAAGACCGGCCGGGGGACCTCGCTCGTGAACGGCCGGGCCGCCAGCTTGTCGAGGAGCATGGCGACGGCGCGGTCGGCGGCGGTCGCGCCGGCCACGACGTTGCGCGTCACCCCCCGCGGGAAGTAGCCCTCGGCCGCCGGCGCGCCGATGGACTCGCCGCGGGCGAGCTTCAGCCCGAGCGCGACGAGCCGCTTCACCTCCTCGAGCATGCGCGCGGCCTCCCCGCCCGTCTGCACGACGTGGACGTGGCGGCGGTAGAGCTCGACGCCGGGATTCTCCACGTGCATGCCCGTCACGGCCGGGACCCCGAGTTTCGCCTGCACGGCGGCGCAGAGCGCCCCGCAGGCGACGCCGTAGCGGCCGGCCAGGAACGCGGGCCCCGCCACGACGAGGTCGGGCCGGGCCGCGGACACGAGGGCGACCAGCTCGGTCACCGCGCGTTCGCCCTGCTCGGCGGCGTAGTTGTCGCCGCAGACCACGGTCGCCACGACCGTGCCCGCCTCGCCGAGCGCCTGCTGGACGGCGCGCGCGGCGCCCACGGCGCCGTCCATCGCCTGCGGCTCGACGCCGGCCTTGTCCTCACCGCCGAGCTGGCCGAAGAACTGGTTGACGTAACAGACCACCCGCGGCCTCTCGCCTGCCATCACCACACCTCCGCCATCACCCGGGTCGCCCCTCGACGCGAATGTCGACGCCGAGCCGCTGCAGCGACCAGGCCCAGCGGGTCATGCCGCGCACGTCCTCCGCCGCAATCGTCGCCCTGAGCCGGGCTGCGGTCACCGCGACCAGGGCGTCGGCGACGTGGTCGCGCGGTCGAACCTGTCCCCAGCGCTCCGCGTATCGGGCGAGACACCGGCCCGCCAGGAGCCAGTCGGCGGCGGCTGTCCCGACGATCCTTTCCCCCAGCGATCGGCGGAGCGTTTCGACATCGGCCCGGTCGACTCGGCTCGTGGCCCCGGCCTGCAGCTCGTACAGAACCACGCCCGGCAGGAACACCCCCCTCGCGCCATCTCCCGTCGCAGGAATTCGCCATGGCGTCCGGCGCGGAGGTAGCCCACGAGAACGGAGGTATCCACAACCCAGATCGTCGGCTTACGAGGCAATCCGCTTCCCCCATGTACCCCGCCGCCTCATGCGCTCCAGCGCCGCCACCGCTTCCTCGAGGGCCAGCGTCCGTTCCACCGCGATCCTGATCGCCGCCGACTCCGAGACCGTCCGGAGCGCTCGCCGAAGCCGCCGGACCTTGCCGGTGTCGACAATGACGTTCTTGCGTTCGAATCGCTGCGTTCGGGCTGCCGCCATCTCGACCCCCTCTGGTATGTAGTGAGGTAAGCGATCTTACACACCAGATCTCGACTCCGGCAACGCGTATCAGCATGGATACAGGTCGCCGACGGAGAGGGATTCACCGCACCTCCGCCATCACCCGGGTCGCCCCGATCTGTTCGATGGCGCCGCACAGCGCCCCGTAGGTCGCCCGCGTCTCGCCGCGCAGCCTCGACGCCAGATCGTCGGCTCCGACCACCCGCTCCATCGCCGGCAGCGTGAGCGGCTCCTGGCTGCTGCCCACGTTCACCAGCGCGTCCACGCCCGGGAAGTCGAACAGCAGCATGCCCTCCGCGCTGCCGTCGGTCGACATGTCCTCGACCACCAGCGCCGTTTTGACGCCGAGCGCCTCGCACTGCGCGGCCGCCTGGGCCATGTCCACGTGGGGCGCGCCGCCGCCGATCTTGGTGAACACCGCGCCGTCGGCGCCGAGGGTGTGGGCGACGAGCCCGGCGGTGAGGAACGCCGAGCGCACACGCTCCGGCTCGGTCGCGTGGGCGACGGTGACGACCACGCCCGCGAACCACAGCGTGCGGCCGTGCTGCGCGTAGAGCGCGCGGATCACCGGATGGTGCTGGGTGGCCCAGGTGGTGCAGCTGCGTCCCATGAAGCCGCGGAGCACGGCGCCGTCGAGCACCTCGTTGGGGTGCACGACCGTCGGCAGCATGCGCCGCACGGGATCGCCGTAGAGGATGCCCTCGTCGAGGCCGGTCGGACGCTGATGCGAGTGGATCTGGAAGACGTACGCCACCCGCGGCAGCTGCGCCAGCTCGGCGGGGACGCGCGGCGAGGGCGGCAGCTCGAGCACCTCGACGCGATCGGGCTCGGCCTCGCGCGCCGCCCGGGCGAGATGCACGGCCGCCTTCAGCGCGGCGAGCCGGACCGCGGCGAGATAGTCCGGGCGCTCGACGCCCGGCGCCGGCCACGCCGAAAGGACAAGGTTGTGGGTGGAGCCGAACACCGACCGCGCCGCGTTCGGCCCGGCCATGTCGATCACGGCGAGCGTGCCGACGCTGTCCGTCTGCTGGTCGGTCGCCACCACCGCCACGCCCGCCAGCGCCAGGGTCCGCCCGTGGCCGGCCCTCGCCACCCCTCCCAGCACGCCGGGGAAATCCTCGCCGCCATCCAGCTTCGCGCGCGGCGCGACGACGTCGAACACGCGCCCGATCCGGCAACGCTCGCCGGGGTGCACCAGGTCGAGCCGGATGCCGGCGAGCCTCGTGTCGGCGGACGCCAGCGTGCGCAGGGCGTCGAGGTCGATCTCGAGCCGCCTGCCCTCCAGGCGCGTCGCGGGCGCGGCCACCAGCCGATCGACCTCGGACCAGCGGAGCTCGAGTCGCATGCGGGTCGTAGTGTACCGCCACATCGCGCGGCGAGCAGGACTCACGGCCGTGCCGTGATGTGCAACCATCGGTCATGGCCGACCTCGCGCGGCTCCGCTGGGCACGCCTCGTGGTGGCCGCCGCCCTCGCCAGCGGTCTGCTGCTCGCGCCGCGGCTCTTCCTGGCGACGCGTGTCTATCCGAGGGCGCCCGTGCTCGACGGGTGGCCAGCGCTCCCGGCCCCCCTCGACGTCGTCGTCCTGGGCGCGCTGCTCGCCGCGCTCGTCGGCCTCGCACTGGCCCCCCGCCCGCGATGGTGGGCGGCGGCGGCCACGGTCCTCGCCCTGATCCTGGCCGCCGACGACCAGTCGCGCTGGCAGCCCTGGTTCTATCAGTACGTGGCCATGCTCGCCGCGCTCGCCCTCGCGCGCGACGCCGGCGACACGCTGGCCGCCTGGCGCGCCGTGCTCGTCGGTCTTTACCTCTGGAGCGGCATCCAGAAGCTCAACGTCACCTTCATGACGCACCTGTTCCCCTGGCTCGTGGAGCCCCTCGCCGGCGTGCTGCCGGCCGGGCTGCACCGCGTGCTGCTCGGCGGCTGGATGGTGGTCCCGGTGATGGAGATCGCGGTGGCGGTCGCCCTGCTCGTGCCGCGCCTGCGGAACGCCGCGGTGGTGGGAGCGATCGCGATCCATGTCGTCGTCCTCGGCTTGCTCGGGCCGCTCGGTCACGGGACCAACGCCGTCGTCTGGCCGTGGAACGCGGCGATGGCGGCGCTGGCAGCGGTCCTCTTCTGGAACGGCGGCCACGTCCCCGTTCTCGTCCCCCGCCGCCTCGGCCCCCACGCCGCTGCCCTCGTCCTCTTCGGGTTCGCGCCGGCGCTGAGCTTCTCCGGCCACTGGGACGCCTACCTCTCCGGTGCGCTCTACTCCGGCAACGTGAAGGCGGCGGCACTCTCCATCTCCGATGCCGTGGCCGCGCGGCTCCCCGACCCCGCCCGCCGTCACGTGGCCAGGAACCGCATGGGAGCCAACGTGCTGGACCTCTGGGAGTGGTCCATGAGCGAGCTGGCGGTGCCGTCATATCCCGAGGACCGCGTCTTCCGCACGGTGGCCCGCGACGTGTGCCGTCTCGCCGATGACGCAGCCGATGTCGTGCTCGTGGTCTTCGGCCGTCCGAGCGTGCTCACCGGCCACCGCGAGATCACGCGCGCCGACTGCGCCGGCATCCGGTAGGTCCTCGCCCACCCGAGCTGGTCGGCCACACGTCCCGACGCGTCGGGAGCGCAGGCGCCCGGAGCGGATCCAGCGGCGAATGGTTTCCGGGTCACGGCACGCGCGGCGGGCGGCTTCGGGCACGGTCGGCATGCTCGTAGGATCCTATGACATCGGCATCCGGGCGGCCCTTCGCGTCGCAGACATTCGACTGCCGGAACAGCGCCCGAGAACGGACGCCGGGGGGCTCGCCCGCCTACTCGATGCAGCTCAGGCTGTTGAACCCGTAGTGGTCGTCGTAGCGCCAGGGCACCGGCAGGGGGCCGGCCGTCGGGAGCGTGGCGTCGGCGCCGGCGTGCAGGCCGATGGTCGAGCCGCGGAGGATCTTCTTCGTGGGCAGGCCGATCACGCGCCCGACGGCGGGCGCCTCGGGCACGCCCAGCGTGACGTTCTTGAAGAAG
>DASWJN010000162.1:0-22301 GCA_036397135.1 Candidatus Methylomirabilota bacterium
GAGCGCTTGGGCGTTCGACGCCATCGGCCGCGGGCGCCTCCACCCCGATCCCCTCATCGCGCTCGCGATCGCCGCCACGGTCACCCGCCATCTCGAGCTGGGGACGGGCATCCTGCAGGTCCCGTTGCGCAACCCGGTCGAGTTGGCCCAGCGCGTGCTGACGACCCACCTCGTCTCCGGCGGCCGGCTGCGGCTCGGGGTCGGGGCTGGCTCGACCGCCACCGACTTCGCCGCCCTCGGCCTCGACTTCGCCTCGCGCTTCAAGCGCCTCGACGAGTCGCTGGCGATCATGCGCCGGCTGTGGGCCGGCGAGCGCGTGGACGGCGCCTCGCTGGAGCCGGTCTGGCCCGCCGCGCTCGGCGGCCCGCCCGTGCTGATCGGCTCGTGGGCGGGCTCACGCTGGATCGAGCGGGCGGCCCGCGAGTTCGACGGCTGGGTGGGCTCGGGCGCCCGCAGCAGCTGGCGCGCGCTGCGCGAGGGCATCGCGCGCTTCCGCAACCTCGGCGGCAAGCGCGCGGTCGTGACCAACGTGGTGGCGCAGCTCGACAGCCTCACCGCGAGCCCAGACGGCCCGGACGACCCCTGCGACCTCAAGTGCCCGAAGGACGTCGCCCGCGAGCGGCTGCACCGCCTGTGCG
The DNA here is from genome assembly GCA_036397135.1 of Candidatus Methylomirabilota bacterium. GTDB lineage: Bacteria > Methylomirabilota > Methylomirabilia > Rokubacteriales > CSP1-6 > AR5. The sequence continues at coordinate 639 of DASWJN010000162.1, forward strand.
CGCTGGGCTACGACGACGTGGTGCTCGTCACCCGGCGGCACGACGCCGAGCACCTGACCGAGCTGCACGCGCTGGCCCTCAGCGCGCGCTGATCACTCCAGGTCGAGCGCCGCTCGCAGCCCCTCCTCGACTTCGGTAAGAGCCGCGCGCGGCAGGACCCCGAGTCGGTCGCTCAGCTTCGCGCGGTCGAGCGTGGTCACCTGATGGCACAGGGCAACGCTCGGTGCGCGCAGTCCCCCTGCGCCACCGGCCAGAAGCACCGCGGTTGGACCTCGGCCAGCTTGCGCATCGGATGTCGTGAGCGGAACGACGATGACCGAGCGCCACGACGGCACCTCGTTGAAGCCGTCGTGGGAGACGACGATGACGGGCCGACGTCCGGCCTGCTCGGCTCCGGATCGCGGCGCGAGCTCTGCCCAGTACACCTCTCCCCGCCTCACGCTCGCGGCTTCCTGGCGCGGAGGACCCCGAGGGAGGCCTTCTCCAGCGCGGGATCGAGATCGGCGAGCGTACCGGCGTGCTTCACGGCGTAGACGGCGATGGCTTCTCGGACCACGGCACGCTTGCGGTCTCGCAACCACGCCTCGATCACTTCCCGGGCCACGACCGTCGAGGGCTTGCGCAGCTGTGCAGCCTCGTGGCGGAGCGCCTCGTACACCCCTTCCGGCAGCGGGAGGTGAAAGTTCCTGATGGCCTCTCTCGTGGCTGGCTTCATGCCATCACCCTATGGCAGCAGCCAGGGCACGTCAAGCAGAGCTCGGGGCGCCCCCGATGATGCGAAGCAGGCGCGGATCTCGCCGGGCGGCCTCCGGCGTGCCCGCGAACACGATCTCGCCCCGCTCGATGACGTAGAGCCGGCTCGTCCACGCCGGCACGTGGTGGATGTTCGACTCGGCGATCAGGATCGCGTGGCCGAGCTGCGTGATCTCGCGGATCCCGTCGCTCACGGCCGGGATGATGGCGGGCGACAGACCCTCGAAGGGCTCGTCGAGCAGGAGGAGCTCGGGGTCGAGGGCGAGGGCGCGCGCGATCGAGAGCATCTTGCGCTCGCCGCCGCTCATCTCCGGCCCCTTGCGCTTCGCGTAGCGGCGGAGCCCGGGGAACACGCGATAGGCGAGCTCGATCCGCTCGGCCGCGGGGCGTCCGGTCGGGCGGGTCCACGTCGAGATCTCGATGTTCTCGGCCACGGTCAGGTCCGGGAAGATCGCGCTGTCCTCGGGGGCCCAGGCCAGGCCGAGGGCGGCGATCTCGTACGTGCGGCGCCCGTGGATGGGTCGGCCCTTGAACTCGACGCGACCCGCGTGCGGGCGGTGAAAGCCCATCACCGTGCGCAGCGTGGTCGTCTTGCCGGCGCCATTGCGGCCCACCAGGCAGACGACCTCGCGCTCGCCGACCTCGAGCGAGACCGAGCGGAGGATGTGGCTGGCCTGGATGAAGACGTCGATGTCCCGCACGCTCAGCATCAGCGGCGGCCGGGCGGAAGCGCCGTCTTGCGGCCAATGACGGTGTCGACCACCCCGGCGTCGGCCTGGATCTCGGCCGGCGTGGCGTCGGCCAGCACCCGGCCCTGGTGGAGCGCGATGATCCGGTGGGAGTACCCGAACACGATGTCCATGTCGTGCTCGACCTGGATGATGGCCTTGAGCCCGATGCGCCGGCCGGCCGAGACGAGGATCTCCATGATGGCCGTCTTGTCGGCGGTGCTCACCCCGCTGGTCGGCTCGTCCAGCAGGATGATCTCGGGCCGGAGCGCGAAGGCCGAGGCCACGTCGAGGAGCTTCTTGTCCCCCTGCGGGAGCTGGCGGGACGGAGTGTGACGCTTGTCGTCCAGGCCGAACAGCTCGGCCACCTCGAGGGCGCCCGCCTCCACCTCGCGGTCGCGCGCGAGGGAGGCGAACAGTCGCGTCCCCCGGCCGAGCCGTGAGACCACCGCGGCCTGGAGGGTCTCCAGCACGGTGAGCTCGGGGAAGATCTGCACGAGCTGGAAGCTGCGCGCCATCCCCAGGCGCGCCAGTCGCACGGGGCCGATCCCGGTGACCTCGCGGCCGTTGAGGTGCACGGTGCCGGCGCTCGGCCGCAGCACCCCGGTCAGCACGTTGACGAGCGTGGACTTGCCGGCGCCGTTTGGCCCGATGATCGAGACGAACTCCCCCGCCTCGATGGCGAGACTCACGCCGTCGAGCGCGCAGAACTCTCCGTAGAACTTCCGGAGCCCGGTGGCGCGCAGGATCATGCGCGAGAGACGCCCAGCGGGCGCGCCCGCCGGACGAGCCCCATCAGCCCGCCCGGCGCGAAGATGACGATCGCCGCCAGGATGGCGCCAAAGATCAGCCGCCAGAACGAGGGCGCCAGCGACTTCAAGGCGTCCTCCAGGTAGATGAAGGCGAAGGCGCCCACCAGCGGGCCGAAGAAGCTGGCGAAGCCGCCCAGCAGCGTCATGAACACGAGGTTCCCCGAGTGCGTCCAGTAGGCGAGCGTGGGGTCGACGTTGCCGATGGGCGCGCCCAGGAGGGCGCCGCCGACCGAGGCGTACACCGCGGAGATCATGAAGGCGTACCAGCGATAGCGCCCCACGCCGATCCCGAGCGTCTCGGCCTTGGCCGGGTTGTCGCGGATGGTCTTCAGGCAGAGGCCGAACGGCGAATGCACCACCCGCCACATGACGGCGGCGGCCAGCGCCAGCACGACCAGGGAGTAGTAGTAGTAGGGGCCGATCAGGTAATCCGTCTTGGGGATCCCCTCCAGGCCGAAGCCCAGCAGGGAGGGACGCAGGTACGGCGTCCCCTCGTCGCCGCCCGTCACCCGGTAGAACTTGAGCACGAACGTGTAGAACACCATACCGAAGGCGAGCGTGAGCATGCCGAAGTAGATCTTGACATAGCGCACGCAGAGTGCCGCCACCGGGGCCGCCACCAGCGCCCCCAGCACCGCGGAGGCGACCAGGATCGCCTCCAGCGACCGGACGCCGAACTTCGAGGTGAGAAACGCGCCGGTGTAGGCGCCGACGCCGATGAAGAGCGCGTGGCCGAAGGACACGAGGCCCGTGTAGCCGAACAACAAGTTGAGCCCGAGCAGGACGACGCCGTAGGCCATGAACGGCAGCATCAGGAGCACGTGGTAGGTCGGGGCCACCAAGGGGACCGCCAGGACCCCCGCGCCCGCGAGGGCGAGCACGACGCGCCCCATCATGTCGCGGTCGCGGCCGTCCCGAACAGGCCCCGGGGGCGCAGCACCAGCACGGCGATGACGATCAGGTAGATCAGCAGCATCTCGAGCTCGGGGTAGGTCGAGATCGCCACCGAGCGGAGCACCCCCACGGTGAGCGCCCCCACGAAGGCCCCTCGCATCGAGCCGAGCCCCCCGATGACCACCACCGCGAACGCCTCCACGATCAACTCGATTCCCATCTCGCTCATGGCCGCGGTGGCGGGGATGACGAGGGCGCCGCCGAGCGTGCCCAGCGCCGTGCCCAGCGTGAAGACCCTGGCGTAGAGCCACCGCATGTCCACGCCGAGCGCCTCGGCCATCTCGCGGTTGTCGGCGGCGGCGCGGATGATCCGGCCGAAGGCGGTCCGGGTGAGCAGGGCGCCGATGCCGACGGCGATCACCAGGCTGGCCGCGATCACGATGAGGTTGTAGACGGGCACGGCGGCGCCCAGGATGCGCACCTGACCGTAGACGAGATACATCCCGCCGGTGGAGAGCGGCGACGTTCCCCACGTGAGCCGGATCGCATCCTCGAGCATCAGCACCAGCGCGAAGGTGAGCAGGAGCTGGAACGTCTCGTCACGCTCGTAGACGAAGCGCAGCAGCCCCCGCTCGACGACCACCCCGACGAGGCCGATGGCGAGACCGGCGAGCGCCAGCGGCACGATGAAGAATCCCGCCGGCCCTCCCGCCGCGGCGTACGCCTGCACGGCCGAGACCCCGACGTACGCCCCGAGCGCGTAGAACGACCCGCACGCGAGATTGAAGATCTTCTGCACCCCGAACACCACCTGCAGCCCGGCCGACACGAGAAACAGGATCGAGGCGTGAAAGACCCCGCTCACCAGGACGCTGACGACGTGCCGGGTCAGATCTTCCAGGAATTGATCCAGTCGAAGAGCTTGGCGCCGGCCGGCTTCATCGCCTGCCGGGTGGACACCGTCTCGATCGGATCGATCGTCACGAAGTCGTAGGCGTTCTTGTGGGTGGTCACGCCCTGGTAGAAGCTGCACATCTGGACGTGATCCTCGCGCCAGCTCCGCTTGCCGGAGAGCGACTCGACCTCGATGCCCTCCAGCGCCTTGACCACCTGCGCCTTCGAGGGCCACTCCTGGGCGGCGGCGTAGGCCTTCTCGACGGCCGCCTTGTAGGACTCGGCACCGAAGTAGGCGTGGTCGCACTCGTAGGGCGGGTACTCGTTGTACCGGGCCTTGTACTCGCGCACGAACTGCTTGAGCAGCGGCGAGCCCTTGGGGTCGTCGAAGTACATCGTGTTGTAGCCGAGCAGCAGCCCCGCCGGCGTGAAGTCCTTCTTCAGGGAGTCGTGCACGCCGCCCGCCGTCGTGAACACGCCCTTCATGGACTTGAAGAGCCCGACCGCCGCCGCCTGCTTCAGGATGATGGTGGCGTCGCCCGACCAGAACGAGCACATCAACAGATCGGCCTTCGACTGCTGGATGGCGGCGATGTGCGAGGTGAAGTCGGTCACGCCGAGCTTGGGGAACAGCTCGAGGACGAACTTCACGTCCGGGATGTACCGCTTGAGCACCGCCTGGTAGGACTGCCAGCAGTCGTGCCCGTACGAATAGTCGTTGCCGATGCCGGCCACGGTCTTGATGCCCTTGAAGTACCTGGGGGTCAGGATGCCGGCCACGATGGCCTCGACCTCGTTGTCCACGCTCTTGAACGCCCACTTGGGGTTGGGCATGGTCTCCTCCACGCCCTTCTGGGTGGTGCCGTCCCACGACAGCCACGGCGTGGCGAGGTCCTCGGCGACGACGCCCAGCGCGAGGGTGACCCCCGTCGAGATGCCGCCCACCACGACCTCGACCTTTTCCTGGAGCACCAGCTTCCTGTACCGCTCGACGGTGTCCTTGGGGTTCGACTCCTCCTCGACCACGAGCTGGACCTTCCGGCCGAGGATGCCGCCGGCCTTGTTGACCCGCTCCGCCCACCACTCGGTGCCGCGCAGCCCGGCGGTCCCCACCGGCGCCGCGATGCCGGCGCGGATGGCGAGGACACCGATCTTGACGGGGTCGGAGGGCACGCCCTTCCTCGCCTGCGCGCTGACGCTCGCGGGCGCGCCCGCCCCTGCCACCGCCGCCGCGCCGACGCCCTTCAAGAAGTCACGCCTGCTGCCGTTCATCGGACCCTCCATCGTTGGGGTGAGCCTCTCGCGCGTGACGTCCCGTGGACCGAGACGGGCACGCTTCGCCGCGTCCCGGGAGTCTCCACGGAGAAGGCCTGCATGTTAGCAGACGGACCGGGAGGCGGAGGGCGCGCGCGGTCAGGCTGCCGGGCGCCTCAGAGCTGGCGGAGCTGCGGGTCGAGCCTGACGCGGAGCCAGTCGCCGAGCAGGTTGGCGGCGAGCACGACCAGCATGATGGCCAGGCCGGGGAACAGGGTCACCCACCAGTAGCCCGCCATCATCCCCTCCTTGCCGTCGGCCAGCATGAGGCCCCAGGCGGGCTTGGGGGGCGGCACGCCGACGCCCAGGAACGACAGGGCCGCCTCGGCCACGATGACGACGCCGACGATCAGCGTGGAGAGCACGATCGAGGTGTTGATCACGTTGGGCAGGATGTGACGGCGCATGATCGTCCACTTGCTGCAGTTGGCCACGATGGCCAGGCGGACGTAGTCGCGCTCCTTCAGCGAGAGCACCTCGCCCCGGATGACGCGGGCGTAGCGCGTCCAGAAGATGCCGGCCAGGATGATCACGATGTTCATCTCGCTGGGGCCGAGCAGGACGGCCAGGAAGATCGCAAAGCTGATCGCCGGCAAGGCGATCCAGGCGTCGACCACCCGCATGATGACCTGGTCGACCCAGCGCCCGCAGTAGCCGGAGATGATGCCGATCGCCGTCCCCAGCGCGCCCGCCACCACGGCGGCGGTGAAGCCCACCAGCAGCGAGATGCGCGCGCCGAAGAGCAGCCGGCTCAGGATGTCGCGACCGAGATGGTCGGTGCCCAGGAGGTGGGTGGCGTCGCCGCCGGTCAGCCACGCCGGCGGCCGGTGGCGGTGGCGCAGGTTGCCCAGCACGGGATCGTGGGGCGCCAGCGCGTCCGCGAAGAGCGCCGCGACCAGGGCCACGCCGATGATGGTGACCGGGACCACCGGCACGTCGCGGGCCACGTCGCGCAGCCGGCGCCACGCCGGGCTCCACGGCGAGACGAGCGTGTCAGCGCTCGAGGCGGATGCGGGGATCGATCCAGGCATAGAGGATGTCCACCGTGAGGTTGGCGGCGATGACCATGACGCCGCCCAGCAGCACCACGGTCTGGACCACCGGGAAGTCGCGGAACTCGATGCCCTCGTAGAGGAGGCGGCCGATGCCGGGCCAGGCGAAGACCGTCTCCACCACGACGGCCACGTTGATCATCAGGACCAGGTTGATGCCGGCCAGCGTGACGACCGGGATGAGCGCGTTCTTGAACGCGTGCTTGACGAGCACCCACGACTCCGGCAGCCCCTTGAGCCGGGCGAGCTTGACGTAGTCGCTGCCGAGGACGTCCAGCATCGACGAGCGGGTGAGCCGCATGTGGGCGGCGGTGAAGTACCCGCTCAGCGCGACGGCCGGCATCACCAGGTGGGCGGCCGTCCCCCGGCCCGAGGTCGGCAGCCAATGCAGGTACACCGCGAAGAAGTAGATGAGCAGAAGACCCAGCCAGAAGCTGGGCATCGACAGTCCGAGCAGCGCGATCAGCTTGCCGACGCTGTCCCACCAGCGGCCGACGTGCACGGCCGCCAGGATGCCGACCGACAGACCGACCAGGAGCGAGATGGCCATGGCGGCGGCGGCGAGCTGCAACGAGGCGGGCAGCCGCTGCCAGTAGAGCGCCCCGGCGGGGACCCGGTAGTACAGCGACGTGCCGAAGTCGCCCCGGAGCGCCCCGCCGACGAAGTGCACGTACTGCACCGGCCACGAGCGGTCGAGACCGAGCTGGACGCGGATCGCCGCCAGGTCCGCCTCCTTGGCTTCGGGGGCGGCCAGCAGGGTCGCCGGGTCGCCGGTCAGCCGGATGAGGACGAAGATCGTCACGCTGAGGATGAACAGCGACGCCAGCGCGAGCCCGCAGCGCTTGAGGATGAAGCGCGTCATGAACGCGGCCCCGCTTACCTTACCGCAGCTCGATCTCCTCGAACGGGCCCGTGTAGTAGAAGGTCGGGATCAGCCCCATGCCCGAGACCTTCATGGCCTTGCTCACGCCATTGGGCCACTGCAGCTGATAGATGGGCGCGAAGTAGACTTGGTCCACCACCCGCTGCTGGAGCCGCTTGAGCAGCGCCTCCCGCTTCTTGGGATCGGCCTCGCGCGACTGCTCGGCGAAGAGCCGGTCGATCTCCGCGTCCTTGAGGACCGAGTGAACCCCGGTGGACACGATGTCGGCGTCGATCCGGGTGACCGCGTTGCCGAAGCCGCCGTTGGCGCACAGGCAGATATCGCCCAGTTCCTTCTTGCGCCGCTTGTCGAACATGACGGCGCGCTCCATCTTCTGGACCCTGGCCTTGATGCCGATCGCCCCCAGGTAGCCGGCGACCGCCTCGGCGAAGCTGTAGTACGGCGGGATCGGCGTGATGACGCCGGCGTCGAAGCCGTTGGGATAGCCGGCCTCGGCCAGGAGCTGCTTGGCCCTCTTGGGATCGTAAGGGTGGGGCTCGACCGGGAGCGCCCACTCGAACTCGCGCGGGATGATGCTGCCGGTGGGCGGCGAGGCCCCGAGCGTCTCCGCCTCGCTGAGCGCCTTGCGGTCGAGCGCGAGGCTGGCGGCCAGGCGCACCTTCTGGTGGTGCCAGGGCGACTTGGGATCGTTCATGTCCCCGAACTGGAGCCACCAGGTCGCGATGCCGCCGGAGAACACCAGGTCCAGGTTCGGGTCCTTCTTGACCTCCTCGCCGAGCGGTCCGTCGGTCTTGTAGGCGATGTGAGCCTCGCCGCGCTTGAGCATGGCCAGGCGGGTCGACCCCTCGGGAACGCTCTTCATCACGATTCGCTTGACCTTGGGCGTCTTGCGCCAGTACTTCTCATGGGCCTCGAGGACGATCTCCACGCCCGGCGTCATGCTGGCGAGCTTGAAGGGCCCGGCCCCGATCGGGGCCTTCTTGAACCCGTCGTCGCCGACCTTCTCCACGTACTTCTTGGGCACGATCCAGCCCGCCCCCGTGGCCGGCGAGCCGTAGAACCCCATGAAGTCCGGCCACGGCTCCTTGAGGTGGAAGCGCACCCGGTGAGGGTCGACGATCGTCACGGCCTCGACCTTCTCCTTCATGAGCTTGGCCCCGGCCCCCCGGTACCGCTCGAAGCTGAACTTCACGTCCTCGGCGGTCATGGGGTCGCCGTTGTGGAAGACCACGTTCTTGCGCAGCACGAACTCGTAGACGCGGCCGTCCTTGGACGCCGTCCACGACTCGGCCAGGCTCGGAGTCATCATCCCGGACGGCATCGGCTTGATGACCGCGTCGTGCAGCGCGTACTGGATGATGAACGGCGTGATCTGGCCGGGATTGTCGGCGGGATCGAACCAGGCCGGCGCGATCGTGATGTGCACCGCGTAGATGACCGTGCCCTGGGGGGCGGCCGGGGATCGCGCGGGCGCCATCAGGACGAGGACCAGGACAAGGACGACACAGCCCAGGAAGCACCGACGGTTCGCTCTCATGACGTTCCCTCCCTACCGAGAAGGTCGAACATGGCCCCGCGAGCGGGGAAGCGAGCGATCGAGAAACTACAGCGCCGAGCGGTGGGCGAATTATCCGCGAATTACCGGGGCTGTCAACTGCCGATTGCTGTCAGTTGCCCCGATCTCCTCTCGACGATGACGTGCGATCAGCGCGCGCCGGCGCCCGCCCGGACGCGGTACCAGGGGTGCGGCTGCCCCGGGACCCTGGCGCGTAGCGTGTAGACCGAGGTGCGGGCGGTGAGAAAGAGGGTCCGGAGATCGGGCCCCCCGAACGCGAGGTTGGCAGGGACCTCCGGCGTGCGGATGATGCCCAGCCGCGTGCCGTCCGGCGCGAAGACCCACGTCCCGCCGGGGCCGGTGCAGTAGACGTGGCCGTCTACGTCGACCTTCATGCCGTCCGGCACGCCCTCGGTCTCGTCCGAGGACATGTCGGCGAAGATGCGCCGGCGCACCACGGCGCCGGCGGCATCCAGCTCGAAGGCGTGGATGTACTGCGTCCAGCGCGTGTTGGCCACGTAGAGCGTGCGCTCGTCCGGCGAGAAGGCCAGGCCGTTGGGATACTCGCAGTCCGCCATCAGCGCCGTCGTGCCGTCGGGGGCGATGCGGTACACACCCGCGTAGGGCACCTCGCGCTCGGCCAGCGGCACCCGCAGGCCGGGATCGGTGAACCAGAGGCTCCCGTCCGAGTGGCACACCACGTCGTTGGGGCGGTTCAGGCGCTTGCCCTCGTAGCGGTCCACCAGGACCTCGCTCCGCCCGTCCGGGGACCAGCGGGTGACGCGCCGGTGGCCGCCCTCGCAGACGATCAGGCGCCCCTGCAGGTCGAACGTGGTGCCGTTGCCCTCGCCGGTGTCCGCGCGGACGAGCTCCGGCGGCTTGCCCGGGGTGACGCGAAAGAGCTGGCTCCGGCGGATGTCGACGAAGTAGTAGAAGCCGTCGGGATGCCAGAGCGGCCCCTCGGTGAACAGGAACCCGGTGGCCAGCCGTTCCGCCCGCGAGGTCTCGAGAATCGTGGAGAGCGCGTCGGTCGTCATGCCCGGTATTGTGCACGATGTCCCCGCGCTCGGCGACGGCGATCGGCGCGGCGTCAGAGGATGAGGCGCACGCCCGAGACGTAGACCTCCACCAGGGCGCGGAACGCCGGCCCCACGATGTACCGCGTGGCTCCGCTCATCACCAGGACAATCAGGACGAGCGGGCCGATCTGCTCCAGCCTGCGGATCAGGTCGCCGGCGGCGCGCGGCAGGACGTACGGGAGGAAGTGGCCGCCGTCCAGGGGCGGCAGCGGGATCAGGTTGAAGATGCCCAGCGCCAGGTTGAACTGGAACACCCAGAGGACGATCCCGGCCACCGGCTCGGCCACGAGGTCGGGCAACCCGGCGCGCCGGGAGAGGACCAGCGCGACGAGCCCGACGAACGCCAGCGCGAAATTCGCGAGCGGCCCGGCGGCCCCGACCAGGAGCATGTCCCGCGCCGGGTTCCGGAGGTTGGCGGCATTCACGGGAACCGGCTTCGCCCAGCCGAAGCCGGCGACGACGAAGGCGAGCGCGCCGAGCGGATCGAGGTGCGGCAGCGGGTTCAGCGTCAGCCGGCCGTGGAGGCGCGCGGTGGGGTCGCCGAGCCGATCGGCGACCCAGCCGTGGGCCAGCTCGTGGACCGTGACGGCCAGCAGCAACGCGGGGACCTTGAGGAGGAGCGCGGCGAGGAACCCTGCGGGATCGTCCAGCAGACCGCCCATCTCGACGCCGGCGGCGTCAGCCGCGCGCCCCTCGGCGGCGGCGGAGCTGGAGGGCCCCGACGATTCCGAGCAGGCCGAGGGCAGGCAGCCACACCCACTCCTTCCGCGGGCGCGGCGCGCGCACCTCCACCGCCTTGACCTCCCAGCCCGGGTCGAGCCCGAGCTTCCTGGCCGTGGAGCCGAACGCCACGCCGGCGATCTCGACCCGGCCGTCCTGCACGCGCACGGTCAGGCCGGAGCGCCGCATCCGCTCGGCGCCCTCGCCGGCCGCGCCCAGAGGCATCCGCACCGTCTTCTCGACGTCGCGCCCGGCCAGGGTCTCCCCCGCCACGCGCATGCGGAGGTATCCGTTCGTCGGCTCGCCGCCGGCGGCGGCGACGATGCGGGCGGCAGGGACCTCCTCGTACGGTGGCGCCACCATGTCCATGAAGAAGCCGGGGCGGAACAGGCAGAAGGCCACCAGCAGGAGCGCCGCCGTCTCGTACCAGCGGCTGGGGACGAGAAAGTATTGCTGGGTCGCGGCCACGAAGAGCAGCATGGCGAGCAGCGAGCCGAGGCCGACCAGCAGCCCGTGCCACACCGTGGCGACGCCGATCAGCAGCAGCTCGTGGTTGAAGATGAAGATGAACGGCAGCAGCGCCGTGCGCATCTCGTACCGGAAGGCCTGCACGCCGGTGGCGATGGGCGGCGCCCCCGAGATGGCCGAGGCCGCGAAGGAGGCGAGGCCGACCGGCGGCGTCACGTCGGCCATGAGCCCGAAGTAGAAGACGAAGAGGTGGACGGCCACCAGCGACACCGCCAGGTCGTTCTTCGCCGCCAGCTCGACGACCACGGGTGCCATCAGGGTGGCCACCACGATGTAGTTGGCGGTGGTGGGCAGCCCCATGCCCAGGATGAGGCAGATCACCGCCGTCAGCAGCAGCATCACGATCAGGTTGCCGCCCGAGAGCAGGTCCACCAGCTCGGTCATCACGAGCCCGACGCCGGTGAGCGTGACCGTGCCGACCACGATCCCCGCCGCCGCCGTGGCCACGCCGATCCCGATCATGTTGCGGGCCCCGGCCACGAGCCCGTCGAGCAGGTCGCGGCCGCCCGCGGCAAGGGCGGCGCCCACGGCGGGCTGGCGGCGGAACCACGCCGTCAGCGGCCGCTGGGTCACCAGGATGCCGATCATGATCAGCGTTGCCCAGAACGCGCTGAGCCCGGGCGACAGCGCCTCCACCATGAGGCACCACACGAGCACGACGACGGGCAGCAGGAAGTGCAGCCCCGTGCGGGCGACGATGCCCGCCTCGGGCAGCCGCACGATGGCGGTCTGGGGATCGTCCAGGGCGAGGTCGGGGAACCGCGCCCGGTAGCCCACCAGCGCGACGTAGACGGCCACGATGGCGACGGCCAGGATCCAGGTGGCGGCCTCGCCGAACACCGTCTTGGTCCAGCCCACGCCGTAGTAGACGAGCGCGGCCACGATGACGAGCCCGGCCACCGTCATCCCGAACGAGGCGGCGGCGGACGTCCACGTCCGCTCGCGCGCCCGCGGCAGCCCGCGCAGGTCCGCCTTCACCGCCTCCAGGTGCACGATGTAGAAGAGCGAGAGGTACGCCACGATGGCCGGCAGGAACGCGTGCTTCACCACCTCGACGTAGGAGATGCCGACGTACTCGGCGATGAGGAAGGCGGCGGCGCCCATGACCGGCGGCATGATCTGTCCGTTGACCGACGCCGCCACCTCGACGGCGCCCGCCTTGGTGGCGGGGTAGCCGACGCGCTTCATGAGCGGGATGGTGAACGTCCCCGTCGTCACCACGTTGGCGATGGAGGACCCCGAGATGATGCCGGTGAGCCCCGACGACACCACGGCCGCCTTCGCCGGCCCGCCGCGCAGGTGCCCCAGCGCCGCGAAGGAGAGCTGCACGAAGTAGTTTCCGGCCCCGGCCCGCTCCAGCAGCGAGCCGAACAGCACGAACAGGAACACGAAGCTGGTGGACACCCCCAGGGCCACCCCGAACACGCCCTCGGTGGTCAGCCAGAGCTGGGACATCGCGCGGCTGACTGAGGCCCCCTTGTGGGACATCACCTCCGGCAGGTACGGGCCGCCGAAGATGTAGCCGATGAAGACGAGCGCGATGATCGTCAGCGCGGGACCGAGCGTGCGGCGTGCCGCCTCCAGCAGCAGGACGAGCCCGGCGACGGAGGTGACGAGGTCGAGGGTCGTCGGCAGGCCGGGGCGCGTCGACAGCTCGCGGTAGAAGAGGAAGAGGTAGCCGCCGCAGAAGGCGCCGGCGAGGCCGAGCAGCCAGTCCGTCACCGGGACGCGCCGGCGCGCGGACGACCGCAGCGCCGGGTACGCGGTGAAGGCGAGGAACAGCGCGAAGGCCAGGTGGATCGCGCGGGCCTCGGTGTCGTTGAGGATGAAGACGCCGAGGAGGAACGGCAGCGGCGAGGCGTACCAGAGCTGGAACAGCGCCCAGGCGAGCGCCGTCAGGAGGAGGACGCGGGCGGCGACACCGGTGGGCGCGCGCCCCCCGGTGTCGTGCTCCGCGACCAGCGCCTGGAGATCCCCGGGCGGCGCGCCGCCGCCCGTCACGCGCGCCGGCCTACCGCCAGCCCTTCTCCTTGTAGTACTTGACCGCGCCGTCGTGCAGCGGCGCCGACAGGCCGTTCCGGACCATGTCCTTCGGCTCCAGGTGGGCGAAGGCCGGGTGCAGCTTCTTGAACTCGTCGAAGTTGTCGAAGAGGGCCTTCACCACCTGGTACACGACGTCGGCCGGCACCTTGGTCGAGGTCACCATCGTCGCCAGCACGCCGTACGTCTTCGTGGGCTCCGGGTTGTTCTTGTAGAGGCCCCCGGGGATCGTCGCGTAAGCGTAGAAGGGGTTGCCCTTCACCAGCTTGTCCACGGCCGGCCCGGTGACCGGCACCAGCCGGGCGCCGCAGGCGGTGGTCGGATCCTGGATGTTGGCCGAGGGATGCCCGACCCCGTAGTAGAAGCCGTCGATCTTGTTGTCGCAGAGCGCGGCGCCATGCTCGTCGGCCTTCAGCTCGGCGGCCAGGGAGAAGTCCTTGAGCGTCCAGCCCATGGTCCGGAGCAGCTCCTCCATCGAGGCGCGCGTGCCCGAGCCCGGGTTGCCGACGTTGAAGCGCTTGCCCTTGAAGTCGGCGAACGTCTTGACGCCCGCCTCGGCCCGCGCCAGGACCGTGAACGGCTCCGGGTGCACGGAGAAGACGGCGCGCAGCTCGCTGAAGGCGCCGCGGTCCTTGAAGGCGCTGGTGCCCTTGTAGGCGTGGAACTGCCAGTCGGACTGGGCCAGGCCGAAGTCCAGCTCGCCCGCCCGGATCGTGTTGATGTTGAACACGGAGCCCCCGGTGGACTCGACGGAGCAGCGGATGCCGTGGGCCTTGCGGTCCTTGTTGAGGAGCCGGCAGATGGCGCCGCCGGCGGCGTAGTACACGCCGGTCACGCCCCCGGTGCCGATCGTGATGAACTTCTGCTGGGCGCCGGCCGGCACGCCGCCGCCGGCCAGCACCAGGCCGAGCGCGAGCGCGGCGACGAGGGTGAGCGAGACGAATCGAGTCATGGCGATGGCCTCCTTCGGTCGGATGTCTGGTCGTACCGGGGCCGCTCGGGCGGAACGCGGTCGCAGGCCGCGAGCCCGGCAAGTGAGGCACGTCGCTGATCCAGCCTCGCGGCCGCCCACACGATAGGAAACGCGGCCGGGCATGTCAAGACAGCTCGGCCGCCCTCAGCGCCTCGGACCTCCAGAAGCGGCGCTCACGGCTCGACGGGCCGCGCGGCCGCGGGCGCTTGCCACCTCCGGCGTTCACGCCGGGCCGCCGATCTGAGCGCCAGCCACGCCATCCCGACGACCACCAGCGCGGCGATCAGCCCGGCCGTGGCGGCCCAGAATTCTCCCCACCCGGCCAGCCGCACGCCGAGCGCGCGCTGCACCAGGTTCACGACCAGGAGGTGATGGAGCACGTACAGGGCGAGCGCCGTCCGCCCGAGCACCACCAGCCACCGCAGTTTCAGCCCCACGACGTCCGTCAGCCACCAGGCCGCGGCCAGGCTGGCGGCCGCGGCACCCAGCACCCACGCCACCATCGCGCCACGCGGGACCCAGTGGCCGTTGATCACGACGTCACGCGTGAAGGTCAGCGCCTTCGGGTCGTACCACCAGCACGCCATCGCCCCGAGCACGCCGGCCGCGCCCGCGGCGCCGAGGGCCACCATCAGGTGCGCAGGCCGTGGCATGGTCCGCCTCGCGCTGCCCGCCACGATTCCCAGGAGCACCATGCCGAGCCAGGGCCACAGAGGAAATTCCGAGAACAGCACCAGCCCGGCGCGCGGGTGGTCCGCCACCCAGCGCTCGATGCCCGGCAACATCAGCCAGAACGCCGCCGTCCACGTGACCGCGATGCCGGCCACCGCCGGCCGCGCGCCCGGCCGGTCGAGCCACGGCAGGACGAGCAGCCCCGCGAGCGTGGCGCCGGCGATGGTGTGCAAGACGTTGCTGGCCAGCAGCGGTTGCTCCGGGAACACCACGGCGTTGAGGAAGTAGCCGGCGAGGACGAGCTGCGCGGCACGGACGAGATACTTGGCCACCCGGTGGCGGGCCTGTGCCCACGAGAGGGGCAGCACGAAGCCGACCAGGAAGAGGAAGCTCGGGCCGGCCAGGGTCGTGGTGAGGTGGATGAGGGCGGTCCGGGCGGCGCCCAGCGAGTCGTCGATCCAGTAGCGCGCGGTGTGGTTGACGACCATCAGCACGAGCGCCCAGCCCCGCGCCACGTCGATGAACGTCAGGCGATCCCGCTCGCCCACCATCCCCTGCCCTGGCATGCATCCCGGGTGCCACCGAATCCTCAGCGATCGAACGGGTAGTGGCGGCGCTCGGTCTGCAGGCTCACCCAGCGGATCTCGGTGAAGGCCTCGACGGCGGCCCGCCCGCCGTGGCGGCCGAGGCCGGAGCCCTTGATGCCGCCGAACGGCGCGTGGGGCTCGTCGTGCACGGTGGAGTCGTTGACGTGGACGATGCCCGACTGGATCCGCTCGGCCAGCGCCATGCCGCGCTTGGGGTCGCCCGTGATGATGGCGGCCGACAGGCCGTAGCTCGTGTCGTTGGCCAGCCGCACCGCCTCGTCGGCGTTCTTGACCGGCGTCAGCGCCACCACCGGTCCGAACGTCTCCTCGTGATAGCAGCGCATGTCGGGCGTCACGCCGGTGAGCAGCGTCGGCTCGAAGTACGGGCCGCGGGCGTGCCCGCCGGCCAGCACCTTGGCGCCCTTGGCCACGGCGTCGTCCACGTGGGCGCGGATCTTCTCGAGCTGGGTGGGGCTGGTGATGGGGCCGATCGACGTCTGCGGATCGCTGGGGTCGCCCATCCTCAACGTGCGGAGCTTCTCCACCAGCTGGGAGGCGAGCGCGTCGGCCAGCGAGTGCTCCACGAGGATCCGGGTCACCGCCATGCAGATCTGGCCCTGGTGGAAGAAGCCGCCGAAGGCGGCGGCGCTGACGGCCAGGTCGAGGTCGGCGTCCTCCAGCACGATGAGCGGGCTCTTGCCACCGAGCTCCAGGACGATGCGCTTGAGGTGGCGGCCGGCCTTCTCGGCCAGCGCGCGGCCCGTCGCCGTCGAGCCGGTGAAGCTCACCACGCCGACGGCCGGATGCGTGACCATGACGTCGCCGACCGCCTGGACGTCGGCCCGGGCGCAGGTGATCACGTTGAGGACGCCGGGCGGCACGCCCGCCTCCTCGAAGACCTCGCCCACCAGCAGGCCGCCCGCCAGCGGCGTCTCCTCCGACGGCTTGAGCACGACCGCGTTGCCGAGGGCGAGCGCGGGCGCCACCGCGCGCAGGGTGAGGATGTAGGGGAAGTTCCACGGCGAGATGACCGAGACGACGCCCACCGGCTTGCGCATGAAGTAGTTGATCTTGCCCGCCACGTTCGAGGGCGCCACCTCGCCGCTGGCCTGGTAGGTGAGCGCGGCCGCCTGGCGGATCAGCTCCGTGCAGTAGCCGACCTCGAAGCCGGCCTTGGCCCGCACGGCGCCCGTCTCCGTTGTGAGCATCGCTTGTAGATCCTCGTGCCGGCGCTCCCAGATCTGGGCGGCCCTGAGCACGATGCCGGCGCGCGCCGCGGGCTGCAGCTCGCCCCACTCCGTGCGCGCGCGCTCGGCGGCCTCCACCGCCCGCCGGGCCGTCGCGGCGTCCGCCGCCGGGATCCGCGTGAACGTCTCCCCGGTGGCGGGATTCACGTCGGGGAACGTGCGCCCCTCCGGCGCGTCCTGCCATTCGCCGCCGATGAAGAGCTGGTGCTGTCGCCGCATCGCAAACCTCCGGGGAATCCGCCGGGCGAGCGCCCAGCGCAGACGTCGGATGAGATCCTCGGTCCGCTCCTCCGCCCGCCACCCCATGATGCCGTGGGGCAGGCCGAGCACGACGAGGATCAGGACGGCGCCGAGGACGATCATGTAGGCGTAGCGGAACTGGAGCAGGAAGATCTCGGACAGGAGCCCGAGCGTGAGCGCGCCGACCACGGGGCCGGCCGGCCGGCCCACGCCGCCCAGCAGTGCCATGATGATGACCTGGAACGAGATCAGCGGGGTGAAGGCGATGTGGGGGTCGATGTACGTCCAGCGGGGCGCGATGGCCGCCCCGGTGGCGCCCATGAGCGCGGCCGAGAGCGCAAAGACGGCGACCTTCACGCCGGTGGGCCGCACGCCGAGCACCTCGGCGCGCTCCTCGTCGCCCCCGATCGCCGCCAGCGCCAGCCCCCAGCGCGACCGGCGCAGGAGGATCGCGGAGGCCACCGCGAGGACCGCGATGACGAGCAGGCCCCAGTAGAGGGTCCGCCGCTCGAGGGACAGCACGAGCACGCGCCCCACGGTGCCGGTGACGTTGGACTCGTACCAGATCACCGTGTGGCGCACCAGCTCGCTGAGCCCGAACGTGAGGATCGCGAAGTACGGCCCGCGCAGGCGCAGCGCGAGCAGGCCCACCGGCAGCGAGAGCAGCGCGCCGGCGGCGGCGCCGGCCACGATCGGCAGCGGCCACGCCGCGGCGGCGCCGGTGAGCGCGGTCGTGTAGGCCCCGACGCCGTAGAAGGCGGCGGCCGCCAGCGAGAGGTAGCGCGTGGGGCCCGAGAAGAGCGTCCACGCCGAGGCCAGCGCCACGTCGGCCAGCAGGGCCAGGCCGAGCGCGACCTGGTAGGCGGGCGCCAGGAACGGGAACACGGCCAGCGCCCCGAGCAGCGCCGCCGCCCACACCCAGGCGCGCTTGCCCCGGAGCCCGCGCCGCACCCGGTGCCAGAGCCGGCCCGGGCCTCCCCGCAAGCGCATCGCGCGCTACGCCCGGTCCGCCTGGCCGGGCCGGTGGGCCAGGGTGTTGAAGAGGCCATAGGGGCGCAGGACCAGCACGAGCGCGAGCACCCCGTAGCTGATCACCATGCGGAGGTCGGGGGCGGTGAAATACACGCCCAGGCTCTCCACCACGCCGAGGATCAGGCCGCCGAGCAGGCTGCCCCCGACGCTGCCGAGCCCGCCCAGGATGATGACGACCAGCGCGGTGATCGTGTACGGCAGGCCCACGAACGGCGTCAGCTCGAAGAGCATGCTGAGCAGCGAGCCGCTGACCGCGGCCAGCGCCACGCCCAGCCCGAAGCACAGCGCGTGGATGCGCGAGACCCGCACGCCGATGAGCCGCGCGCCCACGGGATCCTGCATCAGCGCCCGCACGGCGGCGCCCGTCAGGGTGCGGTGCAGGAACAGGAAGAGCAGCGCCGTGACGGCCGCCGCCATGACGAAGGCGACCACCCGGTTGGCCGGAAAGACCGTGCCGAGCATGCGTAGCGGCCGGTCGAGATACTGGTACCCCCGCATGTCGGCGCTGAAGAGCAGCAGCGCGCCGTTCTGGAGGATGAAGAGGAGGCCGAACGAGATCAGCAGCGAGTTGGCCTCCAGCTCCTCGCGCGTGCGCTCCTGGCGGAGCAGGCGCCGGTAGAGCAGCGCGTGCACGCCCACGCCGGCCGCGAACACGACCGGCGCGCTGACCACGAGCGACAGCAGCGGGTCCATCCCCAGGCTCACGTGCAGCACGTAGGTGACGTACCCGCCCAGCATCAGGAACTCGCCGTGGGCCACGTTGAGCACGCGCATGAGCCCGTACTGCAGATTCAGCCCGACGGCGATGAGGGCGTAGAGGCCCCCGAGCAGGAGGCCTCCCGCCGCCACGTCGGCCAGCAGCGCCAGGTTCACGCCGTCTCCATCACCCCCAGCTCGGCTTGGGGACGGCGGCCTTCGCGGTCGCCCGCTCGGGCGGCCACACCACCTCGAACTCCCCCTTCTGCCACTGTCCCACCATGCCGGGCGTCGCCGTGTTGACGCCCCGGGCGAACTTGACCGGCCCCACCACCGTCGTGAACTCGGTCGCGTCGACGTGGGCCCTGATCTTCGCCCGGTCGAGGCCGACCTTGCCGACGCTCTCCTCGAGGATCTGCAGCGTGGCGTAGGCGAAGGCGCTGGCCCAGCGATCGGGCTCCTTCTTGTGCCTGGCCACGTGGGCGTCGAAGTAGGCCCGGGCCCCGGGGAACGGCACCCTGGGGTTCCAGGCGCCCACGCCCATGACGCCCTCGGCGTCGCCCTTGAACCGGTCGCGGAAGAACGGGAACGCCGTCCCCACCGCCGTGTAGAAGATCGCCGGGTTGAACTCCACGGCCTTGGCCTGGGTGGTGGCGAGAATGGTGTCGGGCGGATAGCTGAGCCCGATGAGGATCTCGGCGCCCTTGGCCTTGATCCCCTTGAGCACGTCGGTCAGGTCCTTCACGCCGAGCGGGTAGCTCTTGACGTCGACCACCTCGAAGCCGCCTTCCTTCAGCAGCGGCATCAGCGCGCCGTGGTGCTCGAGGCCGAACAGGTCGTTCACGTGGATCACGGCCACCCGGTTCAGCGTCGCCCGGCCCTTGGCATCCTTCAGGAAGGCGGCCAGCGAGCTCATCATCGCGTCGGGCTGGGCCAGGATGGCGTAGAAGTACGGCAGGTTCAGCTCCTTGAGCTTCAGCGAGCCCACCGTGGGGCCGATCATCGGATAGCCGTGCTTGTTGGCCACCGGCCCCACCGCGAAGTTCATGGCCGTGCCCCACGGCGGCAGCAGGAGGTCGACCTTGTCGTCGGTGATCATCTTTTCATAGAGCCGCACCGCCGTCTCGATCTCGCTGCGGTCGTCGTGGTCGACGAACTGGATCGGCCGCCGGCCGGCGCCCGCCACCGCGAGCCCGCCCCTGGCATTGACCTGGTCCAGCCACAGGTCATAGTTCGGCCGCTGCGTGATGCCGGCGCCGACGGCGTACGGCCCGGTGGCCGACAGCGTGAAGCCGATGCGGATCGGCCCCTGGGCGCCGGCGCGGCGCGGCAGCACGCTCGCCGCCGCCGTGCCCCCGGCGATCTTCAGGAAGCTCCTGCGTCCGATCTGTGTGCCCATGCCCTGTCCCCTCCTCAGAGTCCGAGGTATGCCCGCCTCACCTTGGGGTGCTCGATCAGCTCGGCCCCGGCGCCCTGGAGGACGATGCGGCCGTTCTCCAGCACGTAGCCGCGGTCGGCCAGCGCCAGCGCCTGGCGGACGTTCTGCTCCACCAGCAGCACGCCCACGCCGCCCGTGCGGATGCGCGCGACCAGCTCGAAGACCACCGCCACCATCCGCGGGGCCAGGCCCACCGACGGCTCGTCGAGCATCAGCAGCGAGGGCCGCTGCACGAGCGCGCGCCCGATGGCCAGCAGCTGCTGCTCGCCCCCCGACAGCGTGCCGGCCAGCTGCCGCTGGCGCTCGCGCAGGAAGGGCAGCAGCTCGAGCACGCGCTCGAGCGCCTCGCGGGCCTGGCTGCGGGAGGCGAGCAGGTAGCCGCCCAGCCGCAGATTGTCGCGCACCGTGAGCCCCGGGAACAGGTGCCGTCCCTCCGGCACGTGGGCGAGGCCGCGGCCGACGATCTGGGCGGGATCGAGGCCGGCCACGGCGTGGCCGCGGAAGCGCACCGTGCCGCGCGTCACCTTCAAGAACCCCTCGCGCAGGCCCGAGAGCACCCGCAGCACCGTGGTCTTGCCGCTGCCGTTGGAGCCCACCAGCGCCACGATCTCTCCGGCGCCGACGCCGAGCGAGACCTCCCAGATCACGGGGACGTCCCGGTATTCGGCCTGGACCCTGTCAACCTCCAGCAGCGCGCGTCCGTTCCCCTCGCCGCTCAGGCGACCCGCTCCCCCAGGTAGGCGTCGACCACGCGCGGGTCCACGGCCACCGCGGCCGGCGGCCCCTCGGCGATCTTCTCCCCGTGGTGCAGCACCACCACCCGGTCGGCCACGCCCATGATCGCCTCCATGACGTGCTCGACCCAGAAGATCGCCGCGCCCCGCTCGTCCCGGATGCGGCGGATCAGGCGCATGGCGAACTGGACCTCGCCCGGGTTGAGGCCGGCCATCAGCTCGTCGAGCAGCAGGACGCGCGGGCGCGCGGCCAGCACCATCGCCAGCTCGACCAGCTTGCGCCGCCCGGTGGGCTCGCGGACGGCCTCGACGCCCGCCCGGTGCTCGAGGCGCACCAGCTCGAGCGCGCGCGTCGCCTCGGCGACATCGCCCTCCTTCGTGCGCAGCGAGGCCTCGGCCCGCGGGCGGAACCGGGCGCTGAGGACGACGTGGTCGAGGATCGACAGGTAGGGAAACAGCCGCGGGGACTGGAACGTTCGCCCGACGCCGAGGCGAGCGATGTGGTGCGCCGCCAGCCCGGTGATGTCGCGGCCGTCCAGGCGCACGATCCCCGCCGTGGGGCGGATCAACCCGCTGATCGTGTTGAACAGCGTGGTCTTGCCCGCGCCGTTCGGTCCGATGAGGCCGACGATCTCGCCGGGAGCGACGCGGAAGTCCACGCCCGTGAGCGCCGCGAGCCCCCCGAACCGCTGGCTGATGCCGACCCCGTCGAGCACACGGGCAGGTAACATCACCCGTCCGCTGGCGTCAAGGTGCCACGCCGGCGTCGGGGATCTCGAAGCTCACTCGACT
>DASWJN010000163.1:0-29237 GCA_036397135.1 Candidatus Methylomirabilota bacterium
GCAGTATGCCGTATGCTGCCCCGCGATGCGATTCGGACTCTTCTTCCAGGTGCCGGAGGCGCCCGGCCGCACCCACGCCGAGCGCTACGGCGAGATGCTCGATCTCGTCACGCTCGCCGACTCGCTGGGCTTCGACGTGGCCTGGCTGGCCGAGCTGCACTTCGGCGGGGCGTTCTCGCTCCTGGCGAGCCCCCTCATGGCGGTGCCGGTGATCGCCCAGCGCACCCGGCGCATCCGGGTCGGCACCGCCGTCACCCTGCTGCCCCTGCATCATCCGCTGAGCTGCGCGGAGCAGGCCGCCACCGCGGATCTGCTGTCGGGCGGGCGGCTGGAATTCGGGGTCGGCCGGGGCTCCATCCCGAGCCAGTTCCACGGGTTCCGGGTGCCGGTCGCGGAGAACCGCGCCCGCTTCGACGAGGCGCTCGAGATCATCCGGCTGGCCTGGACGCGCGAGCGCTTCAGCTACCGTGGGGCGTTCTACGAGATCGACGACGTCGAGGTCGTCCCCAAGCCGGTGCAACAGCCCCATCCGCCCATCCGCGTCGCGGTCCACACCGCGGAGAGCTTCGCCCACATCGGCGACCTGGGACTGCCCATCTACTCGGGCACCACCACCACGCCCCTGCCCCAGCTCCGCGAGTACATGGCGCTCTACCGCGCGCGGCTGGCGGCCGGCGGCCACGCCTGGCAGCGCGAGCAGATGGCGCTGATGCTGCCCGTGCACCTGGCGGCCACGCGGACGGCCGCACGGGAGGCGATGCGGCCGGGCGTGCTCAAGTACTACCGGAACCTCCGGACCATCTTTGCGCAGCTCCCGGAATCCTACCGCGATCACCTGCCCCGCCTGCGGATGATCGAGGAGACCCTGGCCGATCTGCCCTACGAGAAGTTCTGCCGCGAGCAGGGCGTGTTCGGCGACACCGCGGAGGTCATCGACCGGCTGCGGGCCGTGCGCGACGAGTTCGACCTGTCGCAGATCATCTGCTGGTTCGATCAGGGCTCGATGCTGCGGCGCGACGAGGTGGAGCGCACGATGCGCCGCTTCGCCGATCACGTCATGCCGAAGCTCGCCTGAGCGTCATCCCGACAAGGATCCTCACGACCGGGGTGCCCTGGCACAGCGAAACGGATCAGCCGAGCAGGTCGCGGGGGATGACGGTCAGATCGGGGAAGGCGGCCGGCGCGAACGTCTCGTCCGTGCGGGCCGCGTGGACGTCGCGATATCCGGCCGCAGTGGCGCCCCGATGGATCTCGATCCGGGCGCCGTCCAGATCCACCAGCCACGCCTCGGCCACACCCGCCCGCGCGTAGAGCGGGAACTTCGTGCGGCGGTCGTACGGGAGCGAGGACTCGGCGACTTCGACCAGCAGCCGCACGGCCGGCGGCTCGGGCAGGCCGGCGGCGTAGAAATCGTCGCGGGGAGCCAGCAACATGACGTCCGGCTCGGGCTCCGACTGGTGCTGGAGCAAGAGCAGCGGATTCTGTACCCACACCAGGGCCCGCTCGCCCAGGCGCCTCGAGAACAGGTGGTGGATCCGGGCCACGGTGGCGGCGTGACGGCTGCCGATCGGGGTCATCTCGATGATCTCGCCCTCGATGAGCTCGACGCGATCGTCCGGACCGAGGATGCCCGTCTCGCCCATCCGGTGATACTCGTCGAGCGTGAAGCGCCGGCGCCTGAGCGCGACCGCCATGGTGTCCTCGCCGTGGGCCATTGCGCCTCACCTCCCCGCCGCCGTCAATGCCGGAAGTCGGATACAGTCGCGATTATAATCGGCACCTCCCGGCACCCGTCGCAACGTCACACGAAGGAGTGAGCGCAATGCGTGGAGGCGAGCTGATCGCGGAGCATCTGATCGCGGAAAAGGTCCCGTACGTCTTCGGCCTGTGCGGCCACGGGATCGTGGGGCTGATGGACGCGCTGGGGCAGCGCGCCGACCGCATCCGGATGATCGGCGTGCACCACGAGCAGGTCGCCGGCTACATGGCCGACGCGTACTACCGCGTCGCCCACCGCCCGGCGGCCACGTTCACCTCGTGCGGCCCGGGCTCGGTGAACCTGGCGATCGCGCTGGCCTGCGCCATGATGGACTCCTCCGCGCTCGTCGCCATCACCGGCAACGTGCCCACGCCGCAGTGGAACCGCGGGCCGTTCCAGGAGACGTACCGCCACCACCAGGCGGACTTCCCCTCCGTGATCCGCCCGTACGTCAAGCGCGCCTTCCAGGTGCCGCGGGCCGAGATGCTGCCGCTGGCGCTGCGCCAGGCGTTCAAGACGGCGGCCACCGGACGGCCGGGGCCGGTGAACGTGGACGTGCCGCTCGACGTGTTCGTGGAGGAGGCCGCCGGCGCCGGCGTTCCCGATCCGGAAGCATGGTGGCACGGGATCGACCGCCGCCCGGGCCCCTCGCCCGAGGCCGCGCGACGCGCCCTCGATCTGCTGGCGTCAGCCGAGCGGCCCGTGATCCTCGCCGGCAACGGCGCGGCGCTCTCGGAGGCCGCCGCGGAGGTGCGGCGGCTCGCCGAGCTGGTGGGCGCGCCCGTGGCCAACACACCGCAGGGCGCCGGCGTGATGCCGGCCGACCATCCGCTGTCGGTCGGCGTCGTGGGCCGCAACGGGACGTATCCGGCCAACCAGGCCACCCGGCAGGCCGACGTGCTGCTGGCGCTCGGCGTGCGCTTCGACGACCGCGTGAGCAGCGGCTGGATCCCCGGCTACACCTTCACGATCCCGCCCACGAAGCTCGTGCAGGTGGACATCGACCCCGAGGAGATCGGGCGCAACTATCCCGTGCACCTCGGCGTGGCGGCGGACGTCAAGACCTTCCTGCGCGCGGTGCTCGCGCTGGCCGAGCCCGGCGGCGTGCGGGGCGGGCATGCCGCATGGCGGAGCCAGGTGGCCGGCTGGCAGCGCGACTGGGCGCAGTTCAACGAGCGGCGTTACCGGCCGGAGGCGGTCCCCGTCCAGCCCGAGCACCTCGTCCGCGCGCTGCGGCAGGCGGTGCCGCGCGACGGGATCGTGCTGGTGGACGTCGGAGTGCATCACAACTGGGTCGTGCAGCAGTGGCCGGCCTACGCGCCGCAGACGCTCCTGCAGTCGTGGGGCTTCGCGGCCATGGGCTTCGCCGTCGGCGGCGTGCTCGGCGCCCGGCTGGCCGCGCCCGAGCGGCGCGCCGTGGCCGTCTGCGGCGACGGCGGCTTCCTCATGACGTCCAACGCCGTGGCCACCGCGGTGGAGTACGGCATCCCGGCCACGTGGGTGGTCTGGAACAACGCCGGCTACGTCTCCATCCGCGATCTCCAGAAGGGCGCGTTCGGCAAGGAGACGACCACGATGTTCCAGCGCGAGGCCACCGGCGAGCCGTTCTCGCCCGATTACGCGATGCTCGCGCGCGCGTGCGGCGCCGACGGCATCCGCGTCACCGCGCCCGGCGAGCTGGCCGACGTGCTGGCCGCCGCCGTCCGCGCCGACCGCCCCACGGTGGTGGACGTCGCCGTCGACGTCACGCCCCCCATCGCGACCGGCACCTGGCAGCTGCCGCCACTGGCCTATCCCGAGCCGAACTACCCGGCGCTGGTGGCGCAGCCGGCGAAGGCCCGGCCGTGACCGAGCGCGCCGCGCGATTCAGCTCGCGTGGTCACCGCCCGCTTCGCATGCCGCCAGCCGGGCCGCAAGGAACGTCCGCTCGCGCACGTTGTCGGCCAGGCTGAGCGCCCGCCCGTACTCGGCGGCGGCGTCGGCCCATCGCCCGAGCCGCCGAAGGAAATCGGCGCGGGCGGCCGGCAGCAGATGATACCCGCGCAGGGCCGAGCCCTCGATCGCGTCGAGCGCCGCGAGGCCCGCTGCCGGCCCCTGGGCCAGGCCGATGGCCACGGCGCGGTTCAGCGCGACCACGGGCGAGGGCGCCACCTCCGCGAGCGCATCGTAGCAGGCCACGATCCGGGGCCAGTCGGTCGCCTCCCAGGACGCGGCCCGCGCGTGACAGGCGGCGATGACCGCCTGGAGCTGATAGGGCCCCGCGCGCGGCAGCGGCCCGGCGCGCTCGAGGGTGGCGAGCCCCCGCGCGATCCGCTCCTGATCCCAGCGGGCGCGGTCCTGATCGGCCAGCAGGACGAGGTCGCCGCCGGCGTCGGTGCGGGCCGCCTCCCGCGAGGCCTGCAGCTCCATCAGCGCGAACAGGCCGAGCACCTCGGGCTCGCCTGGCATCAACTCGGCCAGCGTCCGTCCCAGCCGGATCGCCTCCTCGCACAGGTCGTGGCGGACGAGCGTCTCGCCGGTGTGCGCCGCATACCCCTCGTTGAAGATCAGGTAGACCACCGCCAGCACCGCCGGCAGGCGGGCGGGCAGCTCGGCCGCCTCCGGCACCTCGTAGGGAAACGCGCGGTCGCGGATCGTTCGCTTGGCGCGGACGAGGCGCTGGGCGATCGTGGGTTCGGGCACGACGAAGGCCCGGGCGATCTCCGCCGTGGACAGCCCGCCCACCAGCCGCAGCGTGAGCGCGACGCGGCTGTCGGCCGGCAAGCCCGGATGACAGCACGTGAAGATCAGGCGGAGCCGGTCGTCGGGAATCGTCTCGGGGTCGGTCACGTCGGGGCCCTCGTCTCGCGACTCCAGCGCGGACTCGTAGGCGAGCGCGCCGGCGCGGGCCTCCGCCCGCCGGGCCCGGCGCAGGCGGTCGAGCGCGCGGCGGCGGGCGGTGGTGAGGAGCCAGGCGCCCGGGCGGTCCGGCGTGCCATCGCCCGGCCAGTGATCGAGCGCCTGCGCGAACGCCTCCTGGACGATCTCCTGCGCCGCGTCGATGTCGCGCACGATCCGCAGCACCGACGCGACCACCCGCCCGTACTCCAGGCGAAACGCCTCGGCGACGTGCGCGCGGATGTCAGCGGCCGCGCTCTGTCCGTGGTCGATCGACCCCACGGACAGAGATCATACGCGAAGCTACATGTGCCAGACGGGCCGCACCTCGATGAAGCCGCCCTCTCGGAGCGGGAGCTTCTTGGCCCACTCGACGGCTTCCTCGCGGCTGTCGCACTCGATCAGGTAGAAGCCGCCGAGCGCCTCCTTCGTCTCGGCGAACGGCCCGTCCATGACCTGGCGCTGGCCAGCCTTGGCGCGGACGCGGGAGGCATCCCCCTCCGGCCGCAGGCGCTCGCCCACGACGATCTTGCCGGCGGCCTGGAGCTCGTCGGCGAAACGCCGGTGGCCCTGCACGATGGCCTCCATCTCCGCCCGCGGGCCCGGGGGCGCAGCCTTGTCGTCGGAACCGATCAGCAGCACGTAGCGCATGACGGTCTCCTCTCACCCGGTACGACGCCGCCCGAGGGTCCGAATCGACACGTACTGTACCAGCCCTGGAACGTTGACGAGCCCCGGGGGCCCGGCTACCGTACGCTCATGGCCTCGACTGTCGAGCCGTACGTGACCACCCGGCGCTGGCGGCGCATCGAGTACGACCGTCTCGTCGAGCTGGGTATCTTCGTGGGCGAGCGACTCGAGCTGCTCGACGGCATGCTGGTCGTCGGCGAGCCCCAGGGCAGTACGCACGCGGCCATCGTGATGCAGGTCGGCCGTGTGCTGGCGGCCGCCTTCGGCTCTGGATGGCACCCGCGCCTGCAGGCCCCGATGGCGCTCGATGACGACTCGGAGCCCGAGCCCGACGTGGCCGTCGTCGCCGGCGCGCCGCGTGACTACCTCGGAGCTCATCCGTCCACCGCCGCGCTGGTGGTCGAGGTCGCCGATTCCAGCCTGAGACTCGACCGCCGTCTCAAGAGCGGCCTCTACGCCCGCGCAGGCCTGGCCGAGTACTGGATCGTGAACCTCGCCGACGGCGTGCTCGAGGTGCACCGAGCGCCCGCGGCGAGCGCGGACGCCCCGTACGGCTGGAGCTACCGCTCGGTCGACGTCCTGCGGCCACCGACGACGGCGTCGCCGCTGGCCGCGCCGGGCGCGCAGATCCCGGTCGCCGACCTTCTCCCCTGAGCGAGGACGACAGCCATGCCGAAGATCTGGCGGGTGTACAGCGGCGACGACGGACAGTCGCACATCGCCGAGGTGCCGCTGGCCACGAAACCCTTCGTCGACGTCGAGGGCGCCCACGGCGAGGGCACGCCGCTCCAGCCGGCCACCGGGATCAGCTTCCGTGTCTCGCCGCCGGGCTACGTGCTCGACTGGCACTGCGCGCCCCGGCGGCAGTACTCGATCTCGCTGTCGGGGGCGGCGGAGATCGAGGTCGGCGACGGGACGGTGGCGCGGGTCGGCCCCGGCGACGTGGTGCTGGCCGAGGACCTGACCGGCCGCGGCCACGTCACCCGCGTGGTCGGCGACGAGCCGCGCGTCTACGCGATCGTGCCCCTGGCGGCCGGATAGAGTCCCAGCCGCGCGGGGCTCGGTGATATCCTGACGAGCACCGGTGCCCACCGAGCGTAAGCGCCGCACCCACATCAAGCTCACCTCGCACCCGGGCGGGCCCGCCCACGTCCCGATCGTCTGGGGCGCGGCCGAGCCCAAGGTGCGCGGACCCGTGATCGCCTCCACCTCCGTCACCGAGCACCGCAACGTCGTCGGAACGCACGCGGGTGCGTACGCGGTCTATCGCGCGCTGGCGGTGGCCGCGGGCGCGCTGGACCCCGCGCAGCGCCCCGACCTCACCGATACCGCCCCCACCGACCGGGTCGGGCCCCACCCGCAGTGGGCCGAGCCGGACCGCATCGTCTCGCTCGACCCGTTCGGCGCCGTGGTCGCCGAGGTCTTCGCGGAGTACCTGGTCCAGGGCTACGACATCCGCCCGACCATCGCCGTCACCAAGGCGCAGATGGATGTCCCCGAGATCCACCGCGCCGTCGAGGCGGGGCGGCTGCGCCCGGACGGGGCCATCCTGCGCGACTCCGGCGCCGCGGTGGTGACCAAGATCGCCCTCGAGCCCGTCTGGCACCTGCCGGGCGTGGCCCGCCGGTTCGGGTGCTCGGAGGCGGAGCTGCGGCGCACGCTGTTCGAGGAGACGGGGCGGATGTTTCCCGAGCTGGTCACGCGCGTCGACCTCGACGTGTTCCTGCCGCCCATCGGGGGCCAGACCGCCTACGTGTTCGGCACGGTGGCGGACCTGGCCGACCCGTCGGTCCCGCTCACGGCGCGGGTGCACGACGAGTGCAACGGCTCGGATGTCTTCGGCTCCGACATCTGCACCTGCCGGCCCTACCTCGTCCACGCCATCGAGGAGTGCATCCGTGGCGCCCAGGCCGGCGGCGTGGGGCTCATCGTCTACTTCCGCAAGGAGGGACGCGGCCTCGGCGAGGTCACCAAGTTCCTCGTCTACAACGCCCGCAAGCGGCAGCCCGGCGGCGACCGCGCCGAGCACTACTTCGCCCGCACCGAGTGCGTGGCCGGCGTGCAGGACATGCGCTTCCAGGAGCTGATGCCGGATGTCCTCCACTGGCTCGGCGTGCGCACCATCCACCGCCTCGTCTCGATGAGCAACATGAAGTACGAGGCCATCGTGGGCGCGGGTATCGCGGTGGGCGAGCGCGTGCCCATTCCCGAGGCGCTGGTGCCTCCCGACGCTCGGGTGGAGATGGATGCCAAGCTCGCCGCCGGCTATTTCACCGAGGGCGTCCCGCCACGCGGCTTGCCGTGAGCGCCGGCCGCGACGCCGTCGCCTACCTGCGCACGCCCGAGGCCGTGCGCGAGCGCGCGGGGGCGGTGCTGGCGCGCGGCCTCGACGGCGGCCTGCGCCACTTGCGGATCGACCTCTCCCGCCTGTCCGGGGCCGCCGACCTCGTGGCCGCGGTCACCCGCGAGCGCTATCCCGACCTGCGCGTGCCGCTGCACAGCCGCTGGCGGCACTTCGGCAGCCATCGCCTGGCGGAGATGGTGCGCGCGCTGGATCGCCAGCCGGCCGACGAGCGGGCCCGCGCGCGGATCGACCTCGCGGTCACGAGCGTGCTGCTCGACGCCGGCGCCGGTCCGCAGTGGCGCTACGTCGAGCCCGGGACCCGGAATGAATACCGCCGCTCGGAAGGGCTGGCGGTGGCCAGCTTCCGCCTCTTCGCGGGCGGGGTCTTCTCCGCCGATCCGGAGCGCCCGTGGCGCGCCGACGCCGAGGCGCTCGCGGCGATCGACGACGACCGGCTCGCGCACGGGCTCCAGGTGTCCGCGAGCAATCCCCTGCCCGGGCTGGGCGGCCGCGCGGCCCTGCTCCGGCGGCTGGGCCAGGCGCTCGCCGAGACGCCGGACCTCTTCGGCAAGCGGGAGCCGCGCCCCGGCCATCTGCTCGACGCCCTGCGCGAGCGCGGCGACCGCCTGCAGGCCGCCGACGTCCTCGACGCCGTCCTCGTGGGCCTCGGTCCGATCTGGCCGGGGCGCCTGGCGCTCGATGGCGTCAACCTCGGCGACGTCTGGCGCCATCCGGCCGCCGGCGGCGCCGGTCCCACCGCCGGGCTGGTGCCCCTGCACAAGCTCTCGCAGTGGCTGACCTACTCGCTGATCGAGCCGCTGGCCGAGGGCGGGCTGGCGATCACGGGCCTCGACCGGCTCACCGGCCTGGCCGAGTACAGGAACGGCGGGCTCTTCCTCGACCTCGGCGTCCTGGCTCCCGCGTACGACGCCGTCGCGCGCGACGTGCATCGCCCCGGGGACGAGGTCGTCGTGGAATGGCGCGCGCTGACCGTGGCGCTGCTCGATCGCCTGGCGCCTCTGGTGCGCGAGCGGCTGGGCGGCGCCGCCAGCGCGCTGCCGCTGGCGAGCCTCCTGGAGGGCGGCACGTGGGCCGCCGGCCGCCGCCTCGCCGACGAGCGGCGCAGTGGCGCCCCGCCCCTCCGCGTCGACAGCGACGGCACGGTGATGTGAGGAGGGAGGGCACGCCGATGCCGGGCCGGGTCCACGTCATCGACCATCCGCTGGTGCAGCACAAGCTCAGCCTGATGCGCATGAAGAGCACGAGCACCTCGGCCTTCCGCAACCTGGTTGCCGAGGTCAGCCTGCTCCTGGCCTACGAGGTCACGCGCGACATGCCCACCCACCGGGTGCCGATCGACACGCCCCTGGCGCGCACGACCGGGCCCATCCTCGACGGCAAGAAGATCGTGCTGATCCCGATCATGCGGGCGGGCACCGGCATCCTCGACGGCATGCTGCGCCTGCTGCCCAGCGCGCGGGTCGGCCACGTCGGCCTCTACCGCGATCCCGGGACGCTGGAGGCCGTGGAGTACTACTTCAAGGTGCCGAAGGTGATGGCCGACCGCGACGCGATCATCGTCGACCCGATGATGGCCACCGGCAACTCCGCGGTGGCCGCGGTGGACCGGATCAAGGACACGCGTCCGCGCTCGATCAAGTTCGTCTGCCTGCTCACCTGTCCCGAGGGCCTGGCGAGGTTCCACGGCCACCACCCCGACGTCCCGGTGTACACGGCGGCCGTCGACGAGCGCCTCGATGCCCACGGCTACATCGTCCCGGGCCTGGGCGACGCCGGCGACCGCCTGTTCGGGACGAAGTGACGGCCCGGCCCTCTAGCGCGGTCTATTCACGAAAGGCGATACACCGTCGCCGGCCCTGGTGGGGTGGGGGCGTGGGTTCCGGGGGCCGCCGGCCGTTCCGTTGGCTTCGATGGCCTCACCGTCTCGCGCGACGAATTCACCAAACCTCGGCAGGCGCACCGGCCGGAATCGCGCGGAACGGCCGGCGGCGCCCGGAACCCACGCCCCCACCCCACCAGGGCCGGCCCGGGCGATTCGCGGTCGTGTAGGATACGGGCGCCGGAGGCGAGGGATCGCGGATGGACTTCTGGCTGATACAGATCTTCAACGGCGTGTCCTACGGCGCCCTGCTGTTCCTGGTCGCCAGCGGCCTGTCCCTGATCTTCGGGGTCATGCGGATCGTCAACCTGTCCCACGGCTCCTACTTCCTCCTGGGCGGGTACGTCGCGCTGTCGGTGATCTGGACGACGGGCTCCTGGGCGCTGGCGATCCCGGTGGCGGGGCTGGCCATCGCCGTGGTCGGCCTGCTCGTGGAGCGGGTCTTCCTGCGCCCCCTGGGAGCCACGCCCCTGCGGCAAGTCTTGCTGACGGTGGGCTTCGCGTTCCTCTTCCAGCAGGCCGCGCTGGACATCTGGGGCGGCGACAACCTGGACATCGCCCCGCCCGACGCGCTGACCCGGAGCGTCACGGCCGGGGGGCTCTATTTCCCCCTGTACCGGGTCTTCATGATCGGGCTGGCGGCCGCGATCGGCGTGAGCCTGTGGCTGGTCATGGAACGCACGCGGCTCGGCGCCGCCGTGCGCGCGACGGTCGACGACGCCCAGATGGCCGCCGGCGTGGGGATCGACACCTCGCGCATCTCGATGCTCGTCTTCGCCCTGGGGGCGTTCCTGGCCGCCGTGGGCGGCGTCATCGGGGGTGCCTTCCTCGGGATCTACCCGGGCCTGGACTTCGAGATCCTGCCCATCGCCTTCGCGGTGGTGATCATCGGGGGGATGGGGAGCCTGACGGGCGCCGCGATCGGCAGCGTGGTCGTCGGGCTGGCCGACAACTTCGGCAAGGCCCTCTTCCCCGAAATCTCCTATTTCACGCTCTACGCCCCGATGGTCCTGATCCTGGCCGTGAAGCCGACCGGCCTGTTCGGGCGGGGGTGACGGGCGCGGCGTGACCAGCCGGACCGGCATCCTGATCGTGATCGGCGCCGCGGCCGCCCTGGCCATCGTCGTCCCCCAGACGAACTCGTTCGTGGTCCTGCTCGTCACCCGGGCGCTGGTGTTCGCCATCCTGGCCATGAGCCTGGACATCCTGCTCGGCTTCACGGGGTTGCCGTCGCTGGGGCAGGCCGCCTACCTCGGCGTGGGCGCGTACCTGACGGCGATCCTGGCGACCGAGTACCAGATCGGGCTGGGCGGGAGCTTCTGGCTCGTGGTCGTCCTCGGCATGCTCATGGGGGCGGCGACCGCGGCCTTCTTCGGCCTCTTCGCCATCCGGGCCACCGGCGTCTACTTCCTGATGATCACGCTCGCCCTCGGGCAGTGCGTGTGGGGGCTGGCCTACCGCTGGAACTCGCTGACCGGCGGCGACAACGGCATCAACATCCTGCGCCGGCCCGATTTTGGATTCCAGCTCGGCTCCCGCGACGTCACTTACTTCTACGTGGTGTTCGCGTTCTTCGTCGCCTCTCTGCTCGTCATGTACGTCCTGATCCGGTCGCCGTTCGGGCGAAGCCTGGAAGGCATCCGCGAGCGCGAGCTGCGCATGCGGATCCTGGGCTACAACACCTGGCTGCACAAGTACCTCGCCTTCGTCGTGGCCGGCGGCTTCGGCGGGCTGGCGGGGGTGCTGTGGGCGCACGCCAACGGCCACGTGAGCCCCGAGGACGTCGTGCTGACGACCTCGGTGGACGCGCTCCTGATGGTCGTCCTGGGGGGCTCGGGCACGCTGGTCGGCGGCGCCGTCGGCGCCGGCATCGTCATCCTGCTGCGGGAGTACCTCAGCACGCTCATTCCCTGGTGGCAGTACGTGCTGGGCGGGGTCTACGTCCTGACGATCCTCTATCTGCCGGGTGGGCTGATGGGGATTCCGGCGCAGCTTCGCCGCCGGTCCGCCCCGTCGGGTCGCCCCGAGGAAGCAAAGAAGCTCGCGTCCGCACCTCACTAGAAGAAGGAGGAGAAGGGCCATGACGAGCACACTGGGCCGGATCGCGGGGCTGATGCTGCTGGCAGCGTGGGTCGCCGCCGGGCCGAGCCCGGGCCCGGCGGCCGCCGACGAGCTGCGCATCGGCTTCCTGGCGCCGATGACGGGTCCCTTCGCCCAGATCGGCCGGGACATGAGCAACGGGTTCGAGATGTACCTGGACGAGGTCAAGGGCGACTTCGCCGGGGCCAAGGTCACCTTCATCCTGGAGGACGGTCAGGGCAAGCCCCCGGTGAACGTCCTGAAGGCCGAGAAGCTGATCCGCCAGGACAAGGTCCACATGTTCATCGGCGGCCTGCTGGCCTCCACGGGGTACGCGCTGGCGCCGGTGAGCACGCGCGAGAAGGTCGTCTACATCCCCTCGATCCCCGCGGCCGACGACCTGACCCAGCGCGACCTGGGCAAGTATCCCTACGTCGTGCGGACGGGCTGGACCAGCTCCCAGCCCAACCATCCGTTCGGGCAGTGGGCCTGCGAGCAGGGCTACAAGCGCATCGCCGCCATCGCCGCCGACTACGCGTTCGGCTACGAGGTCGTCGGCGGCTTCCAGAAGGCCTTCGAGGACTGCGGCGGCAAGGTCGTGCAGAAGATCTGGCCGCCCATCAACACCAAGGACTTCGGGCCCTACCTGCCGACCATCAAGCGCGACGTCGACGCCATCTTCACGCTGATGGTCGGGCCGATGTCGCTCCAGTTCCCCAAGCAGCTGGCGGCGGCCGGCATCAAGAAGCCCGTGCTGGGCGGCGGGACCAGCTACGACGAGTTCGTGCTCCCCTCCATGGGCGACGAGGTGCTCGGTCACGTCTCGGCGCTCCAGTACAGCGCGGCGCTCGACACCCCGAGGAACGCCGCGTTCGTCAAGAAGTACCGCGAGAAGTACGGCAAGGTGCCGTCCTACTACTCGGAGAGCAACTACACGACCGCGCAGATGATCCACGAGGTCATGAAGAGGACGCGCGGCAAGTGGCCCGGCGCCCAGGAGTTCGTCACGCTGCTGTCGGCCGTCAAGGTGGACGCCGTGCGCGGCCCCGTCGCGCTCGACGAGATGCGCAACCCCGTGCAGAACGTCTACATCAAGAAGGTCGAGCGGAAGAAGATGCACGGCTTCGGGCAGGACGAGCTCTGGAACACGGTGATCAAGACGTACCCGAACGTCGGCCAGTTCTGGACGTACGGCAAGGAGGCGTTCCTGAAGCAGCCGGTCTACAGCCGCGACTATCCACCCTGCCGGTACTGTGAATGAGCGTCGTCTCGGCCCCGGGGCCCTCGGCGAGGGCCCCGGGGACGGCCGTGCTCGAGCTGCGCGGCCTGTCCAGGCGATTCGGCGGTCTGCAGGCCGTCCGGGGCGTCGATCTGCAGGTGTTCCCCGGCGACCGGCAGGCCATCATCGGCCCCAACGGAGCGGGCAAGACCACGCTCTTCAACGTCATCACCGGGATCGTGCCCGCCACGTCGGGCCAGGTCCTGCTGTTCGGCCGGGACGTCACGGGCTGGCCGAGCCACCGGCGGACGGCCCTGGGCATGGCGCGGACGTTCCAGATCACGAGCCTGTTCCCCGGGCTGACCGTGCTCGACAACGTGCTGCTGGCGATCACCGGACTGCGGGCGGCCAAGTACGTGATGTGGCGCTTCCTGTCGTCCGATCGCGGGATTCACGACCGGGCCCACCGCCTGCTGGACCAGGCCGGCTACCGCGACCGGCTGGACGTGGAGGTCCGCAACCTCTCCCACGGCGAGCAGCGCCAGCTCGAGATCGTCCTCGGCCTGGCCAGCGAGCCCAAAATCCTCCTGCTCGACGAGCCGGTCGCCGGCCTGTCGTCGGGCGAGTCGGCCGAGATGGCCCGCTTCCTCCGCCGGCTCGACCCCGGCCTGGCCATTCTCCTCATCGAGCACGACATGGACGTCGTCTTCGACGTGGCGGACCGCATCTCCGTCCTCCACTTCGGCGAGGTCGTGGAGCAGGGACCGAGCGAGCACGTCCGCCGGAGCGCGAAGGTCCAGCAGATCTACCTGGGCACCGGCTGAGCCATGGCCATCCTGCAGGTCGAGGACATCCACACATATTACGGCGACGCGCACGTGCTGCAGGGACTGTCGCTGGACGTCCAGCCCCGGCAGATCCTCGGGCTGCTCGGTCGCAACGGGGTCGGCAAGACGACGCTCGTGAACTCGATCGTCGGCTTCACGCCTCCCCGCCGGGGGCGCATCCTCTTCAAGGGCGTGAACATCACCCGGGTGTCCTCGTTCGAGACCGTCCGCCGCGGCATGGGGCTGGTGCCCCAGGGGCGGCGGGTCTTCCCGTCCCTGACGGTCGAGGAGAACCTCAAGGTGGCGGCGCGCAGCGTTCGCCGCCACGGCTGGACCCTCGAGCGCGTGTTCTCGCTCTTCCCGCGCCTCCGGGAACGACGCCGCCAGCGCGCCAGCACGCTGTCGGGGGGCGAGCAGCAAATGCTGGCCATCGGCCGCGGGCTCATGACCAACCCGGACTGCCTCATCATGGACGAGCCGTCCGAGGGGCTGGCGCCCATCGTCATCCAGGGGGTGTGGGACGCGATCGGCACGCTGAGGCAGGAAGGCCTGTCGATCCTGCTCGTCGAGCAGAACGCCGCCCTGGCCCTCAAAGTGGTCGACTACGTCCACGTGATGGCCAAGGGCCAGGTCGTCTACTCGGCCCGGCCGGACGAGCTCCGGGCCAACGACGAGATCAAGTCCCTCCACCTGGGTATCTGAGCGCCTCCGGCCGGCCCCTTCCGGTACCGGCCGAAGGGCAGTACACTCGCGGCACATTCGGGACAAGGCTGTCCATCGTCGTCGCGGAGGTGACCAGACATGACCGGTCAGCGGCGTCTTCCAGCAATGGTCCTGGCGGTCGCGCTTCTCGCCTCGCTCGTCCTGCCCCCGCTCGCCGGACCGGCGGCGGCGCAGGGCAAGCCCGAGGGCGAGGTCAAGTTCGCGATGTACGTGACGCTCGCCCCGGCCTGGTACGACCCGGCCTCGGTGCTGGGCTTCATCACCCCGTTCTGGATCATGTACGCGATCCACGACGCGCTCGTGAAGCCGATGCCGGGCAATTTGATGACGCCGAGCCTCGCGGAGTCCTGGACCGCGAGCCCGGACCAGAAGACGTACGAGTTCAAGCTGCGCGAGGGGATCAAGTTCCACAACGGCGATCCCTTCACCGCCGAGGACGTGAAGTTCAGCTTCGGGCGCGTCAAGACCAAGGTCCTTCTCGACAAGGTGCGCGAGGTGGAGGTGGCCGGCCCCCACCGGGTGCGCTTTCACCTGAAGGAGCCGTGGCCCGACTTCATGACGTTCTACGGCACGCTCGCCTCCGGCGCCGCCTGGATCGTGCCGAAGAAGTACATGGAGCAGGTGGGCGCGGACGGCTTCCGCAAGCACCCGATCGGCCTCGGCCCCTACAAGTTCGTGAGCCAGCAGCCCGGCATCGAGCTGGTGGTGGAAGCCAACGAGAGCTACTGGCGCAAGGTGCCCTCCGTGAAGCGGCTCGTGTTCAAGAGCGTTCCCGACAGCAACACGCGCCTGGCCATGGTCAAGCGCGGCGAGGTCGACCTGGCCTACCTCCTGGACGCCCCCCAGGCCCAGGAAGTCCAGCGCGACCCGAACCTCAAGCTGGCGTTCTCGGGCGGCATCGGCACCTTCTACCTCGACTTCCTCGACCAGTGGGATGCGAAGTCCCCGTGGCACGACCGGCGCGTGCGGCTGGCGGCCAGCCACGCGATCGACCGCCGGACGATCAACGAGGCGGAAAACCTCGGCGCCTCCAAGCTGAACGGGAACATCGTTCCCAAGGCGTTCGAGTTCGCGCTGCCGCTCGAGCCCCATCCCTACGATCCCGCGAAGGCCAAGCAACTCCTCGCCGAGGCGGGGTATCCGAACGGCTTCGACGCCGGCGAGCTGCACCCGTGGCCGCCGTACTTCTCGATGGCCGAGGCGGTGGCCGCCAACCTCGCCGCGGTGGGCATCCGGACGCAGCTGCGGACCATGGAGCGGGCGGCCTTCTACTCCGCGCTGGGGACGAAGAAGCTGAAGGGGCTCTGCCTCTGCATCGTCGCCGTCTACGGCAACGCCGCCTCGCGGATGTCGCAGATCGTCCCCGCCGAAGGCGCCTACGCCTACGGCGCGTATCCCGACATCGAGGCGCTCTACCGGCAGCAGGAGCACGAGATGGACCGCAAGAAGCGCGAGGCGCTGCTGCACCGCATCCAGCAGCTGCTCCACGACCGCGTGCGCTTCGCGGCGATCTACGACTACATCTGGCCGAGCGGGGTGGGACCGCGGCTGGAGAACCCCGCGCTGATGATGATCGACCCGTATCCCTGGGCCGCGCCCCTGGAGGAGCTGCGGCTCAAGAAATAGTAGCCCCCGCCCCGGGTCAGAGCAGACCGAGTTGGAGCCTGGCGGCGTCGGACATCTTGCAGCTGTCCCAGGGCGGGTCGAAGACGATCTCGACGCGGGCGTCGGTGACGCCGGGCACCGCCCGCACCTTCTGCTCCACGTCGGCCGGCAGCTCCTGGGCGGCCGGGCAGTTGGGTGAGGTGAGCGTCATGCGAACGTGCACGGCGCCCTCGGAGGCGACGGTCACGCCGTAGATCAGCCCGAGCTCGTAGATGTCGACGGGGATCTCGGGGTCGTAGCACGTGCGTAGCGCCGCGACGACCTCGCGCTCGATCGTGGCCTGGTCGGCCATGCGTGCGTCCTCCTTCTCCAGTGACGTGACGACTACTCGGTCGACACCGGCTCGGCGGCCCCGCGGAGGGCGGCCTGGAGCGTGTGCCACGCGAGCGTCACGCACTTGATCCGGCTCGGGAACTCTCGGACACCGGCGAAGACGGCGAGCTTGCCGACCTCGGCGGCGACGCCGTTCGCGCCGGTGAGCATGGCGTGGACGCGGTGGAACAGCGCCTCCACTTCCGGTTCCGGCTTGCCGATGACGCCCGCCGTCATCATGGACGCCGCCGCCTTGGAGATGGCGCAGCCCGACCCCTGGAAGGCGGCGTCCTTGACGACACCGTCCTCCACCGTGAGGTACAGGGCGATCTGGTCGCCGCAGAGGGGGTTGTGGCCCTCGGCGGTCCGGTTGGCATCCGCGATCCTGCGGAAGTTCCGCGGCTTCCGGTTGTGGTCGAGGATCACCTGCTGGTAGAGGTCGCGGAGATCGGACATCAGGCGAAGATCTCCCGGGCTCCCTCGACCGCCGCTGCCAGCGTCTCGAGCTCGGCGGGGGTGTTATAGAACGTCATCGAGGCGCGGACGGTCGCCGGCACGCCGAATCGCTGCATCACCGGCATGGCGCAGTGGTGCCCGGCGCGGACGGCCACGCCCTGCTGGTCGAGGATCGTGCCGAGGTCGTGGGCGTGGACGCCGTCGAGGACGAACGACAGCACGGCCGCCTTGTGGCGGGCGGTGCCGATGAGCCGCACGCCGGGGATCGCCGACAGGAGCCGGGTCCCGCAGGCGAGGAGCTCGCGCTCGTACTCGCCGATCCGGTCGAGGCCGAGACCGGCGATGTACTCGAGGCCGGCGGCCAGCCCGATGGCCCCGGCGATGTGCGGCGTTCCCGCCTCGAACTTGTACGGCAGCTCGTTGTAGGTCGTCTTCTCGAAGGTGACGGCCTTGATCATGTCGCCCCCGCCCTGGAAGGGCGGCATCCGCTCGAGCCACCGCTCCTTGCCGTAGAGCACGCCGATGCCGGTCGGCCCGTAGGCCTTGTGGCCCGAGAAGACGTAGAAGTCGCAGTCGAGCGCCTGCACGTCGACGGACTGGTGGGGCACCGCCTGGGCGCCGTCGACCAGGACGGGGATGTCCTGCTGGTGGGCGAGCCGGATGATCTCCTCGATCGGCGTCACCGTGCCCAGCGCGTTCGAGACCTGGGTCATGGCCACCAGCTTCGTGCGGGAGCCGAGGAGGCGCACGTACGCCTCCATGACGATTTCACCGCGTTCGTCGACCGGGACCACGCGGAGCCGGGCTCCCTTCTCCTCGCAGAGCATCTGCCAGGGCACGATGTTGGCGTGGTGCTCGATGGCCGAGATGACGATCTCGTCCCCCGGCCCCACGAACCGGCGCCCGAAGCTCGCCATGACGAGGTTGATGCCCTCCGTCGCCTGGCGGACGAAGACGATCTCCCGCGGGGAGGCGGCGTTGAGGTGATGCTGGATGCGGGCGCGCGCGCCCTCGTAGGCGGCGGTGGCCCGCTCGCTCAGAACGTGCACACCGCGGTGGACGTTCGAGTTGTCGACGCTGTAGTACGCCACGAGGGCGTCGATCACCGCCTGGGGCTTCTGGCTCGTGGCCGCGCTGTCGAGGTAGACGAGGGGTTTGCCGTGCACCTGCTGGTGCAGGATCGGGAAGTCCTTGCGGATTCGCTCGACGTCCCAGACCTCGTTCGGGGCGACGGGCGTCACGAATGCACCTGGGGTCATGCGATCTCCTTCGTGGTCCGTCCGGTTCGGAGCCGTGCCACCAGGAGGCTGTCGAGATAGCCCCGGAGTGGCTCGACCGTCACGCGCTCGAGCACCTCGCGCGCGAACCCGTACGTCAGGAGCGCGCGCGCCGTCGCCTCCTCCAGCCCGCGGCTCCGCAGATAGAACAGGGCCTCCGGCGCCAGCTGCCCCTCGGCGGCGCCGTGGGTGCACTTGACATCGTCGGCGAAGATTTCCAGCTGGGGCTTGCTGTCCACCTCGACGCCGTCGGACAGGAGGAGGTGCTTGTTCGTCTGGATGGCGTCCGTCTTCTGAGCGTCCGGGCGGACGACGATCCGCCCGTTGAAGACGGCGCGGGCGGTCCCGTCGAGCACGCCCTTGAACAGCTGCTGGCTCGCGCAGCGGGCCACCGCATGGTCCACCGTGACGTGGTGGTCGACGTGCTGCCGGCCGCCCACGACGTACAGGCCGTTGACGGCGCCGCGCGCCTCCTCGCCGGCGAACGCGAGCGTCAGCGTCGTCCGCGCGAGCCGGGCCCCGAAGGTCGCCCCGCACGTGGCAAAGGCGCTGTCGCGCTCGAGCGCGGCATGGAGGGTCGCCACGTGGAAGGCCTCCGCGCCCTGCTCCTGGAGCACGTAGTGGTCCACGGTCGCGCCGGGCCCGGCGACGACCTCGGTGACGGCGTTGGTGAAGTACGCTTCGTCGGTGAGGCCCACGTACCGCTCGACCACGGTGAGCCGGCTGTGGCGGCCGGCCACGATCAGGGTGCGCGGCTGGGCCACAACGCCCGGCGTCGTGGCCAGGAACACGAGCTCGATCGGCGTCGCGCCCCGCGCCTCGGCCGGCAGGCAGACGAAGGCGCCGTCCTGGATGAAGGCCGTGCTGAGCGCGGCGAAGACGTTCCCGTCCCAGCCGACATGGCGGCCGAGGTGAAGTCCGACCAGATCTCCATCGGTGATCATCGCCTCGGCCAGGCTCCCCACCCGACCATCGCCCGGGAGCGGGCGGGCCGTCGAGAGCTTCGGCGAGTAGTGGCCGTCGACGAAGACCAGGCGTGGCCACTCCGCGCCGGCCAGCGCCAGGCGCTCGAGCGCCCCGGCCGGCACGCCGTCCGGCGAGGGCGCCGCGGGCTGGAACGGCATCGTGGTGAGAGCCGCCAGATTCGTGTACCGCCAGTCCTCGTCCCGGGTCGTCGGGAAGCCCCGTCCCCCGAAGCGGTCGATGGCCCGGCGCCGGAGCGGCGAGAGCCACGATGGGCTCCGGAGCGCGCCCTGGCGCTCGAGGGCCTCGAACTCCGCGAGGTAGCGGTCCTTGGCGGTGGCGATGGTCGTGGCCATCGGTGCCTCGCTACCGGCCCGCCGGCTGGCCGGCGGCGACCTCTTCCCGGATCCAGTCGTAGCCCTTCCGCTCGAGCTCGAGGGCCAGCTCCTTGCCGCCGGACTTCACGATGCGGCCGTCGAAGAGCACGTGGACGTGGTCCGGCTCGACGTACTGCAGGAGCCGCTGGTAATGGGTCACCAGGATCATGGCGTTGTCCGGGCGCCGCAGGCGGTTCACGCCCTCAGCGACGACCTTGAGCGCGTCGATGTCCAGGCCGGAGTCCGTCTCGTCCAGGATGGCGAGCTTCGGCTCCAGCACGGCCATCTGGAGGATCTCGTTCCGCTTCTTCTCGCCACCGGAGAAGCCCTCGTTGACCGGCCGGTTCACGAAGCTCCGGTCCATCTCGACGACCTCGAGCTTCTGCTCGAGGAGCTCCAGGAACTCCATCGCGTCGAGCTCTTCCTGCCCCTGCCGGCTGCGCTGCTCGTTGACCGCGGCCTTCAGAAAGTACGCGTTGCTCACGCCCGGGATGTCCACCGGATACTGGAAGGCCAGGAACACGCCGGCCCGCGCCCGCTCCTCGGCAGGGAGGGCCAGGAGGTCCCGCCCGCGGTACGTGACCTCGCCGGACGTCACGAGGTAGCTCGGGTGGCCGGCCAGGACCTGCGCCAGCGTGCTCTTGCCGGAGCCGTTGGGGCCCATGACGGCGTGGACCTCGCCCGCCGTCACCTCCAGGCTGATCCGCTTGAGGATGTCCGGCCTGGCCTCGACGCCCGCGCTGAGGTCGCGGATCGACAGCATCAGCCGACGCTCCCTTCCAGGCTCACGCCGAGCAGCTTCGTCGCCTCCACCGCGAACTCCATCGGCAGGTTCTTGAAGACCTCCTTGCAGAAGCCGTTGATGATCATGGACACGGCGTTCTCGCCGGAGATCCCCCGCTGCTTGCAGTAGAAGAGCTGCTCGTCGCTGATCTTGGAGGTCGAGGCCTCGTGCTCGGCGATGGACGAGGCGTTGCCGACCTCGATGTAGGGGAAGGTGTGGGCCCCGCACCGGTCGCCGAGGAGCAGCGAGTCGCACTGCGTATAGTTCCGCGCGTTCGTGGCGCGAGGCAGGATCTTCACGAGCCCCCGATAGGTATTGTTGCCGCGACCGGCCGAGATGCCCTTGGCGATGATCGTGCTCCGGGTGTTCCTGCCGATGTGGAGCATCTTGGTCCCGGTATCGGCCTGCTGCCGGTTGGCGGTCAGCGCCACCGAGTAGAACTCACCGACGGAGTCGTCGCCCTGGAGGATGACGCTCGGGTACTTCCAGGTGATGGCCGAGCCCGTCTCCACCTGGGTCCAGGAGATCTTCGACCGCTGCCCCACACACTTGCCGCGCTTGGTGACGAAGTTGAAGATGCCCCCGCGGCCCTCGGCGTCGCCGGCGTACCAGTTCTGGACGGTGGAGTACTTGATCCGGGCGTCGTCGAGCGCCACCAGCTCGACCACGGCGGCGTGAAGCTGGTTCTCGTCGCGCACGGGCGCGGTGCAGCCCTCGAGGTAGCTGACGTAGCTGCCCGCCTCGGCGATGATCAGCGTCCGCTCGAACTGGCCGGAGCTCGCCGCATTGATCCGGAAGTACGTGGAGAGCTCCATCGGGCAGCGGACGCCACGGGGGATGTAGCAGAACGACCCGTCGCTGAAGACGGCGGAGTTGAGCGCCGCGTAGAAGTTGTCCGTGTAGGGCACCACCGACCCGAGGTACTTCTGCACCAGTTCCGGGTGGGTCTGCACGGCCTCGGAGAACGAGCAGAAGACGATGCCGAGCTCGGCCAGCTTCTCCTTGAACGTCGTGGCCACGGAGACGCTGTCGAACACTGCGTCGACGGCCACCCCGGCCAGGCGCTTGCGCTCGGACAGGGGGATGCCGAGCTTCTCGAAGGTCTCGAGGAGCTTGGGGTCCACCTCGTCCAGGCTGGCCGGGCCGGCGCCCGTCCGCTTCGGGGCCGAGTAGTAGACGATCTGCTGGTAGTCGATGGGCGGATAGGTGACGTTCGCCCACTTCGGCTCCCCGGCCGACCGTTCCATCTTCAGCCAGTGGCGGTAGGCGCGAAGACGCCACTCCAGCATGAACTCCGGCTCCTGCTTCCTGGCGGAGATGGCGCAGACGACGTCCTCGTTCAGCCCCGGCGGCAGCGCATCGGCCTCGATGTCGCTGACGAAGCCCCACTTGTACTCGCGGTTGGCCAGGGCCTCGAGTGTCTTGACGGTCGTACTCATGAGCGCTCTGTCTCCCTCGTGGTGGCGGCCCGGGCCGTCGTGGCCTCCTGACCGTCGTTTCTCACCTCGCCGCCCGCGCGGCCCGCCATGGCGAACCCGCCGAGATCGGCCAGCGTCATCGTGTCCAGCAGGCCGTTGATCGCCGCCTGGAGCTTCCGCGCCGGCTTCCGGAGCGTGCAGCGCGGCGTCTGCGCGCAGTCGCCGTGGTCCGCCATGCAGCGCACGATCGCCAGCGGCCCCTCGAGCACCCGGATGACCTGCCCCACCGTCACCGCCGCCGGTGGCAGCGACAGCCGGTAGCCTCCGCCAGGCCCGCTCAGGCCCACCACGAGACCGCCCCTCGCGAGGGCGCTGGAGGACCTTGGCGAGTAATTCGGCCGGGATCCCGAACTCGGCGGCGATCCGTCTCACGCTGACCGCGGCGTCGCCCGGGTGGCCAGCGATGTACTGCATCGCCATGAGCCCGTAGTCCACCTGCTTCGTGAACCGCAGCATGTCCGTCCTTCCACTTCCGACGACCAGCCTCAGGCTATACCCGATCGCATATCCGATCAAATCAGTCGGCGATCTTTTCAGTCGGATTCCTGCATTCCCCAGACAGGCCATGATCGCTTGCTAAAACAGCTAGTTACCTTCAGTGCATGTCGCCAGGTCGGAGTCAAGTCTTCGACGATCACGTGAAAACGCGGGCGGTGCCCTACTTCGGCGACGGCAGAATGCGGAGGTAGGGCT
Source organism: Candidatus Methylomirabilota bacterium (assembly GCA_036397135.1). GTDB lineage: Bacteria > Methylomirabilota > Methylomirabilia > Rokubacteriales > CSP1-6 > AR5. The sequence goes on from DASWJN010000163.1 coordinate 22,424, forward strand.
TGTGCGCCTTCCAGCCGCCCGGGTACGACCATCACCGAGGTCCGCCAATTGCCCCTCGAGACCGTCCGGCACACCATCCGGGAGCGGGCGGGCGTTCCCCCGCGATGATCGGGCTGATCGCGCCGATGATGGCGACGCTGGTTGCCGAAGGCCTTCCACCGGGAGGGCTGGGTCTACGAGGAGAAGTACGACGGCGTCCGCGCCCTCGCCTATCGCCGCCGCGCCATTGTTCCCCGATTGCGAGCCGGGCGCCATGCCGCCGTTCGGACAGCTGTACGGAATGAGCGCGTTCGTGGACAGCTCGCTCGCAGACGAGCCGGAACTGGTCTTCGAGGGCGGCACCCATCGCGAGGAGATCCGGATGCCGATGCAGGAGTACCTCCGCGTGGAACGACCGGCCATCGCATCCGTGGCCGCCGCCCCGCGCGCGGCCTGATCCGCACGGCCAGGCATCTCCAGGGAAGCTCCGGTTACGCGTGGCCTTCGCGACGCGGCACCGCCGTCATTTCGCGTTCCGATTGCCACGCATGCGACAGTGAAGAGCGAACGTTCGAGTGAGGGCCGCGGTACGCCCTTGTCGCATGTGTGTTCACTGCACTGCGCCGGTTCGACGGGCGAGGGAAGAAGCGATGAGATCACGCGGGATTCCCGCGGCGACAGTCCCGGCATGACGCTCCACCGTCATCTCCTCCGGGGATCCGGGATCGTGACACTCGCGGTCGCGGTCGCGGGCCTCTCGCTCGGCCCGCTCGCCGATGCCGCGGCGGGTCAGGCACGCCTCAAGATCGGGATCATCGGAGCGGGCCGGATCGGCGGCACGCTCGGCGAGCACTGGGTGAAGGCGGGCCACGAGGTCCTGCTCTCGTCGCGGCATCCGGAGAACCTCAAACCCCTCGCCGACCGCCTCGGCCCGCTGGCTCGGGTGGGCACGCCACGAGAGGCGGCCGCCTTCGGCGAGGTCATCCTCGTCTCCGTCCCCTACGGCGCGTTCCCCCAGGTGGGCCGGGACCATGCCGAAGAGCTGCGCGGGAAGATCGTGCTCGATCCCGGCAACCCGTTCCCCCAGCGGGACGGTCCGATAGCGGAGGAGGCGCGGAGAAAGGGGACCGCGACGGCTTCGCTGGCATACCTCGGCCGCGTGCGGCTCGTCCGCGCGTTCAACACGATCCCCGCCTCGATCTTGAAGACCGAGGCCCACCGGGCGGGTGAGCGTATCGCAGTGCCGCTGGCCTCCGATGACCAGGCGGCCCTGGAGGTCGCCGCGCGTCTGGTGAGGGATGCCGGCTTCGAGCCCGTCCTGGTCGGCCCCCTGGCGCGCTCGAAAGACTTCGATGTCGGCACGGCCGTCTTCGGCCGGGGGCTCACGGCGCGCGAGCTGCGGCGGGGTCTGGGGCTCGAGCCCTGATCGATATGTCCGACCGGCATCGACCGATCACCCGGCGTGCGGCGCTCACGATCGGCGCGAGAGCGGCGCTGGCGCTGGGGGGTCTCTTGCTCACGGAGCCGCCGGCAGCCCTCGCGCTCGCGTCCGAATCGACAGACCTCGTCCGCCGGACGATCCCCTCATCGGGTGAGCGCATCCCGGCGGTCGGCATCGGCACGGCCCGGCGGTTCGACGTCGGCGAATCGGCCGAGGCGCGCGCGCCGCTCCTCGAGGTGCTCCGCGAGCTTCCCCGCCTCGGCGGGATGGTGGTCGACACGGCGCCGTCTTACGGCGCGGCCGAGACGGTGATCGGCGACCTCGTCGAGCAGCTCGGCAACCGGCCCGCGCTGTTCATCGCCACCAAGGTCGGTGGGGGCCGCGCCGGCGTCGCCGCCGGCCTCGCGGAGATGCGAAGGTCGATCGAGCGGCTCCGCAGCGAGCGGATCGACCTGCTGCAGATCCACAACATGGCGGGGGTCGAGCAGATGCTGCCCGTGCTGCGCGCGTGGAAGCAGGAAGCGCGCATCCGCTACCACGGCGTCACGACGTCCTCCACGCGCCAGCACGAGGCCCTCGCCCGGCTCGTGCAGAGGGAGCCGCTCGACTTCATCCAGATCGACTATGCCATCGACAACCGCGCCGCCGAGGGCCGGCTCCTGCCGCTGGCCGCGGACCGGGGGGTCGCCGTCCTCACGAACCTCCCGTTCGGGCGCGGGCGCGTGTTCCAGGCGCTGGCAGGCCGGCCGATCCCCGGGTGGGCGGCGGCACTCGGGATCCGGAGCTGGGCGCAGTTCGCGCTGAAGTACGTGATCTCGCACCCGGCGGTGACGTGCGCCATCCCGGGCACGGCCCGGCTGGCCTACCTCACCGACAACCTCGGCGCCGCCCTCGGGCCACTCCCCGACGAGGCGACCCGGCGGCGGATGGCGGCGCTGATCGACGCCGCGTGAGCGACGCCCGGTGATGTCAGCGCTCGGCCGTCTCCTCCGCCGCGCGGTCGATGTCCGGGAGCACGAGACCGCCGCGCTCGTCGCCTCCTGCGCGTACTTCTTCTTCATCCTCTCGGCCTATTACGTCATCCGCCCCGTGCGGGACGAGATGGGAGTGGCCGGCGGCGTCGAGAACCTCGCCTGGCTCTTCACGGGGACCCTGGTGGGGATGCTCCTCGTGCACCCCCTGTTCACCGCGCTCGTCGCGCGGTTGCCGCGGCGGCGGTTCGTGCCGCTCATCTACCGCTTCTTCATCCTGAACCTCGTCGTCTTCTTCCTGGTTTTCGGCGTGGCGGGCGCCGATCAGGCCGTGTGGGTCGGCCGCGTGTTCTTCATCTGGACGAGCGTCTTCAACCTCTTCGTCGTGTCCGTGTTCTGGTCCTTCATGACGGATCTCTACCGCCCGGCGCAGAGCCAGCGCCTCTTCGGCCTCGTCGCGGTCGGGGGCACCATGGGCGCGATCCTCGGCTCCACGATCACCTCGGCGCTCGTGCCCCTGCTGGGTCCGGTGAACCTTCTCCTCGTGTCGGCCCTGCTCCTGGAGATCGCCGCCCGCGCCGCCCGCGCCCTCGACGGCCAGGAGGCGTCGCTCGCGCAAACCGCGCCGCTGGAGGCGGACGGGGTCGGCGGCGAGGGCGCCGGGATCATCGGCGGCGGCGTGTTCGACGGCATCCGTCACGTGGGCCGCTCCCCTTACCTGCTGGGCATCGCGGCCCTGATGCTCCTCTTCACGATCGCCTCGACGTTCCTCTACTTCCAGCAGGCCGCCATCGTCGCGCGCGTCTTCGAGGGCGCTCCGCAGGCGCGGACGCAGCTCTTCGCCGGCATCGACCTGGCGGTGAACGTCCTCACGCTGGCCACGCAGATCTTCCTCACTGGACGCATGCTGCGCTGGTTCGGTGTGGCCGTCAGCCTCGCCTTCCTGCCGCTGATGAGCCTGATCGGCTTCGGGATCCTGGGGAGCGCGCCCGTCCTGGCCGTCCTCGTCGTCTTCCAGGTGCTGCGCCGGGCGGGAAACTTCGCCATCCAGCGCCCGGCCCGCGAGGTGCTCTACACGGTCCTGCCCCGCACCGACAAGTACAAGGCCAAGAACTTCAACGACACCTTCGTGTACCGCGCGGGCGACCAGCTCGGCGCCTGGTCCTACACGGCGATCGCCTGGCTGGGGCTCGGCCTCTCCGGCCTGGCCCTCACGATGGTGCCGCTCTCCGCCGTGTGGCTGCTCCTCGCCCTGTGGCTCGGCGGGCGGTACCGGAGACTGCTCACCGATGCGCGACGGCCCGCGTCCGTCACGGTTGCCGGCGAGCCCGGTCCGGCGCGATCACTCCGGTGACCCTCAGGCGGCCCGTTTCCCGGCCTCCCTCCGCGTCACCTCCGGGAGGGGCGTGCCGGCGATCGCCTGGAGTTCCTTCCTCTCCTTCTCCGACAAGGTCTTCTTCTTCAGCATGGCCTTGGCCCGATTCTGCGCCAGGACCAGGGCGCGCTTCTCGCGAGGCCCGACGCCCATCCGCTTCAGCTTCCGGACGCTTTCCCTGAACGCAGCCGGCGACTCGATCGAGATTGATGTCCGAGAGTTTTCGATGATCCGGTGGATGTTCACAGTGGCAGTGCTCGTTCCTCTCGTGTTCGGCGCGGCGGCCCCGGCGGCGGCCCAGGACGCGTACCCGACGCGGCCCGTGACCATTGTCGTCGCCTTCCCGCCCGGCGGCCTCGCCGACCTGACCGCGCGCCCCGTCGCCGCCGCCCTCGAGCGGATCCTCAAGCAGCCCTTCGTCGTCCTCAACAAGCCGGGCGCCGCCGGCGGTGTCGGCAACCAGGCCGTCGCCAACAGCAAGCCCGACGGCTACACGCTGTTGATGGCCCTGGTCAGCGTCTCCGTGCTGCCGGAGGTCGACCGGCTCTTCGGGCGGCCCACGACGTACACCCGCGACCAGCTCGTCGGGATCGCCCGGGTGAACGCCGAGCCTTCCATCATCACCGTGCGCTCCGACTCGCCCTGGAAGACGCTGAAGGACCTGGTGGAGGACGCGCGCCGGCGGCCCGGCCAGATCACGTTCACGTCCTCCGGCTGTACGGCGCCTCCCACGTGCCGTTCGAGATGTTCCTCCACGCCACCGGGATCCGCATGCGCCACCTGCCGACGACCGGCGGCGGGCCCATGATGAACGCGCTGCTCGGCGGCCACGCTGAGACGACGGCCAGCACGACCGTGCTCGTGTCGCCCCACGTCAAGGCCGGCAAGCTCCGGCTGCTCGCCCACACGGGGAACGAGCCGCTCGCGGCGTTCCCGGAAGTGCCGTCCTTCAAGTCGCTCGGCTACGACGTCGAGTACGCCGCCTGGGCGGGCCTGGTCGCCCCGCGCGGCACGCCGCCGCACGTGATCAAGATCCTCCGGGAGGCCATGGGGCAGGCGGTCAAGGCGCCCGAGGTCGTCAACGCGCACGCCAGGCTCGACTCGCCCGTCGCGTACATGGACGCCGACGAGTTCAACCAGTACTGGGCGAAGGACGCCGCGAAGCTGGCCGACGTCATCAGGAAGATCGGCAAGGTGGAGAGCGCGAAGTAGCCGGCCCGGCCGTGATCACGTCCCAGCGGATCGCCGGCGGCGTCCTCGTCCTCATCGGCGCCGTCGCGCTCTGGGAGGGCCTGCGCTTCCCCTTCGGCACGCTGTGGCGGCCTGGCCCCGCCTACGTGCCGGCGATCCTGTCGCTGGTGCTGATCGCCATCGGCGTCGTGCTCATCGCCGTGCGCCACGGCGGCACCCGGCTCCCCGACATGCAATGGCGCGAGTCGCGTCACGCCGTCGCCATCCTCGCCGTGTGCGCCTTCATCGCCCTCACCCTGGAGCGCCTGGGGTGGCGGCTGGCCGTCGCCGCCGCGCTGCTGGTCCTGCTGGGTCTGCTCGAGCGCCGGGGCGCCGTGTTCACCGTGGTGCTCACGGTCGCCATCGCCTTCGGCTCGTTCTATCTGTTCCACGACGTCCTGAGGGTGCCGCTGCCGCGGGGCGCGCTCGGGTTCTGAGCCGTGGCCGAGACGATCCAGAACCTCTACATGGGCTTCGCCATCGCCCTGTCGCCGGGCGTCCTCGTCTACGCCTTCCTGGGCTGCCTCGTCGGCACGCTGGTCGGTGTGCTGCCGGGGTGGGGCCGCTGGCGGGCATCAGCCTGCTGCTGCCGCTGACGTTCGGGCTCGACGCCACCCGCGCGCTGGTGATGCTGGCCGGGATCTACTACGGCGCGATGTACGGCGGCTCCACGACCTCGATCCTCATGCGGATCCCGGGCGAGGCCGCCTCGGTGATGACGTGCATCGACGGCTACGCGATGGCCCGCAAGGGCCGGGCGGGGCCCGCTCTCGCCATCTGCGCCGTTGGCTCGTACGTCGCCGGCACGGTCAGCGTCGTCGCCCTCATGCTGCTGGCGCCGCCGCTGGCCGAGTTCGCCCTGCGCTTCGGACCGCCGGAGTACTTCGCGCTGCTCCTCCTGGGGCTGCTGGTGCTCGCGTACATGAGCCCGGGCTCGATGCTGAACGGCCTGGCCATGGCCGCCCTCGGCCTGCTGCTCGGCATGGTCGGCATCGACCAGATGAGCGGCTTCCTGCGCTATGCCTACGGCGTGCCGGAGCTGGCCGACGGTCTGGGGGTGGTGGCCGTCGCGGTGGGACTGTTCGGCCTCGGCGAGATCCTCTTCACCGCGGGGCGGGCCCAGCCGCCCGAGGTCATCAAGCCGCGGCTGCGTGACCTGATCCCCTCGCGCCAGGAGTGGCGCGAGGCGAACATGCCGATCTGGCGGGGCACGCTGCTCGGCTTCGCCATCGGCATCATCCCGGGCGCCGCGCACGTCATCTCGACGTTCGTCTCGTACGCGCTCGAGCGGCGGATCTCGCGGCACCCCGAGCGGTTCGGCCACGGCGCGATCGCCGGCGTGGCGGGCCCGGAGTCGGCGAACAATGCCGCGACCTCGGGGGCCTTCGTGCCGATGCTCGCCCTCGGCGTGCCCGGCGTGCCGGTGGCCGCCCTGCTGCTGGCGGCGATGATGATCCACGGCGTGACGCCGGGGCCGCTGCTGATCAAGAACGACCCCCAGATTTTCTGGGCGTTCATCGCCTCGATGTACGTCGGCAACCTCGTCCTGTTGATCCTGAACCTGCCCCTGGTCGGGCTCTTCGTGAATTTGCTGCGCATTCCGTATCCCGTCCTGTACCCGATCGTGCTGGTGTGCTCGATCCTGGGCGTCTACGCCGTGGGCAACAGCATCGTGGACGTCTGGCTGATGCTGGCCGCCGGGGCCCTCGGCTACGTGCTCCGCAAGCTCGACTTCGAGCCGGCGCCGATCGTGCTGGGCCTGATCCTGGCCCCGATGCTCGAGATGAGCCTGCGGCAGTCGCTGTCGATGTCCGACGG
>DASWJN010000164.1:0-11267 GCA_036397135.1 Candidatus Methylomirabilota bacterium
GATCGACCGCGCGCCCGCCTGACTGAAGGCGCCCGCCAGCGTGATCAGCGCGGCGCCCGGCGTCAGTTCGCCGACCGCCGTCTCGCACGCGGACAGGATGGCCAGCGCGTTGCGGAGCCGCAGGCCGCTGATCTCGCGCACATCGAGCCGAAGGGCCTCCGCACCCTCGCCCGCCATTACCAGGTGCGATTCGCCGGGACGCTCCGGATCGAGCACGCCGTGGGTCGCGAGGTGGAGATCGCCGAACTGGGGCGCGAGCTCCATGAAGGCGAGCTTCGTCGCCTCGGCTCCCACCAGCACCCGTGCGCGGGTGCCGCGGACCACTTGCAGGGCGCGCACCTCCTGGCTGGCCGCTGGCAGCGTGCCGTCGGGGTTGCCGAGCGCGAGCAGGGACCGGTCGGCGGACGACAGACTCGGGCGGTCGATCTCCGCCAGGTGCCGCCGGGTCAGGTAACTGACGCGATGCGTGTCGGCCATGAAGCGCGGCGGCGCGTTCCCGCGGCCGAGGGTCAGCGCATGGATCGGGAGCGCGAACAGGAGATCGTTCGGCATGACGACGACGTCCCGGTACTGCTGCAGCTCGTCGGCGATCGGCTCGAGCAGGTGACGCGAGAGCGCGGCGGTGATCCGGCGCAGGGGCTCGACGTGAGCTCGGTGGTCGTCGCTGCCGTCGTCCTCCCAGCCCAGTGGGCGCCCGCCCGGGCGCACCACGTACTCGCGGTAGCCGCGCACGAGGTCATACAGCTCGTCACGGGACACCGCGTGGGTCTTCACGCGGTGCGCGCCCGGTGTCACGATGAAGATGTAGAGCGTGTCGGGCGCGGCGTAGTACTGCACGGCAAGCGTGCCCGGCGGGATGTCTTCGGAGAAGCTCGCGAGGTCGCGGAGGTCGACCGTCTGCTGATCGACGAAGAGCGCCTTGTATTCGGGATAGCGTCTCAGAAAGGCGTCGACCGCCTGCAGGTATCCGTCCTTCGCGGTCGCGAGCGTGCGTGTGAGCTTCTCCGTCGTGGCGCTCGGCGCGCCGTCGGCGGCCGCCAGCGCCCGCGTGACCGCGCGTTCGATCGCCTGCACGCGCGCGCGGGTCTCCTCGATCTGCCGCACGGTGCCGCGCACCCGCGCGTCGGCCAGGGTCGCCGTCGCGCCGCTCAACGCTTCCGCGACGAGGCGCCCCTTCTTCGCCTCGAGCACGGCCCACGCCTCCGTCGCATGGCCTCTGGCCGGATCGTGTTCGTGAAGCTCGAGGAGGAGGCGCACCAGCGCGTCGTAGGGCGCGAACTTGTCGCCGAGGAAGGCCTGGCGCTCGTCGGCGTCGCCGAACTGCTGCGCGAGCGAGGCGACGATGTCGACGGCCCGTCGATACTCCGCGACGGCCTCGGGCTTCCGGCCCGACGCTTCGAAGACGGTGCCGAGCCCGTGGCGCGCCCGCCAGTCGATCTCGCGCACGCCCATCCGTTCCGCGAGCGTCTGTGCCTCGCGGAAGAGGCGGTCCGCGGTCACCGGTTCTCCTGCGCGCCGCTCCACCTCCGCGAGGCCGTACAGCGCGGTGGCTTCCGCGCGCCGGGCGCGCATGCGCCGGGCGACCTCGAGGGAGTGGACGTGGAAGCGCCGGGCATCGCCGAGATCGTCCTGGGCGAGCGCCACCTGGCCGAGCGAGAAGAGGAACGTGCTCTCGAACAGCGTCAGACGGTGCGACCGGCTGAGCCGGAGCCCTTCCTCGTAGGCGGATCGGGCCGCGGCGTGCTCGTGCCGACGGAAGCGCACCGTCGCCTGCGCCTCGATGGCGTCGATCTCGAGGACGGCAGCGCCGATCGACCGTAGCGCGACCAGCGCGTCGGCCAGGTACCGCTCCGCGGCCGCGTACGCGCCCCTGGCGAGCGCGACCCGGCCGAGATTCTTGAGCGCCAGCCCCTCGGCGCGTCGATCGTCCCGGGCGCGGGCGAGATCGAGGGTGGCGGCGAAGGCGTCGTCCGCCTCGCGGTAGTTCCCGAGCCGCAGCGCCACGAAGCCGATGTCGTTCATCGCCCATGCTTCGGTGGCGGGATCGCGCAGCCTCCGCGCGAGGGCGAGCGCGTGCTGCAGCTGCGTGCGCGCCTCGGCGTAGTCGCCCGGGGCCATCGTGACGTCCGCGAGGTTCACGAGCACGGCCGCCTCGGCACGCCGGTCGCCGAGCGCGCGCGCGATCCGGAGCGCGGCGTCGAAGCCGGTCGCCGCGAGAGCGTACTCGCCGCGGAAGTACTGCGCGATCCCGATGCCGCGCACGGCCGCGACGGCGCCTGACCAGTCGTCAGCGTCGGTCGCGATCGTCAGGGCGTCGCGATAGTGGCGCTCCGCGTCCCCGGCGTGTCCCATGTCGAGCGACGCGCGGCCCATTTCGTTGAGGCTGCGGGTTCCCACGGCCGGATCGCCCTGGCGGCGGGCGCGGGTTCGCGCGTCCGCGAGCGCCCGCAGCGCCCGGTCGTATGCGCGGAGCTGCACGAGCGTCTGTCCGAGACGCAGGTGGAGCTCGGGGCGATCGGCCTCCGATCGGATCGCCGCCTCGAGGTGGGCGACGGCATCCTGGAGCGCTGCGCGCCCGCCACCCAGCGCCGCGTCCGCGAGGCGCATGATCGCGCGACCGGTCGAGGCGGAGGGCCGCGAGGTGGCGGTGATCAGTGACTCGAGGGTGGCGAACGATCGCTCGGCCTGGGGCGGCGGGTCTGCAGTGCTCGCGACGGTGATCTCGCTTCCCAGGGTGTCGGCGCCGCCCGTGTACGCCCCGATGACCACGTAGTCGACGCCGAGCGCCCGTCCCGCCGCGACGTGGTCAGCGGGGCCGAGCGCGGCGAGGTCTGCGAGGGTTCGCCCGGTGACCTGCACGAGCTCTTCGATGTCGACGACGCGCGCGCGGGTCGTCCGCCGCAGGTGCCAGGTCAGAGCATCCTGGGCCGCAGGGCCGAGCCACCCCAACGCCGGGTCGCCGGTCCGATTCGACAGCGGGAAGACCGCGACCGCGACCGGCCGTGGCCGCGAGGAGTCCGGGACGCCGAAGGAGGGCGGAGGCGCGGATCGACAGCCGCCAGCGAAGGCGGTGAACAGCAACAGCGCGGCGGTCCACGCGAGGACGTGCCATCGACCTGACGGCGTCACGCGGCTACGCGACGCCGACAGGTCGGACACGGCGAACTAGCCCGGAAGCGTCGTGACCACCGCCGGCTTGGCCGGGTTTGGCGGGGCGGGGCATGGGTCGCAGCCCTGCGCGAACGTCGTCGCGGCGGAGCCCGCCGCGAAGGCGGCCAGCATGAAACCGACAATCCATTTCTTCATCGATTTCCTCATCAATTTCCTCCCGTGACCACAAACAACGTAGCCACATTGTAGCAAGGGTGACACGGAGGACGCGTGTTGGAATGCTGCCGGGGTTTCGTGAGGTGCCACAGGACTGATCTACTGGGAAACTCGGCGAAAACTTGCCCCCTGCGCCTTCGGCACGATCGACGTCACCGAGGCGATCTGCAGCTCGTACCCCAGGCTCGCCATGTACATGTCGTGGCCGGCGCGTGGTGACGAAGGGGGTGCCGACCCACCTGCTCGGGCGTGGCGGTGTGGGGCGGCGGCCGGGGCTACGCCGGATCCAGCCCGATCACCTCGTTGAAGCGGCCGAGGCCGATGAAGAGCGTCGTGTGCACGGCCAGCTCGATGATCTCGCTTTCCGAGAAGTGCCGGCGCAGCTCGGACCACAGCTCGTCGTCCACCTTGTGGTGGTCGACGGCGAGCCTGTCGGCGAATCGAATGGCGGCGCGCTCGCGCGGACTCAGCAGCTCGGACGTCTCGTCGTTGATGGCGGCGACCTTGTCTTCCGTCAGACCGGCATGCCGGGCCCCGGCATAGCGGATCTTCATTCAGTAGCGGCAGGCGTTGAGGCCGGCGATCTTCAGCCGCACCAGCTCGCGGAGCACCGGGTCGAGCGTGCTGTCGCGGCCGAGCGCGGCCCGGAAGGCGCTGAGCGCCTCGAGGACGGTCGGGTTCTTGCCATAGGTGCGCGCGCTGGCCGAGGTGCCGGCCTGGCGCTCGGCTTCCTCGCAGATGTGCCGGATCTCCTGGTCGACCTCGTGCAGCGGGAGCGGCTCGATCCTCGCCATGGCTGGTGGCCTCCGAATGCCTGGGGCGGTTCGCTCGGGGCGATTGTAGCCGAAGGATGGCCCGCGTGCCCGATCCGCGCTATCGTCCGGGCGATGAACGTCGAGCTGCCGTACGCGGACGGCACGCTCACCGCCACGCTGCCCGCGGGGACGCGGCGCCTGTCGAGCGAGGCGGCGACGGCGCTGTCGCCGCTCGCCGATCTCGACGGCGCGGTGCGGGCCGCGCTGGCCGCGCCGCTCGGCCTGCCGCGCCTCCGCGATCTCGTGCGGCCGGGCGCGCGGGTCACCATCGCCTTCGACGACCACACCACCGGCTCGTTCGGGCCGATCCGCCCGGTGGCGATCCGCGCCGTGCTCGACGAGCTGGCGCAGGCGGGCGTGACCGCCGCCCAGGTGCGCTTGGTGTGCGCCAACGCGCTGCACCGCATGTGCCGGCCGGCCGAGCTGCGACGGCTGCTCGACGACGGCCTCGTGCGCGACTTCGGCGCCCGCCTGTCCTGCCACGACGCCGAGGACCGCGAGCAGATCGCCGACCTCGGGGTGACGGCCGCGCACGGCTACCCGGTCGAGGTGAGCCGGCTCGTCACCGACGCCGACCTGACCGTGTACGTGAACACGAACTACATCCGCGGCTTCACCGGCGGCTGGAAGTCCGTGTGCATCGGGCTCTCGACGTGGCGATCGATCCGCGTGACCCACGACCCCGACGGCATGTCGATGTCGCTCGACCGCAACCGCATGCACGCGGTGCTGGACGAGATGGGCCACCACCTGGAGGCGCGGCTCGGCGGGCGCGTCTTCAAGATCGACACGGTGCTGGCCGATCCGTTCCACGCCGCGCACGTCTTCGCGGGCGGCGTGGACGACACGCGGCGGGCGGCGCTGGAGGTCCAGTCCCGGCGCTTCCCGCCCCGGCGGAGGGCGGCGCCCGCGCCCTGCGACGTCCTCGTCTACGGCGTGCCCGACTCGAGCCCGTACGCGATCTGGGCGTCGGTGAACCCGATCCTCACGCTGATCTCCATGGGGCTCGGGTATCTCGGGGGCATGATCGAGGCGGCGGGCAAGCCCGGCTGCACGGTCGTGATGGCGGCGGCGGCGCGCGAGTCGTGGGACGCCGTGCATCACCCGTCGTACCGCGACGTGTGGGAGCGCGTGCTGCCGCACACGCGCGACCCCTACGAGATCACCGCCCGCTTCGAGGGCGAGTTCGCCCGCCACGCCGACTACATCGACGCCTATCGCCACCGCTTCGCGTTCCACCCGATCCACGGGATCCTGGCGACCCACCCGCTCAAGCGGCTGCGCCACGTGGGCCGCGTCATCGTGGCCGGCGCGCCCGATCCTCACGTCCCCCGCCACCTGGGCTACGAGGTCGCGGCGAGCGTGGAGGAGGCCGTCGCGCGGGCGCTCGCGATCCACGGGCCGGGGGCGGTGGTCGGCGTCGTCGAGCAGCCGGCGATGCCGGCCGATCCCGACCGCCGCCGCTGACACCTCCTGACCGCGCGGTCAGGCCCGCGCGGGTCTACGAGGCGCCGCCGGCCGGGCGCGGCGCGGGCGGGACGGGCGCGAGGACGCGGCGAGGACGTTCTCGAGCCGCGCCAGGCGCGCCTCGATCCGCGCCAGCGCATCGTCGCGGTCACCGCCGCCGCCGGCGAGGTACCCGCGCTCGAGCACGCTCACGAACACGTCGGCGATCTGCTCGGGGCTGAGGGGGCCGTCGGGGCGGTACCACGTGTGGAGCCAGTTGCACATGCCGAGGATGCCGAACACGACCATCGTGGGCGGCAGGTCCCTGACCACGCCGGCCGCCATGCCCTCGCGCACCACCCGCTGGATCGCGCTGTCGTACTCGCGCTTGGCCCGGGCCGCCCGCGCGGCCATCGCCGGCGGCAGGCCGCTCTCCTCGCTGAAGAAGACGCGCAGGAAGGGCAGGTGGCCGGCCAGCAGGGAAACCTGATAGCGGACGATGCGGCGCAGCGTCTCGTCGGCCGGGCGCCGCTCCTCCACGATCTGCCGGAGGCCCTGGCGGAAGGAGGCGATGGTGCGCTCGAACACGAGTGACAGCAGGTCTTCCTTGCTCGACACGTAGCGGTAGAGCGTGACCTTCGACATCCCGGCCCGCTCGGCGACGGCCTCGAGCGTGGCCGCCCGGTAGCCGACCTCGCCGAAGGCGGCGGCGGCGGCCCGGACGATCTCGTCCAGGACGGCGGCCCGGGTGGGGGGCAGGGTGGCGTCCCTTGACATGCGCGGCCTCCGGCGCCTAGCATAACCCGTCGGTTCAGGATCTGAACTCCCAAGGAAAGCAGGGCCGGCCATGCCTGTCGAGAGCCATCCCGTCGCCGCCCGCCACGACGTGGTCTTCGAGCACGCCTACCCGGTGGAGGCGCCCGACCTGCGCAGCCTCTACGAGAAGGCCAAGCGCGATCAGTGGAACGCCGCCCGCGACGTGGACTGGAGCCAGCCCTTCGACGTCGGGCAGGGTGTCCTCGCCGACGAGATGATCGACATCTACGGCACGCCGTTCTGGGACCGGCTGACGCCCGCCGAGCGGGGCGAGCTGAACCGGCGCTTCGCCAACTGGCGGCTGGGCACGCTGCTCTACGGCGAGCACGGCGCCATGCTGGTGTGCAGCCAGCTGGTGGAGAGCGTGTCGGGCACCGATGCCAAGTTCTTCCAGGCCACCCAGGTCGTCGACGAGGCGCGCCACAACGAGGTGCTCGACCGTTACGTGACCGAGCGGCTGGGCGGCCTGCGGTACCCGCTGCCCGACTTCGAGCGCGAGCTGTTCGACGGGCTGCTGTCGGACTCGCGGTGGACGGTCAAGACGATCGGCCTGCAGCTGGTGGCCGAGACGTTCGCGGTGGCGCTCTTCCGCATGCTGGCCGAGACCTCCAAGGACCCGCTGCTCAAGCAGATCTGCCGCTACATTCTCCAGGACGAGTCGCGCCACATGGGCTTCGGCATGCTGAGCCTGCCCGACGTCATCGGCGAGCTGACCGACGCCGAGCGCGCCGAGCTGGAGGAGGTCGCCCACTGGGCGCTGGTCAAGACCCTGACCGGCCAGTTCCCGGAGCCGGTCTATCGCGAGCTGGGCTTCGGCAAGGCCGAGATCGCCGAGATCCACGCCCACCGGCGGGAGCGCGCCGCCGGCGCCGAGGGCTCGCACTACCGCAAGCTGTTCCGCAAGGACCTGCACGGCACGCTGCTGAGCAACCTGAGCAAGATCGGCCTGCTGACGGACCGCATGCGCCCACGCCTGGAGTCGGTCGGGATCAGGGTGCCGGCCACCGTCGAGGCGCCCGCGAACTGAGCGCCCGCCGGGATCGCGATGGCTGGCAGGCGGCCAAGCCTGTCAGGTACTTGCGCGACAGTGCGCAATGCTCTGCGCCTTGCTGCCTTCGGGTGAGTGGAGTACAGTCGCGCCAGCCCGTCGTGACCTGGCTGCTGATGGGTTACTTCGAGTCGATCCCCGAGGAGCTGGAGGAGGCGGCGATGATCGACGGCGCCACCCGCTTCGGCGCCTTCTACCGCATCGTGCTGCCGCTGTCGGCGCCCGGGGTGCTGGCGGCCGGGCTCTACGCGTTCACGCAGGCCTGGAACGAGTTCCTCTATGCGCTGGTGTTCATCACCGACGGCAAGCTCCGCACGCTGCCGGTCGGCCTCGCCAGCTTCATCACCGGCGACGTCTACGGCTGGGGCTACCTGATGTCGGGGGCCGTCCTCACCACGCTGCCCGTCATCGCGGCCTACATCTATCTGCAGAAGTACATGGTCGAAGGGCTCACGGCGGGCAGCGTGAAGGGGTGATCCTCCCGGCCCTGGTCGCGATCGCCCTGGCGCTGGCGCCGGCCTTCGCCGGGGCCGAGATGCAGCTGCCTCCCGGCTTCACCGCGCAGACGTACGTCACCGGCCACGGCTTCCACGGCACCGGCGTCGCGGCCGGGATCCCGTCGATCGGCACGCTGGCCTTCGATCCCGCCGGCACGCTGTACGCGGGCCGCACCGGGCGGCGGTACCTCGGCGGCGGCGAGGTCGAGGACGTCTGGCCGGTGTTCCGGATCCCGCTCGGCGGCGCGGACCTGACCCGCGACACCGAGGCGCGATATCTCTACGGTCCCCCGTTGCCCAACGGGCAGGTCGGCGCGGTGCGCGGCGCCCACGAGCTGCTGGTGACGACCTACGACCGCGAGCGCAGGCACGGGGTGCTCTACCGGATCGTGGACGGCCGCGCCCACCTCGTGGCCGGCGGCACGCCGGCGCCCGGCACGCCGCCGCTGCTCAAGCAGCCGGAAGGCGTGGCGGTCGACGCCGCCGGCCACGTGTACGTGGCCGACCGCCAGCACGGCGCCGTGCTCCGCCTCGATGCCGAGGGCCGCGTGCTCGACGCGCGCTGGCTCGCGCTGCCGCGCCCCCGCTTGCTGGTTGCCCGCGGCGAGCGGCTGTGGATCGCCGCCGACGGCGAGGCCGAAGCGCCCTGGCAGCGTGGCGCCGGCGAGATCTGGACCGTCGGCCCCGAAGGCAAGCGCCTGGCCCTGCGGGGGCCGATCGCCTCCGGGATGGACGTGAGCCCGCACGGTCACCTCTTCCTGGCCGACCGCCAGGGCGGTCGCGTGCTGGCGGTGGGCGCCGACGGCGGCGCGTTCGACTTCGCCACCTTCACCGACGGTGACGCGCCCCGCACGGTCGGCTGGGCGCCGGCCACCGAGGCCACGCGGCGGGCGGGGATCGCCGGCGATCTCTTCGTGGTGGTGATCCGCAGAGGCACGTGGGCGCTCAACGAGATCATCCGCGTGAGTGGCCCGTTCGACGACCTGGTCCGCTCGCGCCTGCCGGCATCCCGCTAACCGTCTCACCCGGAGGATTCCCATGCGCGCCACCACGCGGCTCCGCCAGCTCCTGACCGACCCCCCCATGCTCGTGCCCGGGTGCTACGACGCGATGAGCGCCAAGGTGCTGGAGCGGGCCGGCTTCCCGGCGGTCTACATGACCGGTTACGGAACGTCGCTGGCGCTGCTCGGCTTACCCGACGCCGGGCTGGCCACGATGAGCGAGATGCACCTCAACGCGCGTTACATCGCCAATGCCGTGCGGGTGCCGGTCATCGCCGACTCCGACAACGGCTACGGCAACGCCGTCAACGTCATCCGCACGGTGCGCGAGTACATCCAGACCGGTGTGGCCGGCATCCACATCGAGGACCAGGCGATCCCCAAGCGCTGCGGCCACGTGGCCGGACGGCGGGTGATCCCGATCGAGGAGGCCGTCGGCAAGTACCGCGCGGCCGCCGCCGTGCGCCGCGACCTCGACCCCGACTTCGTGGTCGTCGCCCGCACCGACGCCCGGGGCGCCCACGGCGGCTCGCTCGACGAGGCGATCCGCCGCGCCAACGCCTACCTCGAGGCGGGCGCCGACATGGCGTTCGTCGAGGGCCCGACCAGCCTGGACGAGCTGCGGCGGGTATGCCGGGAGGTCCGTGGGCCGATCTTCTACAACCAGACTGGCGTGTCGCCGCGGCTCTCGACCGCCCAGACGAAAGAGCTGGGGATCGCGATCACCATCCTGCCGGGGGCGATGCTGCGCGTGTCGCTGCAGGCCATGTGGGACTTCGCCACCGGGCTCCGCGCGGAAGGCCCGGCGGCCGAGGCCCGCTTCGCCGAGCGCTTCAAGGACCACCCGGTGGGGGACCTTCACACGTTCGCCGGGTTCGACCAGATCCGCGCCTGGGAGGCCGAGTATCTGCCGGCCGAGGAGCTGGACAAGTACGAGGGATCGGTGGGCCACCAGCCCACCCGCCGCTGAAAGTCCTTCGGCCCGGAGGGGCCCCTGGCGGATCATCGAACGGGGGACCCATGGCTGACGAGGGCTCGGTGAAATCCAGGCAGCAGGGGCTTCAGCAGGCGGCGTCGGTGATCTTCGCCCTCGTCGCCGTCGTCCCGCTCCTCATCTTCGCCTGGACCCTGCACGCGCTCGGCGTCATCCGCAGCACCCAGGCGCAGCTGAGCCTGGGCGTGGCGCTGGCCGTGGCGCTGCTCGGGTTCTGGATGTTCCGCTCGATGCTCGGCCGGATGGCCGAGGTCGTCCAGGCGCTCGCCGCGGCGGTCGAGCAGGCCAACCGCACGCGCCGGCCGCCGACCGCCACCCTCGACCCGGCCGCGCCCGAGCCGGCGCCCACGAACGGGACGACGGTTCCGGCATCCGTCCAGCCGGCGTCCCCGCCGGCCATGCCCGCAGCGGCCCCACGCCCGGTCGCGGCGAGCGTTGCCGGGCAAGCCCGCGGCGTCCCCGGCATCGGGCAGATCCGCGAGCTGAGCGAGGTCGTGCGCACGATGGATGCGCTGTGGCACCGCGAGGCGACCGGCCATCTCGGGCAGCGCGTGCAGATCTCCGTCGCCAACAGCAGCGAGCCGCTCGCCGGCACGCTCAGCGAGGCCTCCAGCGACGGCCTGATCCTCGAGCAGGACGACGGCCAGGTCGCCATCGCCTACGGCCGCGTCACCGCGATCGACCGCCTGAGCTAGACCGGCCAGCGGGGTGCGCGTGGCGCCGCCGCCCCCGGCGGCGCCCGCCAGGCTTGACAACGCCGCTGGAGCCCGCCCATCATTGCGCCACCTCACGGACCGTCCGGCCCCGGGAGGGCGCATGCTGCCGGCTCCGGCTCGGCACTCGCTCGGATCGGCCGTCTCGCGCACCCCGCCACCCTTCCCCTGTCAGCGCGCTCGTTGCGAGCCTCTCGCGCACGGACGGTGCCAATGGCGGCAACCGTCGTGGAAAGCCAGGGTCCTGTGCTAGCGATCCTCTGGGTCGCGATGATGCTGGCCTGGCTGGGCGGCCTGGCCCTCGGCCTCTGGTGGGTCTGGCCGCACATCAGGCCGCTGGCCCTGACCGCCGATTTCGTCTTCTCGCTCATGTGGCTCGTCACCGGGGCCACCGCCTGGCTCGTGGCCCTGAGCCTCGGCTACCGGCGCTTCTGGCGCTAGGAGTGCGTAACCCCGTCGTGGCGACGCTCCCCCGTCCACCGCCCGCGCGTATGGCCGCTCCCCTTGCGTTCGATCCACCAACCGAGTGGTGCCAGCAGCCTCGCTGAACGGAGCGAGACGGGCGGCCAGCTCACGAGGTCGTCGCGACCCGGCCCGCGGTCTCGCACCG
>DASWJN010000165.1:0-3818 GCA_036397135.1 Candidatus Methylomirabilota bacterium
CATGTTCGCGTCCATGGTGCCCGACGCGGTGGCCGCCGCGGAGCATGTCGCGCTGGTGGCGGAGCCGCGGCTGACGGGGCTGTTCCGGAGGTCGTTCCCGGCCTGCCGCGTGACGGCCCGCGCCGATGGCGGCAAGGGCGCGATCATCGAGGAGCCGGCCGGCGTCACCCGCCGCTTCTTCCTGGGGTCCCTGGGGCGGCTGTTCCGGAGCCGGATCGAGGACTTCCCGGGGACCCCCTACCTCGTTGCCGACCCGGTCCGCCGGCGGCAGATGCGCCGGCGCCTCGACGCGCTGGGGCCGGGGCGGAAGATCGGGATCATGTGGCGCGGGGGGATCGGCGGACCCCGCGAGGGGGACCGCTCCCTCGGGTTGCGGGACCTGGCGCCCCTGCTGGCGGAAGGCATCCACTGGATATCCCTCAACCATCTCCCCACGGCCGCCGAGGAGGTGTCCCGGTTCCGCGACGCCGCGGGCATGGCGATCCACCATTGGCACGAGATCGTCGCCTCCCGCGACTACGACGACACCGCGGCGCTGCTCGGCGAGCTCGACGCGGTGGTCAGCGTGACCTGCACGGTGGCCCACTGCGCCGCGGCCCTCGGCAAGGAGACCCACGTGCTGGTGCCGCCGTCGCCGGAATGGCGGTACGGGCGGGTCGGACCGTCGATCCCGTGGTACAACTCCATGCGGCTTTACCGGCGCACCGACGACTGGCCGCTCGACGCGGTGGCCAGGGCCCTCGGAATCGCATAGGGTGCCGGCCGGCGCGCCGCCCATGGAACGTCTCACCGGATCGGAGACCGAGTGAAAGAACCGTTCGACGTCTACATCGGATTCGACCGGAGGGAGCCGGAGGCGACCCTGGTGGCCCGCCGGTCGCTGCTCAAGACGATCTCCGTCGGCGTGCGGATCCACGATCTGCGCGAGGACGAGCTGCGCTCGTCGGGACTGTACGACCGGCCGTTCCGCATCGAGGGCAAGCAGAGGATCGATGTCCGCGACGGCAAGCCGTTCTCCACGGACTTCTCCTTCACGCGGTTTCTGGTTCCAACCCTGCAGGACTACAGGGACTGGGCGCTCTATTGCGATTCCGATTTTCTCTTCCGGTCGGATCTGAGCGATCTGCTGGCACTCGCCGATCCGTCCAAGGCGGTGATGTGCGTGAAGCACGACTACCGCCCGCCCGAGCGGATCAAGATGGACGGCCAACGGCAGGAGCGATACGGGCGCAAGAACTGGTCGAGCCTCATGCTCTGGAATTGCGGCCATCCGGCCAATGCCGCCCTCAGGCCCGAGGTCGTGAATTTCTCCTCCGGCGCCTTCCTGCACGGATTCCAGTGGCTGGCCGACGACCTCATCGGCGGCCTCCCGGAGTGCTGGAACTGGCTGGAGGGATGGTCGCCGGCCACCATCGAGCCGCGCATCGTCCACATGACCCGGGGGATTCCGACCATGAAAGGCTACGAGGACATCCCCTATGCCGACGAGTGGCGGGCCTACCTCGACGGTGCCGCGGGCGGGATTTTCGGGGGGAGATCTTTGGGGTAGAGTGGGCGCGCGTGCATTTCCGGGAGGTTTCCGGGCCCCGGGCCCGGGCGGGTGGAGGTCGATGACGGGCAAGCGGATCCTTCTGGTCGACGACGACGAGGCGCTGGTGACCTCCCTCGCCGAACAGCTCGAGCTCCACGAGGAGTTCGAGATCACGGTGGTCCACGACGCCCAGGGCGCCCTCGAGCGGGTGGGCGAGGACTACTTCGACGCGCTGATCCTCGACGTCGGCCTTCCGGACATGGACGGGCGCGAGCTGTGCCGGCTCATGCGCCGCACCGGCGTCAAGTCCCCCATCCTGATGCTGACCGGCGCGGGCTCGGAGGCCGACACCATCCTCGGGCTGGATGCCGGCGCCAACGACTACGTCGCCAAGCCGTTCCGGCTCGGCGTCCTGCTGGCGCGGCTCCGCGCCCAGCTGCGCCAGCACGAGCTGAGCGAGGAGGCGGTGTTCACCATCGGCCCCTACACCTTCCAGCCGGCCCAGAAGATCCTGGTCGACGCCACCGACCGCAAGATCCGCCTGACCGAGAAGGAGACGGCGATCCTCAAATACCTCTACCGCACCGGCGAGAAGGCGGTGAGCCGGGACAAGCTGCTCCACGAGGTGTGGGGCTACAACGCCGCCGTCACCACCCACACGCTGGAGACCCACGTCTACCGGCTGCGCCAGAAGATCGAGCGCGATCCCGCCCGGGCCGAGATCCTGATCACGGAGAAGGGCGGCTACCGGCTCGCGGTGTGATCGCGGACCGGCTCGCCGGGCTCCTGCGGCCGGCCCGTCCGGAGGACCTCCCCCGGCGCGTGCGCGAGGCCATCGCGCGCCAGCAGGATCGCAGCGAGATCCTGATCGGATGGGTCCAGCTCGCCGTCGTCGGCACTGTACTGGGTGGCGCCGCGCCCGGCCGATCCCGACATCGCATTCCAGCCGGTGCCCCTGGTGCTGGCGGCCTATGGGGCGTTCACCTTGGGCCGGCTGGTGGCGGCTTACCGCATGCGCCTGCCGCCGTGGTTCCTGGCGCTCTCGGTGATCGCCGACATGTCCCTGCTGATGACGACCATCTGGAGCTTCCACATCCAGTACATGCAGCCCGCCACCTTCTACCTGAAGGCGCCGACGCTGCTCTACGTCTTCATCTTCATCGCGCTCCGGGCGCTGCGGTTCGAGGCCCGTTACGTCGTGCTCGCCGGCGTCGCCGCCGCAATCGGCTGGCTCGTACTGGTGGCCTATGCCGTGGCCGCGGCCGGCCCGGGCGCGCTGACCCGGGACTACGTCCGCTACATGACCGACAACGCGCTGCTGCTGGGCGCCGAGTTCGACAAGGTCATCTCCATCCTGATGGTGACGGCGATCCTCGCCGTCGCCATCACGATCGCCCGGAGGCTGCTGATCGATGCCGTCGCCAGGGGCGCCGAGGCCCGCGAGCTCGCGCGCTTCTTCGACCGCGACGTCGCGCGCGAGATCACGCGGGCGGAGACCGAGGTCGCCGCCGGCGAGGGCGTCCTTCGCGACGCCGCCGTATTGGTGGTGGACGTGCGCGGCTTCTCCACGCTGGCGGCCGCCATGCCGGGCGACGAGCTGGTGCGGCTGCTGGCCGAATACCAGGCGCGCCTGGTGCCCGTCATCCGCGCCTGCGGCGGCACCGTCGACAAGTTCCTGGGCGACGGCATCATGGCGACCTTCGGCGCGGCGCGCCCGTCCGCCACCTATGCCGCCGACGCCCTGCGCGCCGCGGGCCGTGTCCTCGCCGAGGCCGATCTTTGGGCGGCCGAGCGCCGCGCTGCCGGGAAGCCCACGCTCGAGGTGGGGGCCGCGGTGGCGTCGGGCCGGGTGTTGTTCGGTGCCGTCGGCGACGGCGACCGGCTCGAGTTCACGGTGATCGGCGACGCGGTGAATCTCGCCTGCAAGCTGGAGAAGCACAACAAGGTCGAGCGCACCCGCGCGCTCGCGACCCGCGAGGCCTACGAGCGGGCGCTGGCGCAGGGCCACCGGGCGGATGTGCCGGCTGAGATCCGCGAGGGCCGTGCCATCGAGGGCGTCGCAGGCGACCGCGATATCGCGATCATCGCCGGCTAGGCTCCTCGCCGGTCTCGATCCCGAGCGCGCGGAAGTTGGCGCGGGTGGCCTCGCTGAGGGTGAGGCCGTTGGCGACCGCTGCCCGCGCGGCGCGGCGGGCGATATCGAGGAATCC
This sequence comes from Candidatus Methylomirabilota bacterium, assembly GCA_036397135.1. Classification (GTDB taxonomy): domain Bacteria; phylum Methylomirabilota; class Methylomirabilia; order Rokubacteriales; family CSP1-6; genus AR5. Next base: position 3,742 of record DASWJN010000165.1, read on the forward strand.
GTCGAGCTCGGAGTCGATGGTGATGCGCGTGCCCGCGCCCCTAAGCCGCATGTCCATCCAGCCCGCGCCGCTCCGCC
>DASWJN010000166.1:0-22458 GCA_036397135.1 Candidatus Methylomirabilota bacterium
CCAGCTCCCGGGCGCCGCCGCCGAGGAGGTGGAGATCCAGGTCTCCCAGCGCCTCGAGGAGGCCATCAACACGGTGGCGGGCATCGACGAGCTGCGGTCGATCTCCTCGGCCGGCAGCTCCATCGTCATCATCGCCTTCGACCTCGATCAGGACATCGAGACCGCCGCCCAGGACGTGCGCGACCGTGTGGCCGCGGTGCTCAAGGATCTTCCCCGGGACGTCGAGCCGCCCATCGTCTCGAAGTTCGACAACGAGTCGGCGCCGGTGCTGACGGTGGGGCTGTCCGGCGACCGTCCGATCCGCGAGCTGACCGAGCTGGCCGACAAGGTCGTCAAGCTGCGGCTCGAGCGGGCGAGCGGGGTCGGGCAGGTGCAGCTCGTCGGCGGGCTCGAGCGCGCCATCAACGTGTGGATCGACGCCGACCGGCTCGCCGCCTACCAGCTGCCGATCACCGCCGTCCGCGACGCGCTGGTGCGCCAGAACACCGACCTGCCCGGCGGCAACGTCACCGGCCCCGCGCGCGAGCACTCGCTGCGCACCATGGGCCGGCTGCCCGACGCCGAGGCCTTCAACGAGGCCGTGGTGACGACGCGGGGCGGCGCCTCGGTGCGGATCCGCGACCTGGGACGCGCCGAGGACGGCACCAAGGAGCAGCGCTCGATCGCCCGCCTCAACGGGGCCCCGGCGGTGGTGCTCGAGGTGCGCCGGCAGTCGGGCGCCAACACCGTCGCCACGATCGCGGCCGCCAAGGCGAACCTGGCCCAGGCCGCCGCCGAGCTGCCCCCGGGAGTGCAGGTGGAGGTCCTGCAGGACCAGTCGGGCTACATCCACGCGGCCCTGCACGAGATCAACGTGCACCTCGTGCTGGGCGCGATCCTGGCGTCGCTGGTGGTGCTCGCGTTCATGCGGAGCTGGGCCTCGACGGCGATCGCCGCCGTGGCCATCCCGGCGTCGGTGATCACGACGTTCGCCATGATGCGGCTCCTCGATTTCACGCTGAACAGCGTCACCATGCTGGCGCTGGTGCTCATGGTCGGCGTGGTCATCGACGACGCGATCGTGGTCCTCGAGAACATCTTCCGGTTCATGGAGGAGAAGGGCATGCGGCCGTTCGAGGCCGCGCGGGCCGCGACCGCCGACATCGGCCTGGCGGTCATGGCCACGACGCTGTCGCTGGTCATCATCTTCGTGCCCGTCTCCTTCATGTCGAGCATCTCCGGCCGCTTCCTCTACCAGTTCGGCCTCACGGCCGGGGTGGCGGTCATGGTGAGCCTGCTGGTGTCGTTCACCCTCACCCCCATGATGAGCGCGCGCCTGCTGCGGCCGGCCGGCGGCGCCCACGACGGGGCGCGCTCCCGGCGCGGCTTCTACCGCTGGATCGACCGCGCGTACCTGGCCTCGCTCGGCTTCGCGATGCGTCACCGGCTCGCGGTCGCGGTCGTCGCCCTGGCGGTGATGGCCTCGGTGGTGCCGCTCTACCAGAGCCTCGGCAAGGACTACCTGCCCAGCGGCGTCGACGAGGGCGAGTTCGAGGTGCGGGTGACCGCGCCCCAGGGCACGAGCCTGCCGGCCATGGACGAGCTGGTGCAGGTCATCGAGGCCGAGATCCGACGCGTCCCGGGCGTGCGGCTGGTGCTGGCGACGACCGGCGGCTCGTTCCTGGGGTCCGTCAACGAGGCGCGGATGTACATCGGCCTCGCCCCCCACGACGACCGCCTCTTCTCCCTGACCCGCCTGGCCGGGGGCCTGCTGCGCGGCGATCCCGGCGCCGCCTTCCGCGGCAACCGCCCGCAGCAGGCGGTCATGCAGGACGTGCGGGCGCTCCTCCGCCGGGTCGTCCCCCGCGACGTCCGCACCCAGGTGCGCAACCCCTCCGGCTTCCGGTTCGTGGGTGGCTTCATCGACATCGACTTCGTGCTGCGCGGCCCCGACCTGAACGCGCTCGCCGCCTACACCGAGCAGCTGCGCCAGCGGTCGGAGGCGCTCGGCCTGATCGACGCCGACACCACGCTGAAGCTCGACAAGCCCGAGGTGCGCGTGCGCGTCGACCGCGAGCGCGCCGCCGACCTCGGCGTGGACACCGCCGACATCGCCACCGCGCTGCGCCTCATGGTGGGCGGCGACGAGGAGGTCACGCGCTTCTACGACGCCCGCGCCAACTACGAGTACGACGTGCAGCTGCGGCTGCGCGAGCAGGATCGGCACGACCCGGCCCTGATCGGCCTGCTCTGGGTGCCGCGGGCCGGCGGCGGCATCGCGCGGCTGGACAACCTCGTCACGGTGTCCGAGACGTGGGGCACCTCGCGCATCGACCGCCTCGACCGCGCCCGGGAGGCGCGCCTGCGCGCGAACGTGGCGCCGGGGTTCGCCCTGGCCGACCGGGTGGAGGCGCTCCGCGCGGAGGTCGTGCGCATGGACCTCCCGCCGGGCTACGACACGGTCATCTCGGGCCGCGCCGGCGAGCTGGAGAAGACCTTCGTCGAGCTGGTGATGGCCTTCGCGCTCTCGATCGTGTTCATGTACATGGTCCTCGCCGCCCAGTTCGAGAGCCTGGTCCACCCCTTCACGATCTTGTTATCGCTGCCCCTGGCGGTGCCGTTCGCCCTCCTCTCGCTGTGGCTCACCGGCAACACGCTCAACCTCTACTCGGCGCTCGGCATCCTGGTGCTGTTCGGCGTGGTGAAGAAGAACGCGATCCTCCAGATCGACCACATGAACTCGCTGCGCGCCGAGGGAATGGACCGGCTGGGCGCCGTGCTCCAGGGCAACCGCGATCGGCTGCGGCCGATCCTGATGACCACGCTCACGTTCGTGGCCGGCATGATCCCGCTGGCGGTCGGGACGGGCCCGGGTGCCGAGGAGCGCCGGGTGATCGCGGTGGTCATCATCGGCGGCCAGACGCTGTCGCTCGTGCTCACCCTGCTGGCGACCCCGGTGGCCTACTCGCTGCTCGACGACCTCGGCGCCTGGCTCGGCAGCCGCCGCCGCGCGGTCGCCACCGCCGCCGCCGGCCGCCAGCGCGGCCTTCGCGGCGCGCTCGCCGCCGCCGGGCTCACCCGGGGCGGCTGGACGGCCCCGGTCCCTCCGGACGACGGCGGCGCGGACCCGAACGGCGAGGGGGCCGACACGCGCACCGGCGCCTCGTCGCCGCGTTCGTCCCGCTGACCGCCGTCCGGTGGCTCCGGCCCGGACATTCAGGAGGCCTTCCGCGCGCTCTGACGATCGTAGAACCGGCGCCCGCAGTCACGGCAGCGATAGACGCGCCACCCGAAGACGCGCCGCATCCGGTCCATGACGCGCACTCGCGGCACGCGCTCGATGTCGTCGGAGGAGCACGTGGGGCAGATGTGTGCTGCGGTGACATCGGGCATGGTGCACAACCTTTTCCTGCCAGGGCCCACGACGCCCCGCGCGCCGGTGGAGCAGCGCCGGGCCCGGGCCCAACACCCCGTCGGGAGAGTACGGCCAACGTAGCACGATCGGCGTGAACCGGGTCAGCGGGCCGCCCCCGGCGTGGACGGCGGGACCCAGAGTGGGTAGGGCGTTACCCACTGTGGCCGCCGCCTCGTGGCTCCCCCCCGTCAAATTCGAGGGTTGTACTCGAGAGCCCTCTGGCGCGGTCCTTGTACGCGTCAGCCGGGCGGGACCCATGGATGCGAGCGGGGAACCTGGCCTCGAAAGTCCGCAGGAGCTGCCGCTGACGGCGAGCGATGGATGGCCCGATCTCGTGGGCATCCACGTCGCGCTCATCGAGGACAACTCCGACACGCGCACCATGGTGGAAGAGGTCCTGCGGCACTGCGGCGCGATGGTGACGACGTACGAGTCCGCCGTTGCGGCCATCGAGCAGCTCGCCGAGTTCGTGCCGAGCCTCTTCATCAGCGACCTGTCGATGCCCGGCGTCGACGGCCTCGAGTTCATGCGCCGGGTGCGCGCGCTCCCACCCGAGCGGGGCGGCGGTATCCCGGCCCTGGCGATCACGGCCTACCACGAGGACTTCGCCGCCCCCGCCGCGCTGCAGGCAGGCTTCAACGCCTACCTCACGAAGCCTCTCAAGCTCGAAATCCTGTGCGCCGCCGTGAGAGACCTGGTCGCGCACGCGGCCTAGGCCCCGGGCCGGCCCTGGGGGGTGGGTGCGTGGGTTCCGGGAGCCGCCGGCCGTTCCGCGCAATTCCGACCGGTGCGCCTGCCGAGGTTTGGTGAGTTCGGCGCGCGAGACGGTTAGACCATCGAGGCCAACGGAACGCCGGCGGCCCCCGGAACCCACGCACCCACCCCCCAGGGCCCGCGCGCGGCGCACCATGGCGTTCACGAATAACCGCGCTAAAGCTTGGAGCGTCCCCCACGGCGATGATTGAGGAGCGTCACGGCTGCGCCGGGACGCTCCGAACGTCGGGGGGTTTGGGGGCCATGTCGTGGCCCCCATGTAAACGATCGGGCTTGGGGGGCCCGTTCGAGGCCCCCGCCACGGCGGTGATTGAGGAGCGTCACGGCTTCGCCGGGGCGCGACGAACGTGCGGGGGGCTTGGGGGGCCCGTTCGAGGCCCCCCATGTTGGTATTGATCAAGCCGGCAAAGCGACGCGCTCCAGGAGCGGGATGTCCTCCAGCAGCTTGCCGAGGCCGAGGGCCACGCACGACAGCGGGTTGGGCGCGATCGCCACCGGCAGGTACGTCTCCTTGCGGATGATGTCGTCCAGGCCGGTCAGCAGCGCCCCGCCCCCGGTGAGCACGATGCCGTTGTCGACCATGTCGGCGGCGATCTCGGGCGGCGTCCGCTCCAGGCAGACGCGCACCGTCTCCACGATGGTGCCGATGCAGTCGTAGAGCGCCTCGCGGACCTCGTCCTCGTTGATGTGGATGGTCTTCGGCACCCGGGCCACCAGGTCGCGGCCCTTGACCTCGATCGTCCGCGGCCCCTGGCCGGGCTCGCGGGGGGCGCCCAGCATGAGCTTGATGTCCTCGACCCGGCGCTCGCCGACCAGCACGTTGTAGTGCTTGCGGATGTACTGGGTGATCGCCTCGTTCATGTCGTCGCCGGCCGTGCGCACCGACTGGCAGAACACGATGCCGGAAAGCGAGATGACCGCCACCTCGGTCGTCCCGCCGCCGATGTCGACGACGAGGTGGCCACCGGGCTCGTGGATCGGCAGCCCCGCCCCGATGGCGGCGGCCATGGGCTCCTCCACGAGGTAGACGGCCCGGGCGCCGGCCTGCACGGCTGCCTCCCGCACCGCGCGCTTCTCGACCTGGGTGACGCTCGAGCTGACGCCGACCACGATGCGGGGACGGAACAGGCGGCCGCGCGGCTGGATGCGCGCGATCATCTCCTGCAGCATCGTCTGGGCCACGTCGAAGTCGGCGATCACGCCGTTGCTGAGCGGGCGGACGACCTCGATGTTGCCGGGGGTGCGGCCGAGCATGGCCCGGGCGGCGTGCCCCACCGCCAGCACCTTCCGGCGCTCCTTCTCGAAGGCAATGATGGAGGGCTCGGTGAGCACGATCCCCTGGCCGCTGACGTAGAGGATGGTGTTGGAGGTGCCCAGGTCGATCCCGATGTCGTTGGCGAGGCCGGCCGACGGCAGACGAAACTTCATGCGAACTCCTCCCGGCCGACGGGGCCGGTCCGTGGGGTTGCCGAGGGTAAAGTCGCCCACCGGCGGCTAAGCAAGGCACGAGCCGTCCGCCACGCCGCCAAAATCCACCGTTTCGGCGGCCTCACTCGGGGAAAGCCGTCGAGGGCCAGACAGGTGCCCCCGGACAGTGTCAAGGGTTCGGCGCTCATTCCATGCGCCAGCTGCGGTCCACGTAGCGGCGGCCGTCGACCACCGAGACCTGCACAGCGGCCCGATACGGCCCGGCCTCCACGCTGTAAAGGCGTGTGTCCACGGCAACTTGCTCCTCGTCCGGCCCATCCACCAGGGCCTCGGTCAGGACCCGGCCGTCCAGCCCGTCGGGCGCGTCGAGCCCCAGCAGGGCCAGGATCGTGGGCGCCACGTCCACGTTGCCCGCCGCCGCCCGAACGGTGATGCCCTTCTTGAAGTCCGGGCCCCAGGCCAGCAGGGTGTTGCGGACGTTCCACGGGCTCATGCTGCCGTGGTCGCTGGCGAGCAGGGCCGCGCCGCCGCTGGCGCAGGCGAGGTCGGTCCCGGCCACGCCGAAGGCATTCGGCCGGGAAGTCCACGGGAAGGTCAGGAGCAGGTCGGGGCTCCGCTCGCCATTGGCCAGGTGGATCAGCTCCAGGGAGAAGGTGCCGTCGACCATGCCGCGAGGGTCGCCCGGCGCCCGGCCGGCGGCAAAGAGCACCCCGCCCCACTCGCGCGACTGGACGAAGCGGGCGATCCCCGCGGTCCGCTCCCTGTCGTGGCCCGCCACGTGAAGTCCCACTGCCTGTCCGCTGCTGGCGAGCACCACGTCGGTGGAATCGGCGGAGGCCTTGAGCCCGGCGTCGATCAGCTCGCCTGCCACGTCCACACCGGCCGTGTTGGTGGTGAACCCGTGGTCCGACACGACGAAGACGTCGGTGGACGCCGCCGGGTCGAGGCCGTCCAGGGTGGCGAGCACGCGGGCGATCTCGCGGTCGTCGTGCCGGAGCGCCGCGCGGGCGGACGGCGCGCCCACGCCCACGTGATGCTGCGTGTGGTCCGGCTCGGTCAGCCAGTTGATCACGACGGCGGGCGCCAGCTCCGGCAGCACGTACTCGCGCAGCACCCGCTGCGTCCACGCGACCGTCGTGTCGTAGCGGTCGGCCGCGCCGCCCTTGGCCGGGGCCGGTCCGAACTTGGCCAGGATCGCCGCGCTGACCGCGGGCGGCCACCCCACGCTCGTGCCCGGGTCGAGGTAGCCGTTGACGAGCACGCCCACGCCGGAGGGCGCCCGTGGATTCGTCAGCAACGCGCTGCCCGTCGAGCCCGAGCTGACCGCGGCCAGCCGCAGCCCTCGCGCCTGCAGGCGCTCGCCCAGCGTCGGCGTGAGCACGAGGCGCCCGCCGGTGGCACGATCGACGTCGAGGAGTCGGCGGTAAGCGTCGGTGCCGAAGGCCCGGGCCGGGTCGACCGCCGGCACGTACATCTGGTTGCCGACGATCCCGTGCGTGGCCGGCTGCGTCCCGGTGGCCAGCGTGGCCGCGTTGACGCGGGTGACCGTGGGGAAGACGGCGTGGCTGTCCGTGAAGTCCACGCCCTCGGCGCGCAGCCGATGGAGCGTGGGGGTGTCCTCGGCGGTGATCGAATCGGGCCGGAGCCCGTCGACCACGAAGACGACGATGCGACGCGGGGCCGACGGCCGAACCATGTCGAGTCACCCTCCCGGCTTTCCGGACGCCCGCCGGATTCCTGGACCCGCCGGTTGTAGCACACTCGACGACCGGAACGCGCGGGTCGCGCGCGGTCTATGTCCAGCCGTCTGGACCGGATGTCCGATCGACCCGCGCACTTGAGGGCACACGCCTTGCTGCACCACCGCTCCGTCGAGCGAGCCTCCGAACGCGGCTCGTCGAGAAGGAAGGAGCGGTCATGGCGCCACCGGCCTCGGGTGGTTCAGCCTCGGTCTCGGAGTCGCCGCGGTGGCGGCGCCGCGGCTGCTCGCGCGCACGATCGGCGTCCGTGACCGCGGCGCCGCGCGACCGTGGTGCGCGTGGTGGGGCTGCGCGAGATCGCCTCGGGCCTCGGCATCCTGTCGCGCCCCCGCCCGGTCGGCTGGACGGCGGCGCGGGTGGCCGGCGACGTGATGGATCTCACGCTGCTCGCCTCCGCCCTCGGGGCCCGGCGGGTCCGCCGCGGCCGGATCGCGGCGGCCGCGACGGCGGTGGCCGCGGTGACGGCCCTGGACGTGCTGGCGAGCCGGCGGCTCGGCCGCCGGGACGGGGCCGCTGCGACCCCGGCGGAGGAGCACGCGGTCGCGGTGAAGAAATCCATCACGATCAACGCGCCCCGCGAGCAGCTCTACCGGTTCTGGCGCGACTTCACGAACCTGCCGCGCTTCATGCGCCAGGTGGAATCCGTGCAGCTCACGGGCGACCGGCGCTCGCACTGGCGGGCGAAAGGGCCGGGCGGAATGGTCGTGGAATGGGATGCCGAGGTCGTGGACGACCGCCCCGGCGAGCTGATCGCCTGGCGGTCGCTTCCGGGCTCCCGCATGGAGCACTCCGGGGTCGTGCGCTTCACCTGGTGCTTCTGGTGTCTCGCCTCCGCCGGCATCACCGCGGCGCTGCTGCCGCTGGCGCTCGCGGACGCGCGCGAGGCCCTGACGGGCGGCCGGCCTACTTGCTGAGGAAGTCGCGGATCAGCGGCGCCACCGTCGCCGGGTGCTCCAGGTGCGGCAGGTGGCCGGCGCGGTCGACCGTCTCCACGCGGCTGCCCGGCAGGCGGCCGGCGAACTCCTGCGCATAGGCCACCGGCACCAGGCGATCGTCCGTGCCCCAGACGAGCAGCGCCGGCGCCTTCACGCGATGGATCCGCTTCGTCAGCCCCTTGTCCGGGATCGGCCAGATGAACTTCCCGGTTGTGCCCATCGCCCACACCGTCCGGACGCGGGCGGCGACGCCGCCGTCCTGGTCGTCGAACATGCTGGCCGCGGCCGGGCCGTCCGGCGCGTGGAACATGCGCCGGCGCATGTCGGCCGGCTCCAGCACCATCCAGTTGACGACGGGCTCGGCGTCGCGCCAGAGGCCGAGCGGGGCGATCAGCGCCAGGCGGCGCACACGGGCCGGGGACGCCGCCGCCAGCTCGCAGGCCATCATCGCGCCGAACGAGTGGCCGACCACGGCCGCCTCGCCGACGCCCAGCGCCTCGAAGAGCTCGTCGTAGCAGAGCACGAGGTCCCAGAGCCCGTCGAGGTGGTAGACGTCGTCGGGCGCGCCCGGCGTCGTCCCCGGGTGCTCGGGCGCGTGCACGGTGAAGCTCCGGGCGAGCTCGTCGAGAAACGGATCCCACGTGAGCCCCCACGGTCCGTGCAGGAACACCAGGGCGGGCCCCTGCCCCTTCGAGAGCACCCGCATGCGGACGCGGCCCTGCCAGACGGAGACGGTGCGTTCCGAGGTCATGCGCCGCCCGCCGCCACGCCCGCCGCGACCGGCGCCGCTCCCTTCGGCTGGCGCAGCCGTTCGGGCCACCAGTGGTTGACCCAGCCCTCGTCGTCCCAGTAGCCGCGCAGGTCGGGCAGCACCTCGCGGGCGAACAGGTCGATGTTCTCGAGCGCCAGCTCGTGGGGCATCGAGCCGATCTGCAGGAGCACCATGAGATTGCCCACCCGCAGGCCCTTGATGACTTCCTCCTTGAGGCGGTCGCGCACGGTCGCCGGGCTGCCGGCGATGACGTAGCCCTTGTCCACGAAATCCCGGTAGCGCAGCGTCTTGGGATTCTCGGCGCGGCGCACGGGGTTGCTCAGCGTGGCCACCAGGCTCTTGTAGTCCTGGTTGCCCGGAGGCGCGAACCACACCGGCGGCACGTGCAGGCACTTGTGATAGAAGTACTCGACGTGCCGCGCGAACTTCTCCTCGGCGCGCGCGTCGCTCTCGGCCACCACCACCAGCTGCAGGAACCCCGCGCGATACGGGTTCGGCTCCCGCCCCTTGTCAGCCACCACGCGCCAGTAGCCGTCCATCATCGTCTTGGCCGAGCGGGCCCCCGAGTAGCTGAGGAAGCAGTAGCAGACCTCCTGCTCGACGGCGAAGTCGAACGTGCTGATGCTGCCCGACCCCGGCACCCACACCGGCGGGTGCGGCTGCTGCACCGGCCGTGGCCACAGGTTCACGGTGGCCAGCTGGAAGTACCGCCCGTTCCACGCGAAGATCTCCCTCGCCTGCCACGCCTTGAGCGTCAGCGCGAAGGCTTCGCGATAGCGCCCGCGGTGCTCCATCGGCGTGATGCCGTAGCAGAGGTTGACGTCCATCGGGCTGCCCAGCGGCAGGCCGGCCACCAGCCGCCCGTCGCTGATGCAGTCGAGCATCGCGTACTCCTCGGCGACGCGCAGCGGCGGGTTGGAGGTCGGCAGCGTGGCGCCCATCTGCACGATGGCGACGTCGGTGCCGCTCGTCGCCCGGGCCAGCACGCTGCCCATCAAATTCGGGCTGGGCATGAAGCCGTAGGCGTTCTGGTGATGCTCGTTGGTGCAGACGCCGTCGAACCCGGCCCGGGCGGCGTAGATCAGCTCGTCGAGCGTCCAGTTGTAGTACTGCCCGACCCGGCGCGGGTCGGCCAGCTCCCACCAGGGCGGCGTCACCCAGACGGACTCGTAGCGCTGCTCGAAGTCGGCGGGCAGCTCGCGGTGCGGCATCAGGTGGAACGCGCTGATCTTCATACGTGGGGGGCCCCGATATGGCCCCCCACACCCCCCCGGGCGGCTCGGCACGCCCCGGCGAAGCCGTGGCGCGCCTCGAACCGCGTTGCGGTGGAGAGGTGTGACGAGCCGTTCTGGAGGTTATCGCCGCCCACACCGGAGCGGTGCGGCGAGCCGTGGTGGACGTTGTCGATTGTCATGATCGTCTCGTCAGTCCGCCGCGTACCGCGGCGGACGCGTGAAGCCGCCGAGCTCGCGTCCGACGAGCGCCGCGAACCGGATGGGCGTGCGATCTTCGAGATAGGGCCCGATCGCCTGCAGCCCGATCGGCAAACCGCTCCGGGTGCGGCCGGCGGGAAACGCCGTCGCGGGCTGACCAGCCACCGTCGAGACGGCCGGATAGAAGAGGCCGAGCTGCTCCAGCGCGGGCGCGCCGTTCACCTCGAGGGTCTTGCGGATCGACTCCGGGGTGGCCGGATTCGGCTTGTCCCAGTGCGGATACGCCACGGTGAAGAACGCGGGCGCCAGCAGGATGTCCCACTCGCGGAAGAACGCGCGCCAGGCCGCGCGATACCCCTCGCGCTGCCCGGTCCAGGCGAGATAGTCGGGAGCGCCGCTGTCGATCCCGCGCTGCGTGGCCCGGCTCCACTCGTCGTCCCGAGTGCGCATCACGTCCAGGGTGGCGCGCCGCTGCTCGGCCGGCACCCGGGCCGACGTCACCGCCGACAGCAGCGTGAGATAGAGCGCGAAGTGCTGGCGCTGATCGCCGAGGCTCTCGGGTTGCGCCGTCTTGACGTGGCAGCCGAGCCGGCCCAGGCGCGCCGCGAGGCTCTCCACCGCGGCGGCGACCTCGGCGTCGAGCGGCATCCAGTCCGGTGTCGGCAGCACCGCGACCCGGAACTCCGCCAGCCGCTCGCGTCGCGCCGGCGGGAGGGCCAGCCGCCACGCGACGTCCTCGCCGACCTCGGCGCCCGCCGCGACGTCGAGCGCCAGCTCGAGGTCCTCGGCCGCCCGCGCCAGGGGTCCCTGCACGCCCATCACCACCGCGGCGTTGGGCAGCGGCGGAAACGGGAACTGTCCGCTGCGCGGCATCGCCGTCTCGCTCGGCCGGTGGCCGTAGACACCGCAGAAGGCGGCGGGGACGCGGATGGAGCCGCCGATGTCGCTGCCGAACTCCAGCGGGGTGAGCCCGGCGGCCAGCGCGGCCGCGCCGCCGCCGGTCGATCCCCCCGGCGTGCGCGCGAGGTCCCACGGATTGTTCGTCCGCCCGTGGACGGGGTTGCTCGACTGCCAGTCGGCCAGCATCTGGGGCACGTTGGTCTTGGCCATCACCACGGCGCCCGCCTGCTTCACCCGCGTGGTCACGGGCGCGTCGTGCTCGGAGCGGAAGTCCTTCCACACCGCCATCCCGACCGTGGTGCGCAGGCCCCGGACGTTGATCGACTCCTTCAAGGTCATCGGCAGCCCGAGCAGCGGCGCGTCCTCGCCCCGGATCCGCCGGGCGTCGGCGGCCTCGGCGTCCCGGGCCGCCCGTTCGAAGTCCGGCTCGACGATGGCGTTCAGGTCGGGATCGTGGCGCTCGATCCGCCGGCGATGCAGGTCCAGCAGCTCCACCGCGGACACCCGTCGTGCCCGCAGCGCCGCCAGCATGTCGGTGGCCGTCACGAACGCGTCGATCGGCTGGCGCATGATGTCCGCTCCCCCTTACCGGAAACGCGGGATGACTTTCTCCGCGAACAGTTCGAGCGTCTTCAGGCACCGATCCCGCTCGAGGATGCCCTGGCCGAACAGCAGGAACATCTCGTTGAAGGGCACGTGGCGGGCGGCGTTCTCGATCATCCGGCTCACGGTGTCGGCGTCGCCGATGAGCAGCGGGGGCCGGTCCTGGCCGAACGGCGTCGACCACGAGTCCCACATCCACAGGCAGTCCTCGGCCCAGGCCTGCGCCTCGCTCGTCGAGTCGGCGAGCACCAGGTACCCGCCCCACGCCGCCTCCTCGCCGCGCGGCACCTGGCGCCCATGCTCCTCGGCCACCTCGCGATAGCGGCGCCAGAGCAGCTCGCAGAAGTCCATCTCGCCGGCCATCACGATCGGCTTGCCGCCCTCGCGGGCCCAGTAGAGCGAGGTCTGCAGGCTGTGCGTGAAGCCGGAGTACACGGGGATCGGGTTCTGCAAGGGACGCGGCGCGATCCCGACCTCGCGGACGGCGCCGTCGCCGTCCACGCCGCGGCCGTACTTCAGGTAGACCGGGTGCACGTGGGGCTGCCGCTGGCCGTCGGGCGGAAACGACCAGTACTTGCCCTTGAACGAGAAGGTGTCGTGCGTCCATGCCGTCTTGATGATGGCCACGCACTCCTCGAACAGCTCGCGGTTACGGGCGTCGTCGTCGGTCTTGCGGTTCCAGGGCCCGGTCGCCCGGGCGCCGGGCACGGCGGCGTAGTTCTCGAACCAGCGCGCCTGGTAGCCGCGCACGAACGCCACGCTGAGCCGTCCGCCGAGCAGGTGGTCGAGCGTGGCCGCGTGCTCGGCCACGCGCAGCGGATTGTGCGTGGGCAGCACGTAGCCGAACTGGTTGATGCGCAGCCTGGGGGCGTGGCGGCCCAGGAACATGGCCATCAGGCCCGGGTCCTGGCCCAGCTCGAAGCCCTCGATCTGGAGATGGTGCTCGGGGATGCCGATCCCCGCCCACCCCGTCGCGTCGCACGCGCGCGCGTACTCGGCGATCTCGTCCAGCATGCGCTGGTAGAGCACGGGATCCTTGCCGGCCATGCCGCCCTCCAGCTCGTGGCGGCGGCCGATCGTCACGTACATGAACGCGTGGAAGTCCATCGGCGCTTCATCCATACAATGGGATCGGCGCATTGACAACCCCGCGCCCGGCGGCCCGCGCTGTACACTCTCCCGGTGTCGATCTTCCTGATCCGGCACGGCGAGACGGTGGGCAACGCCGCCCGCATCGTGCAGCGGCCCGACAGCCCGCTCTCCCCTCGCGGCGTGGCGCAGGCCGAGCGGCTGGCCCGCCGGCTGGCGCCGGCGGGCATCGCGCGCATCGTGTCGAGCGACCTCGCTCGCGCGATGATGACCGCCGAACCCCTGCAGCGCCTGACCGGCGCCGACCTCGCCATCGAGCCGCTGCTGCAGGAGCGGAACTTCGGCGACCTTCGCGGCACGCCCTACGCCGACCTCGGTGTCGACATGTTCGCGCCGGACTACGCGCCGCCGAGCGGCGAGAGCTGGCCGGTCTTCCACGCGCGGGTCGACCGGGCGTGGGCGCGGGTGCAAGCGCTGGCGGTGGCGACCGCCGGCCACCTGGCCGTCGTCACCCACGGCTTGGTGTGCCGCTCGCTCGCCGCCCGCCACCTGCTGCTCGCCGACGGCGAAGCGGCGCCCGCGCGCTGGGAGAATACCTCGCTGACGGTCGTCGACTGTCCCGAGCCCTGGCGCGTGCGCCTGCTCAACTGCATCGTGCACCTCGACGATCTCGACGTCGCTCCTCTCGCCGATTTCGGCGGTTGATTGAAGTGGGGGCCCCCTGCGGAGGCCGCCGGCGGATCGTCGCCGTGCACACGCGGCCAGAGACACTGCGCCCGCTGCTCGCGCGGCTGGGGCTCGACGTACCGGCCGGGGCGCCCGGCGCGTCGCGGGCACCGCCGGCGCCGGCCGCGTACCCGAACGCCTCGGTCCAGCCACCCCGCGCCCGGCCACGCCGAGACCGCGGGGACTCGTCTGCCCACCGGCATCACGGTCGGCCCGCACCGCCGCGGGCGCCGCCACCGTTCTCGACCTCGCGCGGCCCCCGCTGACGGGGGTGACCCGACCAGGGTGCTTGACGATGGCCTTGCTGAGCGCGATGCTCGGGCCGCGGCCGGCCAGGGGCAAAGGTTGGCGGGCGGGACCCTCGAGGACAGAGCGTTCGAAACGCCTAGGCTCAGGACCGCCGAGACGAGGAAGCCGAAGGAGAAGGCGCCGGCTGTCACGCCCCGTTCCCATCCGAACTCGTCGAGGATCGGGGGAAAGAGCAGGGAGAAGGCGGTACGCGCGTTGACGCCCACCCCCCATGGTGACGAAGGCGACGGCCACGATGATCCAGCCGTAGAAGAAGGGCACGCGCACGACGCTGGATTCTACAGAGGCGCCCCCCATCAGGGTCGCCCGGTTTTCAGGAGCGAGTCTTGGAGTCTTGTTGACAGCTCGGTCATCTTGTAAAGTAGCGCCCCGGACTCTTGTGGCCTCGGACCCTTGGGGGGGACTGGAGATGACGATCATGCCTATTCGAGTGCTCGCAGCAGTGGTGGTGGCTCTCATGGTGCTCGGCGCCGGAACGGCCACCGCCGGCCATCGTTCCAATAACGAGGTGCTGGTCGGCGGCGCGATCTCCCAGACGGGGCGCTACGCCGAGCCCGCCGGCCGTCAGGTGAACGCCGTCAAGCTGTGGGTCGACGAGGTCAACGGCCGCGGTGGCCTCTTGGGCCACAAGATCAACCTGATCTTGCTCGACGACAAGTCCGACACCCAGACGGCCATCAAGCTCTACGAGAAGCTCATCACCGAGGACAAGGTCGATGTGCTGCTCGCGCCCTACTCGAGCGGGATCACCGAGGCCGTGGCCAACGTCAACGAGCGCTACAAGATGCCCTTCGTGGCCTACGGCGCCGCGTCGACCCCGATCTGGGAGAAGGGGCGGAAGTACATCTTCAACATCGTGGCCGTCGCCGAGGACTACCAGAAGGGGAGTGTCCACCTGGCCAAGCAGATCGGCGTGAAGAGAGCGGCCATCATCGGCGAGGACAGCCTCTTCCCCCGCATGTCGGCCAAGGGGGCCAAGCAGTGGTGCCAGAAGCTCGGCATCGACGTCGTCGTCGAGGAGAACTATCCGCTCAAGCAGACCGACTTCACCGCGCTGCTCCAGAAGATCAAGGGCGCGGGCGTCGAGGCCATCTTCTCCAACAGCTACTTCGCCGACGCCGTCGCCCAGCTCCGGCAGTTGCGTGAGCTGAACATCAATCTCAAGCTGTTTTCGGGCACCGTCGGGCCCGGGCTTCCGAACTTCGCCGAGCAGCTCGGCTCCACCGCCGAGTACGTCCTGGGATTCAGCCAGTGGGAGCCGCTGCCCAGGATCCTCAAGCATCCCGGCATGCAGGAGTTCATCGACCGGTACGAGAAGCGCTTCGGCGAGAAGCCCAACTATCATGCCGGGGGGGCCTACGGCTCCCTCCAGGTGACCGAAGCCGCGCTCAAGAAGGCGGGCAGCTTCGACAACGAGAAGCTCCGTGACGCCCTGGCCACGATCGACGTGACGAATATCTACGGACGCTACAAGGTTGACGCCAAGGGCATGAACGACCACGAAGGGGTGACCTTCCAGATCCTCCGCGGGCAGCGCCGCATCGTCTGGCCCGAGAAGTGGGCGGAGACGAAGGCCGAGCTACCGATGCCGGAGTGGAGCAAGCGGTAGCGAGCGGCGTGGATCAACCGGTTCACGAATCCACGGGCCGGGAGTTGAGTGAGCGCTCCCGGCCCTTCCCTATCACCTCACCGATCGCCGCCCGGTCGGCGGTGAGGCGATGGCGGATGAAGCGGAACGAGGCCGGGAGCCTCTCCCTGCTCGCCGCCTTGCTCGTCTGCGCGTACGCCCTCCCCTTCGTGGTGGGGGCCTGGACGGGCAACGTCAGGCTCGACGAGGTCTGGTTCGCGAACCTGGCGACCGTCGTCGTGGGCGGCATCATGCAGGGCGGTGTCTATGCGATGTTCGCGGTAGGACTCACCCTGATCTTCGGCGTCATGCGCATCATCAACGCCGCCCACGGCGAGATGGTGATGATGGGCGCCTACATGGCATGGGTCTCCTTCTTCTATCTCGGAGTCGATCCGCTGCTCGCCATGGTCTTCACCCTTCCCATCGCCTTCCTGTTCGGCGTGGCCGTGCAGAAGGTCCTGCTGAACGCCGCCGTGGGAGCCCCCGAGCTGACGGGGCTCCTGATCACCTTCGGTCTCGGCCTCACCATGATCTACACCGCCGAGCTGATCTTCACCACCGACTTCCGGACGATCCCGTATGCCCCGGGAACGGTCCAACTCACCAGCAACATCGCGGTCGGCCAGAACCGGGTGATCAGCTTCGCGATGGCCCTGGTGATCTCCGTCGGCGTCTACCTCTTCTTGAAATTGAGCCGGCTGGGCAAAGCCGTCCGGGCCACCGCGCTGAACGCCGAGGTGGCGATGGTGTGCGGGATCAACGTGCGGCGGATCTACCTGGTCACGACCGGCCTCGCCGTGGCGCTGGCCGTGGCGGGCGGGGCGCTGGTGTCCATCCAGTTCGGGTTCAACCCGGAGACGGGCGTGCTCTACACGCTGCAGGCCTTCGCCATCATCATCCTGGGCGGCCGCGGGCACTACGTGGGGGCGCTGATCGGCGGCTTCATGCTGGCGGTCCTCGAGAACCTGGTCTCGCTCATGGTCCCCAATGGCACCGCGATGGTCGAGCTGGCCGCCTACGGCTTGATGATCTTCGTGCTCCTGATCCGTCCCGGTGGGCTCATGGGCGTGAAGGAAGCCTGAGGCGGCGCCGTGAAGCGGCACGAGCACCTCCGCAACCTCGCCCTGCTGGCTGTGGTGGGGCTCGTCCTGGCCTTCGCCTCGGACGCCCTCAGCGTCTACATGCGCTCGTTCGTGCTGTTCACGATGATGTACGTCGTCCTGGCGCTCTCCTGGAACATCATCAGCGGCTTCACCGGCTACACGTCGTTCGGCCATGTGGCGTTCTACGGGATCGGCGCCTACGCCTGCGCCATTCTGGTCACCGACTACGGCTGGCACTGGGTCCCCACGCTCGGCGTGGCGGCCGCGGTGGCCGGCGTGATCGCGGTCGCGATCGGCTATCCGGTCCTGCGCCTCAAAGGCCCCTACTTCGCCATCGCCATGCTGGGGGCGGCCGAGGGCACGCGCGTCATCGCCACCGTGTGGGACAGCCTCACCCACGGCGGGCTGGGCATCAGCCTGCCCAGCGCCGACACCTCGTTCCAGACCTACTACGCGATGTTGGCCCTGATGGTGGTGACGGTCGTGGTGGCCTACGGGGTCGGGCATTCCCGCTTCGGCGTCCGCCTGAACGCCATCCGTGAGGACGAGGGGGCGGCCGAGGCGCTGGGGGTCAACGCCACCCTCTACAAGCTGGCGGCCTTCGTGCTCTCGGCGATCTTCCCGGCCGCCGCCGGCGGCATCCAGGCCTACAAGGTCCTCTATATCGACCCCCCGTCGGTGTTCTTCGTGCAGATCACGATCGCCATGGCCCTCATGTCGATGCTCGGCGGCAAAGGCACGGTCATCGGCCCCATCGTGGGGGCGGTGCTGCTCTACACGGTCCAGGAGCTCACCTGGGTCAACTTCCCGACCGCCCACCTCATCGCGTACGGGCTCTTCATCGTCGTGATCGCGCGCTTCATGCCACGGGGCCTGATGGGGCTGGCCATCGATCGCGGCTGGGTCCGCAAGGGGATGGTCCACTGACGGGTCCGAGCCCGAACGGGATCGTCCTCGAGGTGCGCGACCTCCGGAAAGCCTTCGGTGGCGTCCGGGCGGTCGACGGGTGCAGCTTCGCCGTCCCCGGGGGCAAGATCTCCGGGCTCATCGGCCCCAACGGCTCCGGCAAGACGACGACCTTCAATTTGCTCACCGGGGTCATCCGGCCCGATGACGGCCAGGTCATCTACAAAGGCGAGAACATCACCGGCCTCAAGCCCCATCAGGTCTTCAGCAAGCGCATCACGCGGACGTTCCAGGTCACCCGCATCTTCCGGGAGATGACGGTGCTGGAGAACATGCTGTCGGTGACCGGCCTCGCCGTCCCCGACCGGCTCGCTCGCGAGCGGGCCGCGGAGCTCATCGCGTTCGTGAACCTCACGCACCTGCGCGCCGAGTACGCGGGGCGCCTGTCCTACGGGCAGCAGAAGCTCCTGGAGTTCGCGCGGGCGCTCATGACCGACCCCGACCTGATCCTGCTCGACGAGCCGGCGGCCGGCGTCAACCGGACCCTGCTCCAGCACCTGCTCGAGCAGATCCACCGACTGCAAGAAATGGGCAAGACGATCGTGATCGTCGAGCACGACATGAACGTCATCATGAACCACTGCGAGCGCATCTTCGTCATGGACTACGGGGTGAAGATCGCCGAGGGGCCGCCCGCCGAGATCCAGCAGAACGAGCAGGTCCTCGAGGCCTACTTCGGCCGCCGGCGCTCCTGATGGCGCTGCTCGAGCTCCGCGACGTCCAGGCCGGCTACGGGTCGATCCAGATCCTCCACGGCGTCTCGCTCAACGTGAACGAGGGCGAAGTCGTCTCGGTGATCGGCCCCAACGGCGCCGGCAAGTCGACCACCTTCAAGGTGATCATGAACCTGATCACCTTCCTCGGCGGCGAAGTCGTGTTCGA
The DNA here is from genome assembly GCA_036397135.1 of Candidatus Methylomirabilota bacterium. GTDB lineage: Bacteria > Methylomirabilota > Methylomirabilia > Rokubacteriales > CSP1-6 > AR5. The sequence goes on from DASWJN010000166.1 coordinate 18,705, forward strand.
CGGGAGCAGCCTGGTCGGCCAGCGGCCGGACCGGGTCCTGGGCCTGGGCCTGGGGTACGTGCCCCAGGGACGCGTGGTCTTCAGCACGATGACCGTGCGCGAGAACCTCGAGATGGGCGCCTACCTCCAGCGGGACCCGGCGAAGGTCAAGGCGGCGATGGACTACGTCTTCTCCCTGTTTCCCCGGCTGGGCGAGCGGCTCCGCCAGCTGGCCGGCACGATGAGCGGGGGGGAGCAGCAGATGCTGGCCATGGGCCGCGGCCTCATGATGCGGCCGCGGATGCTCATGCTCGACGAGCCCTCGCTCGGGCTCAGCCCGCGCTTCGTCGACGAGGTCTTCGACAAGACCGTGGCGATGGCGCGGGCCGGGCTGACCGTGATGCTGGTGGAGCAGAACGCCGCCCGGGCGCTGGAGATCTCCGATCGGGGGTACGTCCTGGAGCTCGGCCGCAACCGCTTCGAGGGGACCGGCCAGGCGCTGCTCGACAACCCGGAGGTGCGGCGCATGTATCTCGGGGGCCAGCTGGCCGCCCGATCATGAACACCGACGATCTCACCCGACGCGCGTTCGTGACCCAGACCGGCATCACCGCGCTGCAGATCTGAATCGACGTCGTACCCTGACGCTCAGAGCGCTCGGGGTGATCGCCCGCGAACGAGATGGACGACGAGGAGCACCAGCCCGATGATGAACAGGACCCAGGCGATCTGTCGCGCGATCGCGGCGATCCCGGTGAGACCGAGAACGCCCGCGATCAGTCCGACGACGAGGAACACGAGCGCGTAGTAGAGCATTGGCTTAGCTCTTTTCTTTCAGTTCGTTCTTGACGGCCTTGGCGCCGGCCACGCCCGCGCCAATTTTCATCGGGGTATGGGCAGGCGCTGGGCCAGGAGGAGTGCTCGGGTTTTGAGCGGAGGTTCGGCCAGAGCGGCTTTCGGTGCCGGCAGTCCCTGGGTAAACCTCTGCGATCTTTCGCCGGTAAAAGTTTCCGTCCGGCCCCACGCTTAGCGGGCGCCGTCGAGGCGATACAGGCGCGCACAGTTGTCCCAGAGGATCTTGGCCTTGGTCTTGTCGCTCACCCCGTCGAGCCCGACGAACTCCTCCATCGCGTGCGGGAAGAAACCATCGGAGTGCGGATAGTCCGTCGAGACCACGATATTGTCGTCGCCGACGGTCTCGACCACCTGCTTGAGCACCTTCTCGTCGGCATCGGTCGCGACGGAGCACCGAGCCGCCACAGCCACCAGGGCAGCCATCCGCAGGTGCCCTCGAGGAAGGCACAACGCAGCTTGGGATGCCGCTCCAGCACGCCGCCGGCGGCCAGGCTGGCAAAGGCCAGCATCAGCTCCATCGGGTTACGCCCGGCGATGCCGATCACCCGCCCGTTCGGATGGTCGAGATACCGGCGCGCGATGTCGTCCTGCAGCGACGCCTGTCCGGTCGGATGGAAGCCCACGGGCACGCCGAGCTCCTCGATCGCGTCCCACGGGGGCTGCCGCATGTAGCGGAAGAAGTTCTCCTGAGTCCACCGCTCGAACATCCGATAGGCCACGACCGCGATGGGCAGATCGGTGCGGGTCGTGACGATCGCCGTCTGATACGCCGCTCTGCCCTAACTGCCTACGCCTCCCACCGCCACCTGAGGAGCCGCAACGCGCTTGCGGACGATGGCCCGGTAGAGCGCCTCCCGCTCGTCGTGCAGGATGCACTTGAACATCAGCGTGACGCTGCCGCGCGGCAGGTCGTCCTCGCCGCGGCGGAACACCTCGCCGGTGTGGCTGTTTGGCGCCGGGGGCGAACGCCTTGCCCCGCGGCGGGCCCTTGGGCGCGTCGGCGGGCTTGGTCTTGGGCGGGAGATCCTCGCGCTGGCGACCGATGCGGGGGCCCCTCGACGTGTTCTGATTGCCCGGCTTGCCGCCGCCGCGGGATTCGCCCTTTTTGCTCGTGAAGTGCGCGCCGCGCTTACCCACCGATCACCTCCCTGCGCGCAGCCAGCTGGTCAGCGAGGGCCGGATCGGTGCGCCGCAGCCACGCCAGCCACTCCGACATGAACTCCGCCGCGGCCGCCGGCCCACGCGGGCGTACTCCTCGAGGAGCCGCACCGTGCCCTCCGGCGTCTCGATGAGCGCGCGCAGTTGCCGTGCCAAGGCCTCTCGATGCGCCCTCTGCAGAGGGGTGCGCTGGGAGCGACCAGGAACGCAGCCGACGTGCGGTGACCGGCGCGTGCGTTGCCCAGTCGAGCGCCTGACTGGCCGGCCGCCACCGGCCTTCACAGGATCACCTCGATGGCGAAGCCCGCCTTGAGGGCGCCGCGCGCGGCCTCGAAGGCCGGCCCCTCGGGGTCGGTGGTCCACCACGGCGTGGTGCCGTTGATCTTCGCGGTGACCTTCACGCCGTAGGGCGGCTTGGTGGTGAGCTTCTTCACGATGAGGCGGCCGGCCTCGCGCGCGTCCATGCCGGGGACGGTGCGGAGCGAGAGCCGCGCGCGGGCCGCCTCGATGATCTGGTTGGACGAGCCGAGGAACGGGCGCGCCTCCAGCGCGATCACGGTGAGCGCCGGCCGCGTCCACATGCGCTCGAGCAGCGAGAAGTGGCTCTCGCCCCACAGCCGCACGCCGGGGAGCATGCCGGAGTCCTTCTTGAACTTGGCCTCCGACAGCGGCAGCTTCCGGATGCGCGCGAGCTGCTTCGCGCTGGGGCGCGCCACCTTGGCGTAGAGGCCGGGCATGTTCAGGGCGCCGTTCGGCTTGCGGAGGTCGGCGATCATGGCGCAGAGGATCTGCCCGGGATCGGGCACGGGCCCGCTGTAGCCGCTGTGCAGCGGCTGGTGGAGGCCCTGCACCTCCACGTCCACCTGGCAGATGCCGCGGAGCTGATAGGTGAGCGCGGGGTGGCCGACGTCGTAGTTGCGGGTGTCGGTGAGCACGATGAAGTCCGCGGCCATCTTCGCCCGGTACTGCTCGAGGAAGCGGCCCAGATTCATCGAGCCGATCTCCTCCTCGCCCTCGATGATGAACTTCACGTTGAGCGGGAGCGTCTTGGCCGCCCTCAGGTACGAGCCGACGGCGGCCACGTGGGCCATGACCCCGCCCTTGTCGTCGGCGGTGCCCCGGCCGTAGAGACGGCCGCCGCGCTCGGTGGGCTCGAAGGCGGGCGAGAGCCACTTCTCCGCGCGGCCGGGGGGCTGCACGTCGTGATGCCCGTAGAGGAGCACGGTGGACGCGCCCGGCCGGCGCAGCCAGTCCCCGTACACGTAGGGATGCACGCCGGGGATCTCCAGCACCTCGACGTGCTCCACCCCCGCGTCGCGGAGCGCCTGCGCCACCGCCTGCGCGGAGCGGCGCACCTCCTCCGGGGGAAAGCTGGCGGCGGACATGCTGGGGATGCGGCAGAGGTCCACCAGCGTCTGCTTCCAGTGGTCGAGCCGGGCGTCCAGGTCGCCCAGCGCTTCCCGCACGATGCCGTTCGCCGCCATGCTCACGCTCCCATCATGGCGCGGAGCTTCGCGCCGTTTCCCTTGAACCAGTCGAAGAGGATGCCCACATCCCAGCCCATGCAGAAGTGCTTCACCCCCATGTCCAGGTACGGCTTCGCCTGGTCGGGGGTGTCGATCTCCACGCCCGCGCGCCGGCGGCGGCGACCGCCGCAGGTTGGTCGGGGTCGAAGAGCGCTCGCCGTGCCGGGCACCAGCGGAATGCAGACAACGGACGCTGCGCGGATTGTTACTTCACCCGGGAATGACCCAGGAAGTCC
>DASWJN010000167.1:0-13592 GCA_036397135.1 Candidatus Methylomirabilota bacterium
CGTCCAGGCGATAGCGCTTGCCCCGCCAGAAGCACAGGGGGCCGCTCGCCGAGCGGGCCAGCACGAACCCGATGCCCGTGCAGCGCGCGATGTCGTCGGCCAGCCCCGGGAAGCGCTCCTCGATCCGCTCGATGCCGAGCGGCGCCGGATCGTCGAGGAAGTACACGAAGGCGTTGGGTCCGGCCGCGATCACGCGCACGCCGCCGTCCTCGCGGGCCTGGCGCACTCCGCCCAGCACCCACGGAAGGTCGAACTCCACGTAGTTGATGAACCGCTGCACGACGCCGGGAGCGCGCCCGCGGCGGATCGCCTTGATGCCTTTGGCCAGGCGGCGGCCCTCCGGCCGGGCCGGCGCGACCTCGTGGGCCCCGGCCGGCTGGAGGAACTCGTCGAAGATCAGGCGCTCGATGCGCTTGCCGCCGGTGACCTGTTCGTAGGTCGCGCAGTGGGCCTGGCCGTGGTCGGCGAGCACGTAGAGATCGTAGCCGTGCCCGGGCACGCGCCGGGCGACCCGCCACAGCTGGTGGATCGAGCGATCGACCGCGCGCAGCGCGCGCAGGGCGCGGCGGTGCCGGGGGCCCCAGGCGTGGGCGAAGATGTCATAGTCCAGGTAATTGACGTAGACGGCCGGCGTGCCCCCGTAGAGGTCGCGGGCCGCCGACAGCGTGAACAGCTCCCGCACCCATACCGACACGCCGACCTTGAGGGCCAGCAGCTTCCAGCCGCGCGGCGCGTTCACCGGGTCGGCGATCAAGGCGAGCAGCGCGCGCCCGATCACCAGCGCCGAGATGCCCAGGCTCTTGATCACCACCCAGGCCAGCACCACGACGGCCGACAGGGCGCGCAGGAGCCCGGCGCCGGACGGCTGCTTGAGCCTCGCGAACGTCAGGAGGTTGTTGACGGCGCCGCCGGTGAAGACGCAGCCGTAGGCGCTGCCGCCGGTGACGATACCGAGGCGGCCGGCCGCCTGCGTCTCCTCGACGTGGGCGGCGTCGCCCGCCCGCGGGAAGTACACGTCGCTGCGCCGCCGCTTGTCGTGGTAGTGGAAGCCGGGGATGTCCGGCTGCACGCCGTACATCGCCGCCATCTGGAAGGCCGGCGTCGAGGTCGGCAGCCCGACCGACATCGGGTGCAGCCGGTAACCGCCCGAGGCCAGCAGCCGCTTCAGGAACGGCATGCGGCCCTCGGCCAGCCCTCGCTCCAGCACGGCACGCGAGAGCCCGTCGATCTGCACGACGAGAAGCCGGCGCCGGCCCGGCGCCGGCGCGCGCCCCAGCCGGAAACGGCGCACGAGCCGGTCGAGCCAGCCTTGCAGGAGCAGAACCAGGTCGTCTGGCGACACTGCGGTTTCATTGTACTATCGGCGTCGCCATGACCCCGCCGATCGTGGCCGCGGTTCGCCGGTTCGTCGAGGACGAGGTGCGGCCGGCCGCCGCCGCTCTCGAGCACGCCGACGCCTACCCGCACGCGCTGGTCGCGCGCATGCGCGCGCTGGGCCTGTTCGGCGTGCTCGTGCCCGCCGAGCACGGCGGGCTCGGCCTCGACGTGACGACCTACGCGCGGGTCATCGAGGAGCTGTGCCGGGGCTGGATGTCGCTGGCCGGCGTGATCAACAGCCACACCATGATGGCGCTGATCGTGCTGCACCACGGCACCGAGGAGCAGCGCCGGCGCTTCCTGCCGCGCTTCGCCTCCGGCCAGACGCGCGGCGGTCTCTGCCTCACCGAGCCTCACGCCGGCTCCGACGTGCAGGCCATCCGCACGACGGCCCGCCGCGACGGCGACCGCTACGTGCTCGACGGCAGCAAGATGTTCATCACCAACGGCCGCGAGGGGCAGGCCTTCGCGCTGCTGGCGGTGACCGATCCGCGGGCCCAGCCGCGCCACCGCGGGATGTCGTGCTTCGTCGTCGAGAAGGGCCATCCCGGGTTCCGCGTGGTGAAATCACTGGCCAAGCTCGGCTACAAGGGCGTCGATACGGTCGAGCTGCTGTTCGAGGGCTACGACGTTCCAGCCGCGAACCTGGTCGGCGGCGTCGAGGGTCGCGGGTTCGGCCAGGTGATGAGCGGGCTCGAGGCCGGCCGCATCAATATCGCCGCCCGCTGCGTGGGCGTGGCCCAGGCGGCTCTGGAGGACGCGCTCGAGCACGCGCGGGCCGCGGGCGCGGTGCCGGCGGCGCTGGCCGACCTCGCCACCGGTGTGGAGGCCGCGCGGCTCATCACCTACTGGGCGGCCGGTATGAAGGACCGGCGGGAGCGCTGCGACCTCGAGGCCGGGATGGCCAAGCTCTTCGCCTCGGAGACCGCCCACGCGGTGGCGGTGGGCGCGCTCCGGGTGCACGGCGAGGCAGGCGTCCTCGCCCGGCACACCGTCGAGCGCCACTATCGCGACACGCCCCTCATGATCATCGGCGAGGGGACCAACGAGATCCAGCGCACGCTCATCGCGCGCCAGCTCGTGGAGCGCCACGGCGAGCGGCTCGGCGCGCTCACCTCGCGCGAGGGCGAGCCGGAGGAGCGGCGCCAGATCGTGCTCGCCGTGCGCCAGTTCGTGGACAAGTCGCTGATCCCCGTGGCTGCCGCGCACGAGGCGGCCGGCCGCTACCCGGCGGCGATCGTCGGCGAGCTGGCCGACCTCGGGGTGCTCGGCGCCGTGGTGGATCCGCGGTACGGCGGGCTGGGTCTCGACCTCGTGGCCACCGCGATGATCCTCGAGGAGCTGGCCCGCGGCTGGACCACCGTGGCGCTGGCCGTCGCCGGCCACCTGACGGTCACCTGGGCGCTCGACCACTTCGCGACACCGGCCGAGCGGGAGGCCCGGCTGCCGATGCTGGTGCGCGCCGAGCGTCTCGGCGCCACCGTCCTCGGCGGCACCGTTACGGCGCGCGGTGACGGCGGCGCGTGGAGACTGAGCGGCCGGACGGCGCTGGCGGACAACGCCTCCCGGGCCGACGCAATACTACTGACGGCGACCGACGCCGGCGGCCGTCCGCTGTCCGCGCTCGTCGAGCGCGAGGCCGCCGGGCTCCGCGCCGGCGCGCCCGAGACGACGCTCGGCGCCCGCGGCCTCGACCCCTGCACGCTCACGCTGGACGGCGTCGCGCCGGCCGTGGTGCTGGCGGCCGACGCGGCGCGGTCCGTCCGCGGCTTCGCGACGCTGGCGGCCGCCGCGGTCGCGGTCGGTCTGGCCCAGGCCGCGTTCGAGGCGGCCCTGCGCTACTCGCAGCAGCGCTCGACGTTCGGCAAGCCGCTCTGCCAGCACCAGGCCGTCCAGCTCAAGCTCGCCGACATGGCGACCGGGATCACGGCGGCCCGCCTGCTCACCTATCGCGCCGCCGAGGGCGACGCCGAGCCGGCCGCCGCCGCGATGGCGCGACTGCACGCCGGCGCGGTCGCGGCCCACGCCACCCTGGAGTCGATGCGGATCCACGGCGGCTACGGTTACGTGAGCGAGTTCCCGGTCGAGCGCTACTATCGCGACGCCGCCCGCCTGCTCTTCGTCCCCGTCGACGACGAGACCCTGCGGGCGGAGCTGGCCGCGCGACGCGCCGGCGCCGCATGACCGGTGTGCTCACCACCGCGGCCGTCCTCAGCGCGACCCTGTTCACGTCGTGGGCGCTCTACATCACGCTGGTCGAGCACCCCGCCCGGCTCGACAGCGGCGCCGACGCCGGGCGGGCGCAGTTCGGCCCGAGCTACCGGCGGGCGGCGCCGTGGCAGGCCTCCTTCGCGGCGATCGCGCTCGTCAGCGGCGTGGCCGCGGCCGGGCTCACATCCCGCTGGGCCTGGCTCGCCGGCGGCCTCGCGGTCGGCTCGGTGATCCCGCTCACGCTGCTGGCCATCAGGCCGATCACCCGGCGCCTGCTGGCCCCGGACCGCCTGGACGACCACGAGACCATCCGGCTGCTGCGCCGCTGGGGACGGCTGCACGCGGTGCGGACGACGCTGGGCGCCGCCGGGCTGCTGGCGTTTCTCCGGGCGCTCGGGGCGCGCTGATGGCCTACGGGCGCTGGTTCGAGGAGTTCACGGTCGGCGAGGTCATCAAGCACTGGCCGGGGCGGACGATCGGCGAGGCGGACTGCACGTGGTTCGCGCTCCTGACCATGAACCAGCACCCGGTGCACAGCGACGCCCACTACGCGGCCACCCACACCCAGCACGGCCAGCGCCTCGTGCTGGGCCCGCTCATCTTCTCCATCGGCATCGGCATGACGGTGGCCGACGTCTCGGGCAAGGCGATCGCCAATCTCGAGATCGAGAAGATCACGCACCAGGCCCCGACGTTCATCGGCGACACGATCTACTCGGAGTCCACCGTGCTGGCCACGCGGGAGTCGACGCAGGGTGACCGCGGCACCGTCACGGTGGAGACCCGCGTGACGAACCAGCGCGGCGAGCGCGTGATGACCTTCACCCGGACGGCGCTCGTTCCCAAGAAGAGCCACGCCACGCTCGGCGAGGGCGCCTACCCGGCATGACTCGCCCGATGCTCGAGGGTCTGCGCATCCTGGCGGTCTCTCAGTTCGGCGCCGGCCCGTTCGGCAGCCAGCTGCTGGCCGACCTCGGCGCCGAGGTGATCAAGGTCGAGGACCTCGCGGTCGGTGGCGACGTCGCCCGCCACGTCGGCCCCTACGCCGCCGGCGACGACTCGCTCTACTTCCAGGCGTTCAACCGCGGCAAGAAGTCGATCACCCTCGACCTCAAGCACCCGGGCGGGCACGCCGTGCTCCGCGACCTCGCCCGGGTGTCGCACGCCGTCTACAACAACCTGCGCGGCGACCTGCCCGGCACGCTCGGCCTCACCTACGAGGCGCTGAAGGACGTCAACCCGGCCCTCGTGTGCTGCTCGCTGTCGGGCTTCGGCGCCACCGGCCCGCGGGCGGCCGAGCCCGCGTTCGACTACCTCATCCAGGGGTACGCGGGCTGGATGTCGGTGACCGGCGAGCCCGGCGGGCCGCCGGGCAAGTGCGGCGTGTCGGTCGTGGACTTCGCCGGCGGCTACGCCTCGATGGCCGCCCTGCTGGCCGGGCTGTGGGACGCCCAGCGCAGCGGGCGAGGGCGCGACATCGACGTCTCGCTGCTCGACACCGCGGTGAGCATGCTGTCGTACTTCGCGATCTGGACGCTCAACCGCGACTGGCAGCCCGACCGGGTGGCCGACTCCGGCCACCAGTCGCTGGTGCCCGCCCAGAACTTCCCCACCCGGGACGGCTGGATCGTCGTGTTCTGCAACAAGGAAAAGTTCTGGCAGGCGCTGATCGACGCGCTCGAGCTGCCCGAGGTCGCGCGCGATCCGCGCTTCGCCACCTTCGCCGGGCGTCTCGCGCACAAGGACGCCCTCGTCCCGATCCTCACGGCGCGGTTCGCCGAGCGCACGACGGCCGGCTGGCTGGCGCGGCTGCGGGGGCGGGTGCCGTGCGCCCCCGTCAACACGCTCGCGCAGGCGCTGGAGGACGAGCAGGTGCGCGCGCGCGGGATGATCCTGAAGGTCGAGCATCCCGAGTTCGGCGCGCTGCGCGAGGTCGCCTCGCCCGTGCGGACGGCGGGGGCCGTCACGTCGCCGGCGCCGGCCCCGCGCCTGGGCGAGCACACGGACGAGATCCTGAGCCGTCTGTTGCAGTATGATTCGGCCCGCATCGCCGCGCTGCGGGCATCGGGCGCGCTGGGCAGCTCACCGACCGACGACGCTCAGGGAGGCTCGCCATGACCCTGCTGAGAACCCTACCGCTCCTCGCGTTGCTCCTGCTGGCCGTGCCGGCCGTCTCCCAGGCCTGGATCCGGATGCCGGCCACGACCTTCGCGACGCTGCCCGCCGGCACCCACAATCCCGAGGGCATCACCGCCGACCGCCACGGCAACGTCTACGTGACGACGTTCGACGTCACCCGGACGAGCGGGCCCGGCGACCTGCTCGTCTTCCATCGCAGCGGCCGCCTGCTCCAGCGGGTGGGCGTGGCCGGCTCCAGCAATCTGCTCCTGGACCTGGCCTTCCACCCGGTCACCGGCGTCTTGCTCGTCATCGATTTCGGCAACAAGCAGGTGCTGACCGTCGATCCGCGCACGGGAGACTCCAGCGTCTTCGCGACCATCCCCGGCGGCGCCGCCGCCGGCCCCAACGCGCTGACGTTCGACCACGCGGGCAACGTCTACATCTCGGACTCGTTCCAGGGCACGATCTGGCGGACCGCTCCCGGCGGCGGCGATCCGACGGCGTGGGCGACCGACGAGCTGTTGGCGACGACCGGCGTCCCGCCCTTCGGCGCCAACGGGCTGGTCTTCAACAACGCCGGCAGCACGCTGTTCGTGTGCAACACCGGCGACGACACGGTGGTGCAGATCCCGGTGGGCGCCGGCGGCGACGCCGGCACGCCCAGCGTGTTCGTCAACAGCGTCAACGGGTGCGATGGCCTGATCATCGACGAGGACGACAACTTCTGGATCGCCGCCAACCAGGCCGACGAGATCGTCGTGCTCAACCCCTCCGGCCGCGTCATCGCCAAGCTCGGCGACTTCAACGGCCTCGACCCGCGCGGCGCGCCGCGGGGCCTGCTGTTTCCGGCCAGCCTGGTCCGCAGCGGCCCCTTCATCTACGTGACGAACTTGTCGCTCGACCTGCGGCTGTTCGGGCTGCCGCAGACCGTCGACTCGCAGTGGGCCGCCCGGGTGCGGCGGCACACCGTCGCGAAGATCCCCGCCCGCATCCCGCCGGTGCCCGGCCTGAAGAAGTGAGGCCGTGACGCCCCTCGGCGCCCGCGCGCGGCTGAAGGAGGTTGGAACGCGGCGGTAGAATCCAGGAGATGGCCGAGCGGACGCTGCCCACGCCCGACGTCGAGGAGATCACCGGGACGGGGACCGAGGTCGCCCCGCCCTGGATGACCATCCTGCACAACTGCGACTGTCACACCTTCGAGCAGGTGGTCAAGCAGCTCCAGAAGGCCATCGCGTGCAGCGAGGCCAAGGGCTGGGAGATCGCCTGGCAGGTCCACAACACCGGCAAGGCCGTGGTGAAGGTCGGCCCCGAGGCCGAGTGCGTGCGGGTGGGCAACATCCTGGCCTCGATCGGCCTGGTGGTGACGGTCGTGCAGTCGTGACGGTCGCCAGCTTGATCGAGGGCACGGGCTTGCAGCCGAAGACCGAGCCGCGGCCGGTCGTGAAGCAGATGACGTTGCAGCCGCCGGCGACCAGGCCGGTGATCGACACCGGGTCGTGGCCCGGCGTGTCCATAAACACGAAGCCGCGCGGGGTGATCGGCTCGCCGTACTGGAACACGTCCATCGTCGTGGTGGTCCCGCCCTTGGTGACCCCGCCGAGCGATTTCTCGAAGACGGTGGTGATGCCTCCTGCTTTGTTTCCCGGAGCAGGATTGTTGTCCATCGCTTCGATTGTGGCCGGGCTTGACGTCGCCGCGCACCTCGATGCGCACGGGTCCGTCCTCCAGCACGGTGCCATGCTGGCCCCTCCTGGATCTCGGTGAAGGGTCACACTACATCGTGGCCTATCCCGGTCCCGGCCCCTTGATGCGCACCACGGCCGGCGGCGCCGTCTCCAGCTGCATGGTGGTGTGGTCGATGCCGAAGCGCGCGTGCAGCACCGCGTGCAGCGCCTCCAGCAGGCGCTCGCTCTCGCGCACGTCCTCCACCACCACGTGGGCGCTCATCGCCTCGCGGCCGGACGTCAGCGTCCACACGTGCAGGTCGTGCACGCGACGCACACCGGGCACCGCGCACATGGCCGCCTCGATCTCCTCGAGCGCCAGGTGGGGCGGCGTGCCCTCCAGCAGCACGTTCACGGCCTGCGTGAGCAGCGACCACGTGCGCGGCACGATCAGGAGGGCGATCGCCGTGCTGGCGACGGCATCGGCCGCGGTCCATCCGGCGGCGAGGATGACGCCGGCGGCTGCCAGCGCGGCCAGCGAGCTGAGCGCGTCGCTCAGCACCTCGAGGTAGGCCGCCCGCACGTTGAGGCTGTCGGCAGCGCCGCGGTGCAGGAGCCAGGCGCAGACCAGATTCACGCCGAGGCCGAGCGCGGCCACCACCGCCATCGGCCCGGCCAGGACGGGCGCAGGCTCCCACAGGCGCTGCCAGGCCTCGGCCAGGATGGCGCCGGCCACCACCAGCAGGACGAGCGCGTTCACCAGCGCGGCCAGGATCTCGGCGCGGTAGTACCCGTAGGTCTTGGCCGGCGTCGGGGGACGGGCGGCGATCCACGTCGCGAACAGCGCGAGCCCCAGCGCGCCGGCGTCGGTCAGCATGTGGAGCGCGTCGGCGAGCAGGGCGAGGCTGCCGGTCCAGAAGGCCGCGGCCAGCTCCACGACGAGAAACGTGCACGTCAGCCCCAGCGTCAGCGCCAGGACCGGGCGCGAGCGCGAGGCGGCGGTCGCGCGGGCGTGCGCGTGCCCGTCGTGCGTCGCCATCAGGCGGATCGTACAACAGGTCCGAAGGTGTCGCGGTGTCGGCTACGAGTCGCCCAGAACGCGCGCCATCTCGGCGCTCACGGCAGCCAGCCTTCCTCGACCCGCGGCCGATCGGTCAGACGCGCGCCCACCACCCGCTGGACTGACCGGACCAGGTCCTCGGCATCCAGGGGTTTCCCCAGGACGTCCCCCACGCCGAGCCGCCGAGTGACATCCCGATTCACGACGTCGCCGAATGCCGAGAGGATGATCACGGGAACCGCTCGCCACGCGTCGATGCCGCGCAGCAGCGTCAGCGCTTCCATTCCCTGCAGCGAGCCTTGCGGCATGCCAAGGTCGAGCACGATCACATCGTACGTGGCGCTGCGCAGCGCGTCGAAGATCTTGGCGGCCAGTGAGATCGAGTGAACGTCGAACCCGGCCGTCTGCAACGCCGCCTCCAGGGACGTGCGGATTGCATCATCATCGTCGATCAGGAGAACGGAGGTGGGCGCCATGATGGGTCTGACGCGGATCCCGGGCCGGGGTCAGGGCGGGGACGAGGACGGCCGCGAGGCCGGCCTGGCGTCGGCGGCGGTCAGTGTCATCGGGCGAACAGTGCCATCTTTACACCGGGCGTCTACTGCTCCGCACGGACACGGACCTCGAGCCGGTACTCGTCATGACCCGCGGCGCCGGACATCGCCAGAAGGCGGACTGCGGACGGCGGGCGTAGACGACCCCCCAGGTCCGCGATGCGCCCCGACGGTCGGTCAGCCACATGCGCACGGTAGGACGGGTCGCCCGCCGCCGTCAATTGTCGATGTTCTTGACACCTCGCACAGCGGTCGAAGGCTCTCGCCGGAGTCCCCCTCCCGCGGGCGTGAACACCGAACAGGTTACAATCCCGCCATGCACGACCGGATGATCGTCCTTCACGGCCGGCGCTTTCACTACACCGACTGGGGCCGGCCAGCCTCGCCGCCGGCCGTCCTGCTGCACGGGATCACCGGCCACGCCCGCACCTGGGACGACGAGGCGGACGTGCTGGCCGAGCGCTTCCGCGTGCTGGCCCTCGACCAGCGCGGGCACGGCGACTCCGATCCCGACCCCGACGGCGACTACTCGGACGACGCGCTGCTCGGCGACCTCGCGGCGTTCGTGGACGCGCTCGACCTCCGGCGGTTCACCGTGCTCGCCCTGTCGCTCGGCGGGCGCGTGGCCATCAACTACGCCGGCCGTCATCCGGGCCGCGTCGAGCGCCTCGTGGTCGTGGACATCGGCCCCGAGATCGCGCCGGCCGGCCGCGCCCGCGTGGGAATGTTCATGGCGGCGGCGCCCGAGCGCTTCGCGACCGTCGACGAGGTCGTCGCGTCCCTGCGAGCGAACAACCCCCGATACACCGAGGCCATGCTGCGCCACCGCGCCCAGCATGCGGTCCGGATGCTTCCGGGCGGCGGCGTCACCTGGAAGTACGACCGGGCGCTCCGGGACGCGATCCGCCAGGGCCGGCTCCGTGTCCCCGTCGATCTCTGGCCGCAGTGGCGCGCGATCCAGTGCCCCACCCTGCTCGTCCGCGGCGCCGAGTCCGACGTGCTGTCCGCCGAGACGGCGAAGCGGATGGTGGACGAGTTGCCGCACGCGCGGCTGGTGGTCGTGCCGGGCGCCGGCCACACGGTGCCCGGCGATCAGCCCGCGGTCTTTCAGGCCCTGCTCCGCGAATTCCTCATGCCATGATCCGCGCGATCGGCGGCGTGGCGCTCGTCCTCGTCGCGGTGTGGGTGGTCGCGCACCTGCTCTACATCGGCCCCGTGCAGGACGCCGCCGAGGCGACCCTGGTGTGGGTCCTGGGCTTCGCGGTCGCCTCCCTCGTCATCGCCGCCATGGTCCTGCTCGCGGTCGGCATGATGCTCGGCGAGAGCCGCCCGGTGTGGCTGCGCTTCGTGCGCCTGGCCCGCGGCATCGCCGCCGTGGTCGGCAGCGCGCTGGTGCTCGTCGGCCTGCTGCACTACCGCGGCACCGAGCCGCGGGGCGAGATCCACTGGCTCGTGCTGGGGCTCGGCGTGCTGGCGGGAGCGCTCGTCGTGCACTGGTGGGTGGTGCGCGCCGCCCGACGCCAGGCCGCGTGACCCGCGCCGGCCAAGGGTGAAGCTGGTCCTCGCCTTCAGCGAGAGCCTGGGAGGGATCGTCGCGGCCGGCGCCGTCTACGGCCTCGCCTACGGGGTGGCGCAACCGGCGCTCATCGCGTGGAGCGTCGATGTCGTGCCGGAGGGCGAGCGCGGCCGGGCGATCGGCACGTACCACGCCGCGTTCGAGCTGGGGATCGTCGCCGGCGCCGCGGCCTCGGGGCTGGCGGTGGGCCCAGTGGGGCTTCGTGGCGACCTTCGTGGCCACCGCCGCCGTGGCCGCCGCTGGCGCCGTGCTCGCGGGCGTTCTTAAATGAAGGGGGGCCCCGAGCGGGCCTCCCGATCCCCGCGACGCTCGCCGCGCCCGGGCGCCGCCGGGGCGCGCCTCGGGATCACGCTCAGCGGTCGCGGAGGCGGCGGGCGGCCTCGGCGCGCATCTGCTGCATGGCGCGCGTCTCCTGGTCGGAATAGCGCTCTTCCGGCCAGGGGTCGGCGTGCATGTGGTAGCCGTTCTGCTCCCAGAAGCCCGGCGGGTTGACGTCGAGGAACTCGAAGGCGCGCAGCCACTTGCTCGATTTCCAGAAGTAGAGCCGGGGCAGCACCAGCCGCATCGGCCCGCCGTGGTCGGGCTCGAGGTCGCGGCCGTTGTGCTTGAGCGCCAGCAGCACGTCGTCGCCGCCGAGATCGTCGAGCGAGGTGTTGGTCGTGTAGTCCGGATCGGCGTGCTGCATCACCCACCTCGCCTCCGGCCGCGGGCGCGCCTGCTCGATGACGTAGCGGGCCGGCACGCCCTCCCACACGTTGTCGAGCTTCGACCAGCGGGTCACGCAGTGGACGTCGGAGGTCACCGTCACGCGCGGCAGCCGCTGGAACTCCGCCCATGTCCACGCGACCTCGTTGTCCACCAGGCCGAAGCACCGGAAGGTCCAGCGCTTGGGGTCGAAGCGCGGCGTGCGCCCGTAGGTGAGCACCGGCCACTTCGTCGTCAGCGTCTGGCCGGGCGGCACCCGCGCCGCCACGGCGGCGTCGAGGGTGTTCATGCGTCGCTGCCTCCACAACTCCCAGAGGATCTTCGCCATCGCGTCCCACTATAAACCTGCCCGGCGGCGGCGAGCCACGGACATATAATGGACACGCGCGCGCCACGGGAGGGTGCGCGACCGGAGAGGAGAGAGTTTGAACGGCGAACGCAAGCTGGCCATGTTCATCGACTTCGAGAACATCGCCCGCGGGGTCAAGGAAGCGCAGTACAAGCAGTTCGAGCTGAAGCTCGTCCTGGAGCGGCTGCTGGAGAAGGGCAAGATCATCGTCCGCCGCGCCTACGCCGACTGGAACCGGTTCACCGAGTACAAGCGCCCGTTCCACGAGTACGCGATCGAGCTGATCGACGTCCCCCAATCGCGCTACAGCGGCAAGAACTCGGCGGACATCCGCATGGTGGTGGACGCCCTCGACCTCGCCTACGGGAAATCCCACATCGACGCGTTCGCGCTGGTGTCGGGGGACTCGGATTTCTCGCCCCTCGTCTCGAAGCTGCGGGAGAACGACCGGTACGTCATCGGCCTCGGCGTGAAGTCGTCGTCCTCGGATCTGCTGGTCGCCAACTGCGACGAGTTCATCTTCTATGAGGACCTGATCCGCGACACCAAGAAGACCCACTTGCTGCGCGGGATGCCCGAGAAGAAGGCCGAGGCCATGGCCCAGCTCATCGACGCCATCCAGGCCCTGGAGCGCGAGAACAAGGAGACGCTGTGGGGCTCGATGGTGAAGCAGACCATGATCCGCAAGAACCCGGCCTTCAACGAGACCTACTACGGCTACTCGACGTTCTCCAAGCTCCTGGAGGAGGCGGCCAAGCAGAAGATCGTCACCCTCGAGCGCGACGCCAAGAGCGGGACGTACATCATCACGTCCCTGACGGAAGAGGGCGGGCGGGCGGCGTAGCGCCGCCCCGGAAATGTTTTCTTGGCCGGAGACGCCGGGGGCTCCTACGATGTCAAAGGAATGTCGAGCGCCCCCCCCGCCTCCCGGTCGATCTACGTCGGGCTCTTCCTCGTCACCTTCGCGACCCTCATGTACGAGATCGCGCTGACCCGGATCTTCAGCGTCACGATGTGGTATCACTTCGCGTTCGTCGCCATCTCGGTCGCCATGTTCGGCATGACGGTGGGCGCGTTGATCGTCTACCTGCGGCCCGCCTGGTTCCCCCCGGAGCGGGTGGCGCACGGCCTCGGGGCCAGCGCCCTGCTCTTCGGCGTCGCCATCGTCGTCGGCCTCCTGACCCAGCTCGTCGTACCTTTCACGCCCGAGCTGTCGCTCCTCGGCATGTACACGGTGGCGCTCACCTACGTGGTCGTGGCCACGCCGTTCATCTTCAGCGGCATATGCGTGACCCTGGCGCTGACCCGGTTCCCCCGCCAGCTGCCGGCCCTCTACGGCGTCGATCTCCTGGGCGCGGCCGCCGGCCTCCCGATGGGAATGGCCTTCCCGCTCGGGATGCGGATGGCGGCCAGTCGCACGCCGGCGCTGGCGCCGTGGCTGTGGGGCATCAACGGCGCGACCTCGGTGTGCGCCTCGGTCATCGCGGTGGCGATCGCTCTCCACTGGGGCATCGCCGCCGCGTTCTGGACGGGCGTCGCATGCTACGTCGCGGCGACGGGGGCGCTGGCCGCGATGAGCGCCGGGCTCGCCGCCGCTCCGATCGGCGTGATGGCCGCGCCGGTGCCGGCTCGGCCGGAGGTGTCCTGACGTCCACTGACTCGCCTGACACGCGGTGACGCGGTGAGTGACGGCCCCGTCCGGAGCGAGCATGCCGCGACCGGCGAGCCATGCCGGCGCCGCCGGCGCCCGTCTGCGCGCGGTGGACATCCGTGAATCCTGCGCGCGAGCGACGCGAATGAATCCCGTGAAACGTGGTGACGCCGGGGGCGGGGCACGGGGGCCCTGCGCGCGCCACGTCGATGGCGAGCCGTCGTCGCCGGTGCGAGCGCCGGGCTCGGCGAGCGCGCCATCGGCGATGCGACTCACTCCGGGCCAGCCCCCGTCAGGGGGATAGGGGGCTCGCGCTCGCCGAGC
>DASWJN010000168.1:0-7811 GCA_036397135.1 Candidatus Methylomirabilota bacterium
TCCTGGAAGTCGATGCCGTTGTCGGCGTGGGCGCCGCCGTTGATGACGTTCAGCATCGGCACCGGCAACAGCCGCGCGCCGACCCCGCCCAGATAGGCGTAGAGCGGCAGCCCGGCGTCGTCGGCCGCCGCGCGGGCGACGGCCAGGGACACGGCCACGATCGCGTTGGCGCCGAGCGCCGACTTGTTGGGGGTGCCGTCGAGCTCCAGGAGGGCCTGGTCGATGGCGGCCTGCTCGCTGGCCTCCATGCCGTCGACCTCGGGGGCGATCGTCTCCTCGACGTTGCGGACCGCCTGCTGCACGCCCTTGCCGCCGTAGCGCTGGTTGCCGTCGCGCAGCTCCACCGCCTCCCGCTTGCCGGTCGACGCCCCCGAGGGCGCCGCCGCCCGGCCCCAGGCGCCGGACTCCAGCTGGATCTCCACCTCGACGGTCGGATTGCCGCGCGAGTCGAGGATCTCGCGGGCGTAGACGCCGGTGATCGCGGACATCTTCAGGACCTCCGCTCGAGCACGTAATCGGCGAGCGCACGGAGGGGATCGGCGGCCGGACCGAGCGGAACCAGCAAGCCCTTCGTCTCCTCGATCAGCGCGCGCGCCCGCGCCTTCGACGCGGGCAGGCCGTGCAGCGAGGGGTACGTCGCCTTCTGCTTGCGCTCGTCACTGCCCGCCGTTTTCCCCAACTCCGCCAGGCTGCCTTCGACGTCGAGAATATCATCCACGATCTGAAACGCGAGCCCGAGCGCCTCGCCGGCCCGGCTGATCGCGTCGACCAGCTCGGCCCGGCCGCCGGCCAGCAGCGCGCCCACCCGCAGCGCCGCCCGGATGAGCGAGGCCGTCTTGTGCAGGTGGATGTAGTCGAGCATCTCCGGCGCGATCGACTTGCCTTCCGACTCGATGTCCACCACCTGCCCGCCCACCATGCCGCCGGTGCCGGCCGCGTCGGCCACCTCGGCCACGACCGCGCCCACGACGTCCGGCGCCGCCACCCGGGCGGCGTTGCCGGCGATCAGCCGGAAGGCCAGCGTGAGCAGGGCGTCGCCGGCCAGGATGGCCACGGCCTCGCCGAAGACCTTGTGATTCGTGAAGCGGCCGCGGCGATAGTCGTCGTCGTCCATCGCCGGCAGGTCGTCGTGGATCAGCGAGTAGGCGTGGATCAGCTCCAGCGCGCAGGCGGTGTCCATCACGTCGTCGGCGCGCCCGCCGGCCGCCTCGGCCCCGGCGATGACGAGAATCGGCCGCAGGCGCTTGCCGGGCGCCAGCACGCTGTAGCGCATGGCGCGGTGGATGGTGACCGGCGGCGCCGACTCCGGCGGCAGCACGCGATCGAGGGCGGCGTCGACCATCGCCCGGCGTGTGTCGACGTACGCCTTGAAGTCGAGGCCGACGGTCATGCCTCGTCCTCCGCCTCGAACACGAAGGGCCTGGTGAGGGTGGCGCCGCCCTCGTCCTTGACGAGCATCTCGATCCGCCGCTCGGCGTCGTCGAGATAGCGGGAGCAGTGGCGGGCCAGCGCGATGCCCTCCTCGAAGACCTTCAGCGACTCCTCCAGCGGCAGGTTGCCCGCCTCCAGCGCGCTCACGATCTGCTCGAGGCGGGCCAGGCAGTCCTCAAACTTGAGGTCGGTCATCGTGCTCCCGGGTCGCGTCGACGCGACAATCGAGGCTTCCGTCGTGCAACAGCACTCGCACGGCGTCACCGGCGGCGACGTCGCGCCACGCCCGCACGATGCGGCCGTCGGGCGTACGCGTCAAGCTGTATCCCCGGCTGAGCACCGCCAGCGGTGACAGCGAGTCGAGCCGGCCGGCGCCGTCGCCGAGCCGGTGGCGGGCGCGGTCCAGCGCGCGGTGCACGCCGCGCTCCAGGCGGCCGTGGAAATCCGTCAGCGCCCGGCGGCCGTTCAGCGTGCGGGCGACCGGGCTCTGCGCGCGCAGACCGCGGGCCGCCAGCTCCAGCCGGTGCCCGCCCCGTCCCGCGACGGCCAGCGCCGCCTGCCGCAGCCGCGCGCGGGCGTCGTCCAGCCGGCGCTCGAGGTCGCGCAGCGGGCGGGCGGGATCGGTCAGCACGCGACGCTCCCGTGCGCGCTCGAGCCGGTCGCGGTGGCCGGCCAGCGCGCGGGCGATCCCGCGCCGCAGCCGGACGGCGAGGGCGGCGAGGTTCTCGACCACCGCGCGCTTTTCCTTCACCACCAGCTCGGCGGCGTTGGACGGCGTCGCCGCCCGCACGTCGGCGACGAAGTCGGCGATGGTGACGTCGACCTCGTGGCCGACCGCCGAGATCACCGGGATCTTGGAGGCCGCGATGGTGCGGGCCAGCATCTCGTCGTTGAAGGCCCACAGGTCCTCGAGCGAGCCGCCGCCCCGCCCGACGATGATGACGTCGACCCCGCCCAGCGCGTTCAGCTCGCGGATGCCCTGGGCCACCTCGGCGGCGGCGCCGTCGCCCTGGACGCGGGCGGGCGCCAGCACGATGTGGATCTTGCCGAAGCGGCGGCCGATGACCCGCAGCATGTCGCGCAGGGCGGCGCCGCTCGGCGAGGTCACGATGCCGATCTTGCGGGGGAAGCGCGGCAGCGGACGCTTGCGGCCGGGGTCGAACAGCCCTTCCGCCTGCAGCCGCTGCTTGAGCTGCTCGAAGGCCAGCTGGAGCGCGCCGAGCCCCCGGGGCTCCAGCAGCTCGACGACCAGCGAGTACTCGCCCCGCTGCGGATAGACCTCGACGGCCCCGAAGGCCAGCACGTGCAGCCCGTCTTTCGGCTCGAACCTCACCCGCCGGCTCCGGTTGCGGAACAGCACGCACCGGAGCTGGGCCGACTCGTCCTTCAGCGTGAAGTAGGCGTGCCCCGAGCCGTAGACCTTGAAGTTGGAGATCTCCCCCTCGACCCACACCGCCGGGAACTTCTCCTCCATCACCGCCGCGAGCTGCTGCGACAGCCGGGAGACGGTGAGGACGTCGCGCTCGGCCACGAAACGGCTACGCGGATTGCCGCTGCGCCGCGGCCAGGGTGTTCTTGAGCAGCATCGCGATCGTGAGGAGGCCGACGCCGCCCGGCACCGGCGTGATCCCGGCGGCGCGCGGGCTGACGCTGTCGAAGTCGACGTCGCCGGCCAGCTTGCCCGTCGACAGCCGGTTGACGCCGACGTCGATCACCCAGGCGCCCTCCTTCACCATGTCGCCGGTGATCATGCGGGGGCGGCCGGCCGCCACGCACAGCACGTCGGCCCGCCGCGTGTGGAAGGCCAGGTCGCGCGTGCGGCTGTGGCACATCGTGACGGTCGCGTGCCGGGCCAGCAGCAGCTGCGCGAGCGGCTTGCCGACCAGCCGCGAGCGCCCGACCATCACCGCCTCCGCGCCCTCGAGCGTGGCGCCGTAGTGGTCCAGGATGGCGAGGCAGCCGGAGGGCGTGCACGGCACGGTGCCCGGCTCCCCGGCGAGCAGGCGGCCGAGATTCGTGGGATGCAGCCCGTCGACGTCCTTGTCGGGGGCGATCGCCGCCAGCGCGGCAGCCTCGTCCAGCCCCGTGGGCAGCGGAAGCTGGAGCAGGATGCCGTGCACGCCGGGATCGGCGCTGAGCGAGCGCAGCAGGTCTTCCAGCTCGCGCTGGCCAAGCCCTTCCGGATACCGGCAGTCGTGCGCCGTGATGCCGACCGTGTCGGCCGCGCGCTTCTTGTGCCCCACGTAGACGTGCGAGGCGGGATCGTCGCCGACCAGCACCACCGCGAGCCCCGGGGTGACGCCGCGCGAGGCGCGCAGGCGATCCACGCCCGCCTTCACCTCGGCCAGCACCCGCTCCTGGACGGGCTTGCCGTGCAGGATCACGCCGGCACCCGCAGGCGGCGGATGCCCGAGGCGCGGCCGCTCTCGGGGTCCACGACGATGACCACCCCGTGCAGGGCGGCCGGTCCCTTGGCCGTCTCGAAGCGCACGGGCATCTGGGTGAGGAACCGCTGCAGGATGATGTCGCGGTCCACGCCGATCACGCCGTCGGTGGGGCCGGTCATGCCCAGATCGGTGATGTAGGCGGTGCCGCCCGGCAGCACGCGCTCGTCGGCGGTCTGCACGTGGCGGTGGGTGCCGATGACCGCGCTCACCCGCCCGTCGAGGTACCAGCCCATCGCGACGGACTCCGACGTCGCTTCGGCGTGCATGTCCACCAGCACGATCGGGGTCTCGCGCCGGAGCTCGGGCACGATCTCGTCGGCCTTGCGGAACGGGCAGTCGATCGCGTGCATGAACACGCGGCCCATGAGGTTGAGGACGGCCACCCGGTGGGGGCCGGCCTTGATCGTCACGTGCCCCACGCCCGGCGTCCCGGCCGGGAAGTTCGCGGGCCGCAGCAGCAGGTTTTCCCGGGTGATGTACTCGACGATCTCCTTCTTGTCCCAGATGTGGTTGCCGGAGGTCATCACGTCGGCGCCCTGCTCGAGGATCTGCCGGGCCATCGCCGGGGCGACGCCGAAGCCGCCGGCCGCGTTCTCGACGTTGACCACGCAGAAGTCGATGGCGTGCTCCTGGCGCAGCCGGGGCAGGAGCCGGGCCACGGCGGCGCGGCCGGGCTCCCCGAACACGTCGCCGACCATCAGGATGTTCATCTCGCCACTTCGACGGCGCGCGTCTCGCGGATGACGACGACCTTGATGTGGCCGGGATACTGCATTTCAGCCTCGATGCGCTTGGAGATGTCCTTGGCCAGCTGGTAGGCGTCGAGGTCGCTGATGATCTCGGCCTTGGTGATCACCCGCAGCTCGCGGCCGGCCTGGATGGCGTAGCACATCTCCACGCCCTTGTAGGACAGCGCGATCTCCTCCAGCTTGGCCAGCCGCTTGATGTACGACTCCAGCACGTCGCGGCGGGCGCCGGGCCGGGCGGCCGAGATCCCGTCGGCGGCCTCGACCAGCACCGCTTCGATCGTCTCCGCCTTCACGTCCTCGTGCCCGCACAGGGCGGCGTTGATGACCTGCTTGCTCTCGTTGTACTTCGTGAGCACCTGCAACGACAGCTCGGGATGGCTGCCCTCCTGCTCGTGGGTCAGCGCCTTGCCGATGTCGTGGAGCAGGCCCATGCGCTTGGCCAGCTTGACGTCGCCGCGGACCTCGGCCGCCATCATGCCCGCCAGCCAGGCGACTTCCTTCGAGTGCTGCAGGCAGTTCTGGCCGTAGGACGTTCGATACTTCATGCGGCCGACCAGCTTCACGAGCTCGGGGTGCAGGCCGTGCACGCCCACCTCGAAGCAGGCCTTGTCGCCCTCTTCCTTCAGATGCACTTCCATCTCCTGCTTGACCTTGTTGACGACTTCCTCGATCCGGGCCGGGTGGATGCGCCCGTCGGCGATCAGCCGCTGCAGCGCCAACCGGGCGATCTCGCGGCGGTAGGGGTCGTAGGCGGAGATGAGGACGGCCTCCGGGGTGTCGTCCACGATGAGGTCCACGCCGGTGTGCAGCTCCAGCGCGCGGATGTTGCGGCCCTCGCGGCCAATGATCCGGCCCTTCATGTCGTCGCTGGGCAGGTCCACCACCGAGACGGCGGTCTCCACGGTGTAGTCGGGCGCCAGCCGCTGGATCGTGGTGGCCAGCACTTCCTTGGCCTTCTCGCGGGCGGTCTCCCGCGCCTCCTCCTCGAGGCGCATGGCGATGAGCTGGGCCTCGCGGCGGGCCTCCTCTTCCATCTGGGCCAGGAGCTGGCGCTTGGCTTCCTCGGCGGTGAGGCCGGCGATCGTCTCCAGCTTGCGGCGCTGCTCGTCCAGCGCGGTGGCCAGCCGCCGCTCGTTGTCGGCGACCGTCCACTCGCGGGCGGCCAGCCCCTGTTCCTTGCCGGCGTACTCGCCGAGGCGGCGCTCGATCTGCTCGAGCTTGCGCGCCAGCTCTTCTTCCTTGGCCAGAATGCGCGCTTCGACGGTCTGAATCTCGCGCTCGCGGCGGCGGGTCTCGTCCTCGAAGGCGGCGCGCGCCTTCAGCGTGCTCTCGCGCGCCTCCAGCTCGCTCGATTTCTTGCGCGTGTCCGCCTCGCGCTCGGCGCTCTCCACGATGCGGCGCGCCTCGCGCTCGGCGCCGCCGATGCGGCGGTCGCTGGACGCCTTGTGGATCAGGAAACCGACGGCGAGCGCGAGGGCGGCGACAATCGGCAGCACGATCCAGGTCGCGTCCATCGTCACCCTCTGTTCCGAAGGGTTGTTGTGAGCTTCAAATAGCCGTCAAAATTGACCGTTTCGGCATCAGTATAGAGGGGGACCCACCGGAGAGTCAACGCTTTGAAGAGACAAGATCCCCGCCTCTGCCGTGTGCCGGAGTGTTTCGAACCTGGCAAGCCAGGTGGGCGCCGTGACCTGGAGAGCTTCAGGCTTCCCCTTCAAGAGGGGCATGCTCACCGCTCTCGCGTACAGCTCCCGTTGGGTTAATGAGGTTGAAACTTCCCTCCGGCATCACCAACAGCGCAGGGACGAGCAAGGTGTACCCGCTCCCTCGGGGGCGAGTCAAGGAGTTTGTCGGGTCGGCTATCATGACCGCGTGCCGAAGCTGATCCTGATCAGCATCGACGGGCTCGCCCACTTCTACTGGAGCGACCCGGCCGCCCGCATGCCGGTGCTGCGCGGGCTGGCCGAGCGCGGCGCCGTCGCCGGCGGGATGGCCACGGTCTTCATCAGCACGACCTGGCCGTCGCACGTGAGCCTGGTCACCGGCGTGGGCCCGCGGGTGCACGGCGTGGTGGCCAATCACGTCCTCAACCGCGCCACCGCGCGGCCGGAGGACTTCACCGGCGACCCGGTGTACGACGCCGCCGACCTGGTACGGGCGCCGACCATCTACGACCGCGCCCACGCCGCCGGGCTGCGGACCGCCGCCATCGACTGGCCCGCCACGCGCCGCGCGGCCTCGCTCGACTTCAACCTGCCCTTCTTCAAGAGCCAGCGGATCTTCGAGACCCAGACGGCGCCGGCCGTCTGGGACGAGCTGCGCGCGCTCGGCTACCCCGTCGAGCGGCAGGGCGAATGGGCCGAGCTGCCGCGGCGCTTCCTCAAGGACGCGATGGTCGCCGACCTGGCGATCGACGTGCTGCGCCGGCACGCCCCCGACGTGCTGCTCGTCCACTTCCTCTGCGCCGACAGCCACCAGCACCTCTACGGCCCGCGCTCGCCCGAGGCCTACTGGGCGATCGCCTACATCGACGGCCTCGTCGGCCGCGTGCTGGGCGCCCTCGGCCCCGACGGCCTCGACCGCACGAGCGTCGTCGTCGTGTCGGACCACGGCTTCCTGCCGGTGAGCCGCGAGATCCGCCCCAACGTCCGGCTGCGCCAGCGCGGGCTGCTGCGCCTGGACGGCGACGGCGGCCTCGCCCACGCCGAGGCGCGCTTCGTGATGAACCACGGCGCGGGCTGGGTGTACGCGCTCGACGGCGACCCCGCCCGCCTGGCGCGTGACCTGAAGGACGAGCTGGCGGCGCTCGAGGGCGTGTCGGCGGTGTGGACGCCCGGCGAGTACGCCGCGGTAGGCCTGCCCACGCCCGAGGAGAACCCGCGCGCCGGCGATCTCCTGCTGGAGGCCGCGCCGGGCTACATGCTGTCGGACGAGACGCGCGGCGACGACGAGCACGGCGCCCCCCGCTACCGCGGCACCCACGGCCAGCGGCCCGACCACCCGGACAACCACGCGCTGTTCGTCGCCGCCGGGCGCGGCATCAAGCGCGGCGTGACGCTCGGCTCCATCACCAGCCGCGACGTCGCCCCGACGCTGACGCTGCTGCTCGGGCTACCGCCGGCGCCGGCCGAGGGACGGGCGCTGAGCGAGATATTCGGCTAGCCATTTTTGCCGGCCGGGGTCC
>DASWJN010000169.1:0-8438 GCA_036397135.1 Candidatus Methylomirabilota bacterium
TCACTCCGGGCCAGCCCCCGTCAGGGGGATGGGGGGCTCGCGCTCGCCGAGCCCGGAGCGAGCGTACGGCGACCGGCGAGCCATCCGTGGCGCGCGCAGGGCCCCCGTGCCCCGCCCCCGGCGTCACCGGATTCCACGAGAATCATGAGCGTAGCGCGGGGCGGCCGACGGCCTGGGCGACGATGCGCACGAGAGCGCCGGGGCTGACCGGCTTGGTGACGTGGGCGGAGAAGCCGGCGGCGAGGGCGCGGTCGCGGTTCTCCTCGCCCGCGTACGCCGTGAGCGCGACCGCGGGGATGCGGCCGCCGTGCTCCCGTTCCATCTCTCGTACGCGGGCGATGAGGTCGTAGCCGTCGGCGCCCGGCATGCCGATGTCGCTCACCAGGACGTCGACGTACGTCCGGGCGAGGACGTCGAGCGCGGCGCCGACCGAGTCGGCCACCACCACGTCGGCGCCGCTGTCGGCCAGCACGGTCTGCACGAACCGCCGCGAGTCCTCGTGATCGTCGACGACCAGCGCCCGGACACGATCCAGGCGCGGCAGCGCGGGGTCCTCCCGCGGCCGCCGCACCTCGCCGGCCGGGAGCGCGGGCAGCGGGCGCGCCTCGGCGGCGAGCAGGGGCAGGTGCACGGCAAAGAGCGCGCCGTGGCCCCGGCCAGCGCTGGTCGCCTCCACGCGCCCGCCGTGCAGGGCGACGAGACGGCGCACGATCGCCAGGCCGAGGCCGAGGCCGCCGTGGCGCCGGGTGCTGCCGCTGTCGCCCTGGCGGAAGCTCTCGAAGATGTGGGGCAGCATCGCGAGCTCGATGCCCTGGCCGGTATCGCTCACGCTGATCCGCGCCAGGCCCTCGTGACGGTCCAGGCGCACGTCGATGTGGCCGCCCTCCGGTGTGAACTTCACCGCGTTGCCGACGAGATTGACGACGATCTGCTCCAGGCGCACGGCGTCGCCCGGCACCCAGGCGGCATCGGGGTCGATGGTGCAGGTGACGACGTGGCGCTTGCTCTCCGTCTCGGGGCGGACGGAGTCGAGCCCGTGCTCGATGACGACGCGCAGGTCGACCGGGCGCTTGTCGATCGTCAGCTTGCCGGCCACGATGCGCGAGACGTCGAGCAGGTCGTTGATGAGCTGGGCCTGCACGCGGGTGTTGCGCTCGATGCTGGCCAGCGCGCCGGCCGCCTCGTCGCCGGTCAGCCGGCCCGAGCGCAGCATCAGCACCCAGCCGAGCATGGCGGTCAGCGGCGTGCGCAGCTCGTGCGAGAGCGTGGCCAGGAACTGGTCCTTGGCCCGGTTGGCGCCCTCGGCCTCGGCGTAGAGGCGCGCGTTGTCCACGGCGATCCCGGCCCGATGGGCCAGGTCGCGCGCCAGCAGCAGATCGGCCTCGTCATAGCGACGGTCGGAGCTCGTCCTGATGAAGGACAGCAAGCCCACCGTGCGTCCCCGCGCCACCAGCGGCACCACGATCACCGACTTCGGCGCGAGCTGCTGGAGCAGCTGCACGCCCTCGAGCCAGGCGGGGCCGATCTCCGGCACCAGCAGCGGCTCCCCCGCCTTCACGCGCTCGATCAGCGCCAGCAGCGCGGACACCTCCAGCTCCGGTGCCAGCCGCTCCAGCGCCCGGGCCACGCGCAGGCCGTCGGCGCCGGCGGCGGCCGCGTGCAGGCGGCGGCCGCCGACGGGCTCGGCCAGGTGCACCAGGCACCAGTCGGCGAAGGCCGGCACCGCCAGGTGAGCGAGGCTGTCGAGCGTGGCGCCGCGGTCGAGCGAGGACGACAGCAGCTCGCTGGCCTCGGCCAGAAAGCGTGCGCGCCGGGCGGTGGCCTCGGCGTCCGCGCGCGCGGCCTGCTCGGCGGCCAGCCGCCGGTCGTGTTCCTCGGTCATGCGCTTGCGGTCCGTCACGTCGATCATCAGCCCGCGGAGCCGGCCCACGGCTCCGTCGTCGCGCCGGACGGGCCACACGGTGCCGGCGATCCACACCAACCGGCCGTCGGCGGCGACCATGCGGTATTCGAGTCGGCACTCGGTGCCGGCCGCCGCGAGCCTGCGCAGCTCGGCGAGGGCGGCGTCGCGGTCATCGGGGTGGATCAGGCGCGTCCAGAACGCGGCATCCTCGAGCCACTGTCGCACCGGATAGCCGAGCAGGCTCTCGGCGCGCCGGCTGACGAACGTGGGCTCCAGCGTGACGGGATCGGCCTCCACGACGATGGCGTCGAGGCCGTCCACGAGGGCCACGACGCGCGCCTGGGCCTCCTGCGCGCGCTGCGCGGCCTGCTCGGCCGCCGTGCGCCCGGCCTGCTCGCGCCGCAGCAGCTCGGCCCGCTCGCCCTCGCGCCGCCGGTGCTCGGTGACGTCGCGCAGCGCCAGCACGCACAGCGGCCCGCCCGCGGTCTCCACGCGGGACATGGCGGCGTCGAGCGCGAACTCCGTGCCGTCGCGGCGGAAGCCGACCGAGTTCTCGCCGGCACCGGTCGTGAGCGCACGGAGGCGGCCGCGCGCGCCCTCCAGGGCGACGTCGATCACGCGCAGGAAACGCTGGGCGAAGAAGCGGTCGGCGGCCCCGCCGACCGCCTCGGCGGTCGGGCACCCGAACAGCGTCTCGGCGGCCCGGTTGAAGTGCACGACCCGGCGGGCGGCGTCGATGCACATGACGGCCGCCGGCGTGGCGTCGAGGATGGCGACCAGCCGGGCCTCGGCCGCGTGTAACCGGCTCTCGCTGTCGCGCCGGGCGGTGCCGGCGGCGGCCACCGCGCGCGCCAGGTCGTCGAGCTCACGGATGGAGAACGGGCCGAGGACCGGCGTGTCGCCATGGGCGATGGCCCGGGCCGCGACGGTCACGGAGGCGGCGACGTCGGCGATACGGCGTGCGACGGTCGCGGCGAGGCCGAGCGCGATGACGAGCAGCGCCGCCCCGGCGATCAGCCACCCGGGCTCTCGGGAGGGGGCGTGGAGCACGAGGCTGGCGGTGAGGGCGCCGAGCGGCAGCGTGGCGGCGACGAGCAGGAGCAGGTGGGCGCGCAGGGAGATCGCGGTGCGGTGCCGCACGAACCTCATGGCGGCGCTCGCAGCAACATCCGCACCAATTGTCCCCCTCGCCGAACTCGTGAGGCCGCGAGCAGGCGTGCGCGGGGCACTGTCATCCGTGATCCCCTCTTGACAGGCTCCGACGGCCGATCGACGGTTATCCGCGCGGGATCCTCGTGATTCCGGGAAGGCGCCCGAGGAAATTGCCGCTGACGCCGCCGTCGACGACGAGGTCGTGGCCGTTGACGTACCGGGCGTCGGGGCCGAGCAGGAACGCGACGACGTCGGCCATGTCCTCGGGGGTGGCGACGCGACCCAGCGGCACCAGGGCGTCGCGCTCGGCGGCGAGTGCCGGGTCGGCATAGACGGCGGCGGTCATACCGGTGCGGACCATGCCGGGCGAGACGGCGTTGACCCGGATGCCGTCGCGGCCGAACTCCTGCGCCAGCACCTGGACCAGCATGATCACGGCCGCCTTGCTCGGCCCGTAGGCGCCGAGGTTCGCATGAGCATTGCTGCCCGACATCGACCCGATGGCCACGATGGCGCCGCCCGCCGCCTTCAGCGCCGGGTGGGCGGCCTTGGCCAGCAGCCAGGTGGCGCGCGTGTTGACGGCGAAGAGGTGATCCCAGTCCTGGACCGAGTAGCTCACCAGCGGTCCCGGGCGATTGATGCCGGCGTTGCTGACGAGTCCGTCGAGCCCGCCGAAGCGCTCGACGGCCATCCCGACGACGCGCGCCGGGTCGTCGGCGGTGCCCATGTCCCCGTGCAACGTCAGGGCCTCCGCGCCCAGCGCGCTCAGCTCTTTCACCACGCCGTCGAGACCCGGCGAGGCGGCGAGGTCCACGGCTGCCACGCTCGCCTTCGTCCCCCGCGCCTGGGCGTCGCGCGCCAGCCGCAGGCACGTCGCCCGTCCGATCCCGCTTCCCGCCCCGGTCACCAGCACGCGCATCGTCGTCCTCCCCCGTGCGGCCGCCGGCCGCGCCCACGACTCTACCCGAGCGGACCGGCTTCCGCCTCCAGCCGCGTCCACGCCGCCTCCGGCTGGTTGTGGACCTGGCGGGCCGTCATGGCCGCAGCGCGATGCGGCGCACCCAGTAGTAGCGGGCGATGCGCTCGACGTCGCCCGCCGCCACGCGGTCGAGCAGGACGGCCGTGCCCTCGACGCCGCGCACGACGCCGTGGCCCTGGAAGAGGCGGAGGTGGAACTCCTCGGGCGGAAAGCCGAGCCGCACGGCGACGTTCACCCGGGACTCCCGGGCCACCGCCGCCGCCACCTCGGGCGCCAGCCGGCCAGGCACGGTCAGCACGATGAACAGCTCCCAGCCCACGGCCAGCACGGCGACGGTCAGGAGAAAGAGGACCGTACGGTGGCGCAGGAGTCTCACGGCGCGCTCGACACCAGGCCCCAGCGCTCGATGGTGCGGCGCTCCAGCGGCAGCAGCAGGAAGCGGTCGGTGGCCAGCCACGGCAGCCCGATGGTGATGGTGCCGACCAGGATCGCGTCGGTCTGGTGGAAGTTGGCGGCGTTGAAGATGAGGAAGCCCAGCCCGGTCGACGTCGCGATCATCTCGGCGGCGATGAGCGCGCGCCAGCCGAAGCCGATCGACAGGCGCAGCCCGGTGACGATGCTCGGCAGCGCGCCCGGGATCAGCACCTGGACGATGACGTGCCGGCGCGACCCACCCATCGTCTGCACCGCCTGCTCGAAGATGCGCGGCACCGTGCGCACGCCGACCAGCGTACGAAGAGGATCGTCTTGCGGGTGGCCTGGGCGATGGCGTTCAGCTCCTCCTGCAAGGTGATGCGCGTCTGGGCGTCGACGGCGGCGAACGGCTCGTCCTCATGGCTTCTTCACCGCCCGGGCGATGGCGGCGATCTTGTCGGCGAAGTTCACCTGGCTGTCGTCCTCCGGCTGGTAGCCGAGCTTCCGTCGGGCGCTGGCCAGGCTCCAGAACCGGTGGGTGTTGCCACTGATCCCGTACACGATCAGGAAGGGGACGCCGTTGTCGTCGGCGATGTCCTCGGTCTCGACCATGCGGATCGCCTGCTGGACCTGATCCCGCGCGGAGAGATAGGCGCCGAGCGCGCGGTGCATGGTCGGGATGTCGCCCGGCTTCACGTGGTCGATGTCGTCGTCGCGGGGGCCGCCGATCCGCCACTGCACGACCTCCAGCTTGCGGCCGTCCACCTTGCCGGTGGCGAACACGAAGCCCAGCAGCTCGTAGGAGGCCTTGGACCAGCCGTACCAGTTGTCCGAGCGCGGCGGCATCTCGGGCGTGACCATGTCCACGCGGCCATCCCACACCAGGCGCTCGTAATAGTCGGCGGCGTGGTTGGAGCTGCACACGACGACCCGGCGAACGCCTTCCTCCAGGGCGACGCGGTAGACGTTGTAGGCGAGGGCGACGTTGGCGTGCTCGGCCTGGAACTTCGCGTCGCTGTTGTCCTGCCAGGTGTCCGCCGTCATCCCGGGGGCGCGCACGAAGCCGCAGTGGATGACGGCGTCGGCGCCCCGGAAGTGCTGGCGATAGGCGTTGCGGTCGGGTTGCGTGAGGTCGGCCACCACGAGCCGCGGCACCGTGCGGCCGTCACGCGTCGTGTCGCGGATGTCGATGGGCACGACGTCCCACCGCTCGTCCAGCGCCTTGAACATCCGCTGGGCGACGTACCCGGCCGCTCCGGTGAGCACGACGCGCCGCCGGGCCATCACTTCGCCTCCACGATCGGGTGGCGCTGGGCGCCGAGCCCGCTGATGCCCATCTCCACCACGTCGCCCGGCTGCAGGTAGCGCGGCGGCTTGAAGCCGTGGCCGACGCCGGCCGGCGTGCCGGTCGAGATCAGATCGCCCGCGCGCAGCGACATGAAGCGGCTGACGTAGGCGACCAGCGCGGCGACGGTGAAGATCATCTTGGCGGTGTTGCCGTGCTGCCGGCGCTCGCCGTTGACGGTCGTCCACAGCTCCAGCGACTGCGGGTCGGCGATCTCGTCGGCGGTTACCAGCCACGGGCCGACCGGACCGAAGGTGTCCGCGCTCTTGCCCTTGGTCGTGGTGCCCCCGTGCTCCATCTGGAAGGCGCGCTCGGACACGTCGTTGACGATGCAGTAGGCGGCCACGTGACCGAGCGCCTTGCCGTCGTCCACGTAGCGGGCGTCGCGTCCGATCACCGCGGCCAGCTCCACCTCGTAGTCGAGCTTGGCGCCGCCGCGCGGCCGCACGATCGGGTCGTCCGGCCCGCTGAGCGCGCTGGGGGCCTTGATGAAGAGCGTCGGCTCCCGGGGCAGCGCCATGCCGACCTCGGCCGCGTGGTCGGTGTAGTTCAGGCCGATGCAGACCATCTTGCCGAGCCCGGTCAGCGGGCAGCCGAGCCGCGGCCGCCCGCGCACGGCCGGCAGCCGCGCGGTCTTGACGCCGCGCAACCGTTTCAGCGCGGCCGGCGCCAGGACGGCCGGCGTGACGTCGCCGACCACCCTCGAGAGATCGCGCAGGATGCCGTCGGCGTCGATGAGCCCGGGCTTCTCTTGACCGGGACGGCCGTACCGGACGAGCTTCATGGGCGGCTCCCTTGGGCGGGCGCTACTCGCCGCGGAAGTTGGGCTTGCGTTTCTCCAGCATGGCGCGCCGGCCCTCGCCGGCATCGGCGCTCTTGCGCGCCTGCAGGGCCAGGGTGTCGAGGTCGTCGTGGGCGACGGCGGGCCGCGCGGCGACCGCGCGCTGGACGACCTGCTTCATGCCGGCCAGCGCCAGCGGCGCGTTGTCGGCGATCGTTCGCGCCAGGGCGTCGGTCGTAGCTTCCACCTCGGCTGCGGGGACGACGTGGTGCACCATTCCGATCTCGTGGGCCCGCCTGCCGTCGATGGGGTGGCCGGTGAACAGGAGATGGCGCGTGTGGGCGGGCCCGACGATCTCCACCAGCTTCTGGCCGAGCGGGAAGGGCACGATCATCCCGATCCGCGCCAGCGGCATGCCGATGCGGGCCGTTTCCGCCATCACCCGGAGATCGCAGTGCAGCGCCAGCTCGCAGCCGCCGGCGATCGCGTCGCCGTGGATCAGCGCGATGGTCGGGTGGCGCGAGCGCTCGACCCGCTGGAGCACGGCCACCACGTCGCCCTCGGGGTCGCGGGCACCGCCGCGCGACTCCATCTCCTTGAGGTCCATGCCGGCGCAGAAGGTGGGCCCGGCGCCGCGGACGACGACGACGCGCACGTCGCGCCGCGCGTCCAGGTCCTCCACGGCCGCCCGCAGGCCGGTGAGCATCGCGCCGTTCATGGCGTTGCGCTGGGCGGGCCGGTTCAGGGTCACGGTGGCGATGCCGTCGGCGATGGCGGTGAGGATCTCGTCGGACATGGCGCGATGGTATCATCCCGGCCGATGACGATGTTTCCCGGCTTCACGCTGCCCGACGAGCTGCGCGTGCTGCGCGAGCAGGTGCGCCGCTTCATCCGCGAGGAGATTGTCCCGCTCGAGCAGCGGATCGACCCCGACGCGCCCGGCATCCCCGACGAGGACTTCGAGCGGCTGGCGGCCAAGACGAGGGCCGCCGGGCTGTGGGCGCTCGGCGCCCCCGAGAAGTACGGCGGCGGCGGGCTCGACACCTTCAGCATGTCGGTGGTGCTGGAGGAGATGTCGCAGCACCGCCTGGGGCTCTACAGCCCCGGGGGCGGCGTCTTCGGCCGCTATCCGCCGCCGGCGATCTGGGCCGGCAGCCAGGCGCAGATCGAGAAGTACGCGGTGCCGACCGTGCGCGAGGGATGGCGCACCTTCTTCGCCATCACCGAGCCCTCGGGCGGCTCCGATCCGGCCGGCGCCATCCAGACGCGCGCCGAGCGGCGCGGCGACAAGTGGGTGCTCAACGGCCGCAAGGTGTTCATCTCCAACGCCCACAACGGGAAATGGGGGATCGTCTTCGCGCGGACCAGCAAAGAAAAGGGCCGGGCCGGGATTTCGTGTTTCGTGCTCGAACCCGGCACGCCGGGCTTCACGGCGAGGCCGATCCGCACGATCCGCACCCAGTCCATCCCCAACGATGTCACCTTCGAGGACTGCGAGCTGCCGGGCGACGCGCTCGTCGGCGCCGAGGGCCAGGGGCTCGACCTCGCCTTCGACCTGCTCGTGAAGAACCGGTTCCCGTACTCGGCCTGCAACCTCGGCGTGGCGGTGGCCGCCCACCGCATGGCCATCGAGCACGCCAAGCAGCGCTCGACGTTCGGCGCGCCGCTGAGCCAGCGCCAGGCCATCCAGTGGATGCTGGCCGACGCCGAGGTGGAGCTGCGGGCCTGCCGCTGGCTCATCTGGGAGGGCGCCTGGAAGGCCGACCGCGGCGAGGACGCGCGCGTGGAGGCCTCGATCGCCAAGCTCTACTCGAGCGAGGTGCTGGGGCGCGTGATCGACGCCGCCGTGCAGATCCACGGCGGC
>DASWJN010000170.1:0-12171 GCA_036397135.1 Candidatus Methylomirabilota bacterium
GCGTCGCGGCCAGCTCCGGATCGCCGAACGTCAGGGCGCGGCGCAGGCGCCGGGTGGCGGCGTCGTAGGCCCAGATGCTGACGAAGGGCGCGTCGAAGAACTGGGCGATGGCCCGGGCCAGGTTCTGCAGCACCTCCTCGACGTTGAGCGAGGACGACACCAGGCGGTTGACCTCCTCCAGCGCCCGCAGCCGCTCGGCGTAGCGCCGGGCCTCCTCGTACAGGCGCGCGTTCCGGATCGCGGCCGCCGCCTGGGCCGAGAAGGACTGGAGCAGATCCTCGTCGTCGGCGCCGAACCGGAAGGGATGGTCGCGGATCAGGACGAGGACGCCGAGCAGCCGCTCCTGGTCGAGCACCGGCGCGCAGAAGAGGCTGCGCCAGCCGCGGGCCCGCGCCCCCTCGCGGTCGACGAACCGGCCGTCGGCGAAGAGATCGTCGATGGCGAGCGGCCGCCGCTCGACGGCGACCTCGCCCACCACCCCCTCGCCGAATCGCAGCCGGGTGACGAGTTCAGGCCCGCCGGTGACGACCTCGGAGGACGCCTGCATGTCCAGCGTGCCGGCCGCCTCGTCGGCCACCCAGAACCCCACGAAGGGCGCACTCATGATCTCGGCGGCCGCCCGGGCGATGGAGGTCAGCACGTCGGCGGTGTCGAGGGACGAGGTGACCAGGTGATTGAGGCGGGCCAGCGTGCGCAGCCGGGTCGCCCGCGTCTCGGCGGCATGATAGAGGCGCGAGTTCTCCAGCGCGATGCCCGCCTGGGCGGCGAAGCTCTCGAGCATCGTCAAATCCTCGGCCTGGAACGGATCGCCGCCCTCGCCGCGGCCGAGGCCGATGACGGCGTGGACCCGGTCGCCGATGACGACCGGCTGGGCCATGGCATGGCGGAGGTGGGCGACGAACTCGGGCCGGGCCAGCGGCGAACGCGGGTAGTCGTTGGCGATGATGCCGCGCTGCCCGGCGGCCGCGCTGCCGACCAGCCCCTGCCCGACCGTCGCCGCCAGCGGACCCGGCCCTGCCGAGGTCCACGCCCGCCGCACCAGCGTCCGGTCGTCCTCGGCCACGTAGATGTCGCACTCGGCGTCGAAGAGCCGGGCCGAGCGCTCGACGATCAGGCTCAGCAGCCGCTCGGTGTCGAGCTCGGCGGCGAACTCGCGCTCGATGTCGGCCAGCGCCCCGATCTGCCGCCGGCGGGCACGCTCCAGCGAGAACAGCCGCGCGTTCTCCAGGGCCAGCGCCGCCTGGTCGGCAAAGGCCTGGAGCACGCGGGCCTCGTCCTGGGTGAACTCGCGGCCGAGCCGGTCGGCGATGCCGAGCGCGCCGATGACCATGCCCTTCACGCGCAGGGGCACCGCCAGCTGCGCGCCGCGCTCGGTGTGGCGAAGCCGCTCGCGCAGGTCGTCGGAGATGCTCACCGCCGGATCCTCCAGGACGTCCCCCGACCACACGGGCCGCGTCTCGGCGGCCGCCCGGCCCAGGATGCCGACGCCGGGCGGCAGGACGTGGCCGGGCTCGACGCCGCGGTAACCCTGGCCGCCGGCGGCCAGCGCGACCAGCGAGCCGTCGGGCTGCATGAGCCGCAACACCGAGGACTGGGCGCCGAACAGCGGCATCACGCTCTCGACGGTGCGGCCCACCACGTCGCTGACGTCGAGGCTCTCGGTCAGGATCTGGGCCAGGCGCGCCAGCTCCTCGGCCTCGTGCCGGCGGCGGGTGGTCTCGGCGTACAGCCGCGCGTTCTCCAGCGCCAGCGCGGCCTGGTCGGCGAAGGCCTGCAGCAGCCGGACCTCGGCGTCGCTCCATCGCCGGCCCGCCCGGTCGGAGATCGAGAGCGCGCCGATCGTCTGGCCCTTGGCGCGCAGCGGGACCGACAGCTGGGCGAAGTCGCCCACGCCCCGCATGCGCGCGCGCAGCTCCTCGGTGAGGACCAGCGCCGGATCGCTGAGCATGTTGGCCGTCATCACCGGCGCCCCCAGCTCGACGGCGCGGCCCGAGCTGGAGGCGCCCGCCGGCAACACGTGACCGGGGGCCAGCACGCCGGCGGCGCGTCCGGCCACCGCGAGCGCCTCCAGCCCGCCGTCCGGCCGCAGCACGCGCAGGACCGAGGACTGGGCGCTGAAGAGCGCCAGCACGCTGTCGGCGATCCGGGCGCCGACCGCGTCGACGTCGAGGCTCTCGGTCAGCGTGCGCGACAGCCGGGCCAGCTCCTCGGCCTCGCGCTGGCGCCGGGTCGTCTCGGCGTACAGCCGCGCATTCTCCAGCGCCAGCGCGGCCTGGTCGGCGAAGGTCTCGGCCAGCCGCGTATCCTCGGCGGCGAAGGCGCGGCCGGTGCGGTCGGCCAGCGCGAGGGCGCCGAACACCCGGTCACGCACGATCAGCGGCACGCCCATCATCGCCCGGTCGTCGCTGGCCGCCACGATCCCGCGTACCCGGGGGTCGTAGCGGATGTGCCGGTCGGCCAGCACGTCGGGCGCCGCGTAGGTGCGCCGCTCGGCGGCGGCCAGCCCGGCCAGGCCCATGCCGGGCGGCAGCTCGCGCGTCCAGTCGAACGTGCTGCCGTGCGAGACGGCCACCACGATCATCCGGCCGTCGTCGGCCATCCGGTAGAGCGCGGACGACCGGGCGCCGAGGAGCGCGCAGATGCTGTCGGCCACCCGCTGGCCGACGACGTCGGGGTCGAGCGTTTCCGAGAGCACGCGGCTCAGGTCGGCCAGCGCCCGCATGCGCGCGGCCTGCCGGCGCGCTTCGCCGTAAAGACGGGAGTGCTCCAGCGCGACGGCGGCCTGCCCGGCGAAGGCCTCGGCCAGCTCCTGGTCGTGGGCGGTGAACGGGCGGCGGGCCCGGAACGTCAGGACGCCCATGGTCCGCTCGCCCACCTTCAGGGGCACGCCGAGGAACTTGGTGTAACCCAGGCGCCGGTCGGCCTCCACGTGCTCGGGCACCACACCGGTGGCGTCGTCGAGGTCGGTCATCAGCGACCGCCCGGTGCTCATCACCCGCCCGCTCAGGCTCTCGTTGGCGCGCAGCCGCGGGCGCAGCATCGTCTGCACGGCGGTCCCGGCCAGCCCGGCGAGCACGAGATCCTCGCCTTCCAGCAGGCGGAAGCCGGCGTTGTCGACCGCGAGAAGCCGCGCCGCCTCCTCGGCGATCGAGGTGAGCAGCGTCTCGGTGGGCACCAGGGCCCCGATCTTCGTGTTGATCTCCAGCAGCGCGTTGAGATAGGCGCGCTGGGTCTGCTCGTCGAAGAACCGCCGGGCGTTGCCGATGGCGATGGCGGCCTGGTCGCCGAGCGACTGCAGCAGCGACAGCTCCTCGGGGGAGTATTCGTGCCGCTCCTGCGTGCCCACCGCCAGCGCCCCGATGACGCGGCTGCCGACCATCAGCGGCACGGCGGCCGCCGAGCGGATCCCCTCGGCCTGCAGCCGCTGGGTGTTGCGCACGCGGGCGTCGGTCGGGACATCGGGCATCGTCACCGGCGCGCGCTGGGCCACCACCAGCCCGACCAGGCCCTCCCCCACGGCCATCTCACGCCGGCCCTCCGGCACGCTCACCGGTCCCGCCGAGGCGCCCAGGGTGAGGCGCCCGCCGTCCTCGTCGAGCAGCCACAGGCGGGCGATGCTCCCGCCCAGCAGCTCGATGGCGGCCCCGACGACGCGCTCGAGGACCTGGTCGCCCGAGAGCGTGGCCGTCAGTCCCTGGGCCAGCCGCGCCAGCGTCTCCAGGCGCCGGGTCTGCTCCTGCGTCTCCGCGAACAGCGCCGCCCGCGACACCGCGAGCCCGACCTGGTGGGCCACGCCCTCCAGCAGGGTCAGCTGGTCGCCGTCGAACGTCCGCGGCTCGGCGGAGACCAGCGCGAGCACGCCCCACACCCGGCCCTGGTCGAAGACCGGCAACGCCAGCTGGGTGTGGAACCGGCCGGCGGCGATCGCGGCGCGCAGCACCGGGTCGGTGACGAGCGGCGATGCCCCCAGGTCGGTCACCACGTGGCGCTCGCTCCGCACCGCCTCGCCGGTGTGCGAGGCGTCCACACGCCGCTGCCGCAGCCGGTCGGCCTGCTCCGCGGTGAGACCGCGGCTGGCGATCAGGACCAGCCGCTCGCGCGAGGCGTCGAGCCGGTACACCATGCCCACGTGCAGGCCGGCCACCGCCAGCACGACGTCGAGTGTCTGCTCGGCGGTGGCGGCGAGATCGCTGCTCGAGCCCATGGTCACGGCAGCGGCGTAGAGTGCCGCCAGCTCCCGGCTGCGCTGGTCGCCCCCGGGACGCGGCCGGGGGGCCACGCCCGGCGCCGCCGGGGACGGCGGGACCCGGGGAGTGCGGGCGGGTGGGCGGGGGCGCCGGCGCCGGCTCAGCGGCGCTCCCCGACGCGATGCAGCTTCATGAGGTTCGTGCTGCCGGTGACCCACATCGGCGTCCCC
The DNA here is from genome assembly GCA_036397135.1 of Candidatus Methylomirabilota bacterium. Taxonomy (GTDB): domain Bacteria; phylum Methylomirabilota; class Methylomirabilia; order Rokubacteriales; family CSP1-6; genus AR5. The sequence goes on from DASWJN010000170.1 coordinate 4,418, forward strand.
GAGATGATCACGATGACGTCGTTGATGCGCACCGAGCCGTCGCCCAGCAGCGCACTCTCGATCTCGTCCACCATCTCGTCGGTCGTCTCCACCTTGCGGATCAGCCGGGACGAGACACCCCAGGAGAGCGCCAGCCGCCGGCGCACGTCCGTCGACGGGGTGAAGGCGATGATCGGCACGTCGGGCCGCTGGTGCGAGATGAGCCGGGCCGAGAAGCCGGACTGGGTGAAGGCCACGATGGCCCGCGCCTTCAGCACCCGGGCCGCCATGGCGGCGGCGTCGGAGACGGCCTCGGGGAAGCCGACCCCGATCCCGTCGCGGGCGCGGCGCCGGTCCCGCCCGTCGTCGGCGAGCACGGCGGTCTCGGCCCGCACGGCGATGCGGGCCATCGTCTCGACCGCCTCGGCCGGGTAGCGGCCGGTCGCGGTCTCCGCCGACAGCATGACGGCGTCGGCGCCGTCGAAGATGGCGGTGGCGACGTCGGAGACCTCGGCCCGGGTGGGCCGCAGGTGCGTGACCATCGACTCCAGCATCTGGGTCGCCACGATCACCGGCACCTTGGCCGCCCGCGCCTGCCGGATGATCTCCTTCTGGATGTGCGGCACCTCCTCGAGCGGCACGTCCACGCCGAGGTCGCCGCGGGCGACCATCACCGCTTCCACGGTGGCGAGGATGCCGGGGAGGTTCTCCACCACCTCCTGCCGCTCGAGCTTGGCCACGATGGGCAGGCTGGCGCCCTGCGTGTAGAGGAAGCGCCGCACCTCGGCGATGTCGCCCGCCGAGCGCACGAACGAGATCGCGACGAAGTCGACGCCCTGCTCGATGCCGAACGCCAGATCGGCGCGGTCCTTGTCGGTGAGACACGACACCGGCAGGCTCACCCGCGGCAGCGACAGCCCCTTGTGGTCGCTGATGCGCCCGCCGGCGACCACCCGGCAGCGCACCTCGTCGGACGTCGTCTCCTCCACCCGGAGCTGGATCATCCCGTCGTCCATCAACACCTGGTCGCCGACCTTGACCTCGTTCAGCGACTCCGGCGGCGCGACGTAGGCGCGCTCGGCCGTGCCCACGCACGGCCGCCGGCACAGCGCGAACGGCCGGCCCGCCTCCAGGTCCACCCGATGTCCGCCGTTCTCGCCGAACGTGCCGAGACGGATCTTGGGGCCCTGCAGGTCTTGCAGGATGGCCACCGGACGGCCCCAGCGCTCCTCGCCCGCACGGATCCGGCGCAGCACCTCGGCGTGCTCGGCGTGGGTGCCGTGCGAGAAGTTCAGGCGGGCCACGTCCATGCCGGCGGCGGCCAGCCGGTCGAGCTGCTCGACGCTGGACGAGGCGGGCCCGATGGTGCAGACGATCTTCGTTCGACGCATCAGGCGCCCTTGAGGACGGGCTCGAGGAACTGCCCGGTGTAGGACCGCGCGGCCTGCTGCGCCACCGCCTCCGGGGTGCCGGCGGCCACGAGGCGCCCGCCCTCGTCTCCGCCCTCGGGCCCGAGATCGATCACCCAGTCGGCCGTTTTCACGACGTCGAGGTTGTGCTCGATGATGACGACGGTGTTGCCCTGGTCCACCAGCCGGTTGAGCACGTCGAGCAGCCGCTCGATGTCGGCGAAGTGCAGGCCGGTGGTCGGCTCGTCGAGGATGTAGAGCGTCCGGCCGGTGGCACGGCGCGACAGCTCCGTCGCCAGCTTGACCCTCTGCGCCTCTCCGCCCGACAGTGTCGTGGCCGATTGACCGAGCCGGATGTAGTCCAACCCGACGTCGTCCAGCGTTTGCAGCTTCCCCCTGATCACCGGCACCGCGTCGAAGAAGGCCAGCGCCTCTCGCACCGTCATGTCGAGCACGTCGGCGATGCTCGAGCCCTTGTAGCGGACCTCCAGCGTCTCGCGGTTGTAGCGCTTGCCCTTGCAGACGTCGCAGGTGACGTAGACGTCGGGCAGGAAGTGCATCTCGATCTTCACGAGGCCGTCGCCCTGGCAGGCCTCGCAGCGCCCGCCCTTGACGTTGAACGAGAAGCGCCCGGGCGCGTAGCCGCGCATCCGCGCCTCCGGCGTGCGGGCGAACAGCGTGCGGATGAACGTGAAGACGCCGGTGTAGGTGGCCGGATTGGAGCGGGGCGTGCGGCCGATGGGCGACTGGTCGATGTCCACCACCTTGTCGATGTGCTGGGCGCCCTCGATGCGCGTGTGGGCGCCCGGACGGTCCTGGGCGCGGTAGAGCATCTGGGCCAGCGCCCGGTACAGGATGTCGTTGACGAGCGTCGACTTGCCCGAGCCGGAGACGCCCGTCACGCACGTGAACGTTCCCAGCGGGATCGTCACCGCCATGCCCTTGAGGTTGTGCTCGCGCGGCTCGTGGATCGTGAGGGAGTGGCCGCTGCCGCGCCGGCGGTTGACGGGCACCCGGATCTCGCGCGCGCCCGACAGGAACTGCCCGGTGAGCGAGGCGGGGTTGGCGACGATCTCGTCGGGCGTTCCGACGGCGACGACGTGACCTCCGAGCTCGCCCGCCCCCGGGCCGAGATCCAGGACGTAATCGGCGGCCCGGATCGTCTCCTCGTCGTGCTCGACCACCAGGACCGTGTTCCCGAGGTCGCGCAGGCGCTTGAGCGTGTCCAGCAGCCGGCGGTTGTCGCGCTGGTGCAGTCCAATGGACGGTTCGTCGAGGATGTACAGCACGCCGACGAGGCTCGACCCGATCTGGGTCGCCAGACGAATGCGCTGTCCCTCGCCCCCCGAGAGCGTCCCCGCCGGCCGGTCGAGGGTGAGGTAGTCGAGGCCGACGTTTACGAGGAAGCCCAGCCGCTCGCGGATCTCCTTGAGGACGCGCCGGGCGATGACTGCCTCGCGCTCGCCGAGGGTCAGTCCGGCAAAGAAGCCGCCGGCGTCCTTGATCGTGAGGCGCACCACGTCGGCGATCGAGCGGCCGGCGATCCTGAGCCCGAGCGACTCCGGCCGCAGCCGCGAGCCCCCGCAGGCCGGACACGGCCGCTCGGCCATGAAGGTCTCGATCTCGGCACGCGCGTCCTCGGACTGTGTCTCGCGGTAGCGGCGCTCGAGGATCTTGACGACGCCCTCGAACGCCCCCTCGCGGTCGCCGAACAGGACCACGTCGCGCACGCTCTTCTTCAGCCTGGACCACGGCTCCTCGAGCGAGAACCGGTGGCGCCGGGCCAGCGCCTGCAGCGTCTGGCGGAAGTAAGTCGTCTCCCGCGCGCCCGCCCAGGGCGCCAGCGCGCCCGCCTTCAGGGAGCGCGCCGGGTTGGGCACCAGGCGCTCGGGGTCGATCTCCCAGCGGGTGCCGATGCCGCCGCACTCGGGGCAGGCCCCGAAGGGATTGTTGAAGGAGAACATCCGGGGGGAGACCTCGGGAAAGGAGATGCCGCATTCGGCACAGGCCAGCTTTTCCGAAAACACCATCGGCTCGGTGCGATCGGTGGTTGGGAGGTTGGACGACGCCCTTGATTGTCTGGCTGGGGGGACCGTACCGCTCCCCCCAGACCCCCCGACTCGCGCTGCGTCACCTCGGGCCGTACTGCCCTGGGTGCTCCTGTCCGGTTGTCCCTCGGCGACCGGCTCGATCTGGACGATGCCGTCGGCGAGGCGGAGGGCGGTCTCCAGGGAGTCGGCCAGGCGGGAGCCGAGGTTGTCGCGGACGATGAGGCGATCGACGACCACCTCGATGGTGTGCTTGCGGTTCTTGTCGAGGTCGATGTCCTCGCCCAGCTCGCGGACGGCGCCGTTGACGCGCACGCGCGAGTAGCCCTGGCGCTGGAGGTCGAAGAACAGCTTCTTGTACTCGCCCTTGCGGCCGCGCACGACCGGCGCCAGCACCAGCAGGCGGGTGCCGGGCGGCAGCGTCAGCACGCGATCCACCATCTGCTGGACGGTCTGGGCCGAGATGACGCGGCCGCACCGCGGGCAGTGCGGCACGCCGACCCGCGCGAACAGCACGCGGAGGTAGTCGTAGATCTCGGTGACGGTGCCCACCGTGGAGCGCGGGTTCTTGGAGGTCGTCTTCTGCTCGATGGAGATCGCCGGCGACAGGCCCTCGATCGAGTCGACCTCGGGCTTCTCCATCTGCTCCAGGAACTGGCGCGCATAGGCCGAGAGCGACTCGACGTAGCGGCGCTGGCCCTCGGCGTAGATCGTGTCGAAGGCGAGCGACGACTTGCCCGACCCCGACAGGCCCGTGATCACCACGAGCTGGTCCCGCGGGATCTCCACGTCGATGTCCTTCAGATTGTGCTCGCGCGCCCCGCGGACGACGATCCGGTCGCTCGCCATGACTCCGAGTATTATGCGCCCGTTTGGGAGTGGGGCGAACGCCGCCCGGCCGGTGGATCCTCCGTCGCCAGCATCGCATCGACGGCGCGGGCGGCTGCCCAGCCCAGGGGGAGCGCCACCAGCGCGGGATAGCGCGTCAGCGCCTCGAGCCATGCGGCAGGCGCGGGGGCCGGCGCCAGCGCGGGCAGCCCCGCGAGGGCGGCGAAGGCGACGCCGCCGGCGATCGAGCCCACGACGCCGCCGGGGGCGCCGGCGGCGAGCACGGACGGCGTCCACATCGCGGCGGCGAGCCCGAGACCGAGCATCAGCAGCCGCCACGGATCCACGGGCCAGGCGGTGAGGACCGCCGCCAGCGCGACGGCCCCGGCCCACAGCACGGGCTCCGGGCGCGTGGCGGCGGCCAGGCGCCGGCGGAGCGCCACCGTCGCGCCCACGCCCAGCAGGACGATCCCCGCGGCCGCCAGCGCGGCGAGCGGGACACCCGCGCGCGGCCCCAGCGCCAAGGGGGGCAGCCGCAGCCACAGCGTCAGCAGCGAGCCGCTCAGCGTGAGATCAGGCGCGGCCGCCGCCGCGTACACACCCCAGCCCGTGGCCGTCGTCACCCCGGCCAGCAGCAGGACCGGGCTCCACGTCGCCGGCGCGCCGCGGCGCCCGGTGGCAGCGCCCAGCGCCAGCGCCCCGCCGACGAGCGTGACCAGCCCGCCGAGCGCCGCCGGCAGCATCCATGGCCCGCGCGCCGGCGCGTCGGCCCAGGCGGCGCCGGACGCCGGCGCCCCCGGAACGCGGCGCCCCGCCTCGAAGCGCAGCCGGGCGCCGGTCTCGACGCTCAGCTCGTCGCCCGGCCGCAGCGTCAGCGTCTCGCCGGACGCCAGACGCCAGTCGCGCACCGTCGGCGGCGCGGCATCACGCTCGATCACGCGATAGACGCCTGCCGTCAGCGCGGTCACCCGCTGGCCGTCGGCGAACGTGAGCCGGGCGGGCCGCGCGAAGCGCTCGCCGTCCTGCACCCACGCGCTCGCCTCCGAGAACGTGAGCGCCGGGCGCAGGCCGCCGCGAGTCCACGCGGTCCACGGCGCGGTGGCGGTGGCCAGCGTGACGGCGGCCAGCGGCAGCGCCAGCGCGACGGCGCCGAGCGCGAGCGCCGGCGCGGCCAGGCGCCGCGCCGCCGGCGCCAGCACCGCGAGCGCGGCGGCGACGCTCACGCCCTGCCACGGGGCCCCCCCGAGCAGCGTGGCAGCGTCGGCGGCGAGCAGGAAGTTGGCGGCGAGCAGGGCCGTGACGGCGCCGGCCGCCGCCGCCGCCGCGACGGGATTGCGTCCCGCCGGGGGGCGAGCCCGCGCGAGGAGGGCGACGAGCGGGGCGACCAGCGCGCCGAGCACGAGCCAGGGCGCGTCGGCCTCCCCGGCGGCGACGCGCAGCGCCAGCACGGCCACCAGCGCCGGTTGCAGCCAGAGCGCGGCGGCCTCCCTCATGGGCCGTCGCGCAGGAGCGCGACCACGGCGATCACCGTGGCCGCGAGCGGGGCGGCGACGGCCGCGTACCACCAGAGCAGGCTCACGCCGGCCACACGGACGGCGCCGGGGGCGGCAGGCGCCAGGGCGAGCAGCACGGCGCCCGCGAGCAGGCCGAGCAGCAGGGTGATGGCCGTCCGGCGCCCGCGGCCGACTGACATCGGGGGCGATTATAACGCGCGGGCCCGTCTGAATCGGTATGCTGGGCTGCGGCGTCTCAACGACGACCTCACGACGGACGAGGTGCTCATGGCGGACAGGATCGAGCGAGTGCTCGTGGTCACAGCCCATCCGGACGACTCGGAGTTCGGCGCCGGCGGCACGGTGGCCAAGCTCGTCAAGGACGGATGCGAGATCACCTACGTCATCGTGACCAACGGCAACAAGGGCACCAGCGACCGCACGCTGACGCCGGAGCGCCTGGCGACCATCCGGGCCGAGGAGCAGCGCAACGCCGCCCGCACGCTCGGGGTGGAGCGCGTGGAGTTCCTCGGCTACCCCGACTGCGAGGTGGAGGACACCCGCGAGGTCCGCCGCGAGGTCACGCGGCAGATCCGCAGATGGCGTCCGGACCTGCTCATCTGCCAGAGCCCCACCCGCACCTACAACCTGGGAGCCTCGCACCGCGACCACCGCATCGTGGGCGGCGTCGCGCTCGACTGCGTCTACCCGCTCGCGCGCGATCACATGGCGTTCCCCGAGCTGCTGCCGGAGTTCGAGCCCCACAAGGTCAAGCAGGTCTACGTCATGCAGTGGCAGAGCCCCCAGCTCGTGATCGACATCTCCGACGTCATGGATCTCAAGCTGCGCGCGCTGGCCTGTCACGCCAGCCAGTTCAGCGACTTCACGGTGCTCGAGGCCCGCGTGCGCCAGCGCTGGGGAGAGATCGGCAAGCACCAGGGCTACGCGTACGGCGAGGGCTTCGATCACATCGTGCTGCCGTTCTGATGACGTCGGGACGACTGGCCGCGCTGAGTATCGCCGTCGCGGTCGGCGCCATCGCCGTCTACGTGCTGCTGTTCCGTGTCGCCGCCGTCCGTAACCATCCCGAGGGCTACGTCGTGGGCTTCGCGGTGGCGACGGCGCTGGCGGCGCTCGCGCTGGCGCGCGCCCGGCGCTGGTACGCCTGGCTGGCGCTCGGCCTGTCCACGCTCCTGCTGCTCGGCGGCGCGTGGTTCAACTTCGTCGCCGCCCGCGTGCCCGTCACACCCACCGCGCTGCGCGTCGGCGAGCCGGCGCCCGACTTCACGCTGCCCGATGCCGCCGGCCGGCCGGTGTCGCTGGCGGACTACCGCGGCCGGAAGGCGGTGGTGCTCGTCTTCTACCGCGGCTACTGGTGACCGTTCTGCGTGGCGGAGCTCCAAGGGCTTGGAGCCGCGCTGTCGGAGGCCGAGCGGGCCGGCCTGGAGATCGTCGCCGTCTCGCCGGACCGCAACGAGCAGAGCCAGAAGCTCGCGGAGGGCCTGCGCCTGGCGTACCGGTTCGTCGCCGACACCGACCTCGCCGTGACGCGGCGCTACGGCCTGGTGCACGCGCGCGGCGGGGCGGACGGCCAGGACGTCCCGCGCCCGGCGACCGTGGTGCTCGACCGCGCCGGCGTCGTGCGCTGGGTCTCCATCAGCCGGAACTACCAGGTGCGGCCCGATCCCGACGACGTCCTGCGCGCCGTCCGCGCGCTGTAGTGACTCTCGTGAAACGTGGCGGCGCCGGGGGTCCGGCGAGGGGCCCGCGGGCGCGCCCGCGTGGCTCGCCTGTCGCCGTAACTCGCTCCGGGCACGGCTCGCTCGGGCCCCACATCCCCCAGCGGGGGCTCGGGCGCAGACCAGTCGAATCGTGGGCGGCTCGCTCGCCGTGCCCTGCGCTCGAACGGCGACCACGGCTCGCCATGATGGCGCGCCCGCGGGCCCCTCGCCGGACCCCCGGCGTCACCACGCTCCACGAGAGTCGCTAGCTCGTGA
>DASWJN010000171.1:0-8402 GCA_036397135.1 Candidatus Methylomirabilota bacterium
GGGGGATGGGGGGCTCGCGCTCGCCCCATCCGGAGCGAGCATGCCGCGACCGGCGAGCCATGCCGGCGCGGCCGGGACCCACGCCCCACCCCACTAGGGCCGGCTCGGGCGTGTATCGCCCGTCGTCAATAGTCCGCGCTAGCCTACCGCCTCGCTGATCCCCACCAGCGCCTCGTACTCCTGCATCCAGTACCGCACGTCCTTGAAGTTCGGGAAGGCCGGGGGGAACGAGGGATCCTCCCACCGCCGCGCGATCCAGCCGGACATGTGGATGATGCGCATGGCGCGCAGGGACTCGGCCAGCGGCAGGGTCGAGCGGTCGAACTCGCGGAACAGCTCGTAGCCCTCGATGAGATCCTCACGGGCCTTGCGCGCGTCCTCCCCGGGGCCGCGGCCCAGCAGCCAGATGTCCTGCACGGGCGGACCCATCAGGCAGTCGTCGAAGTCCACCAGGAGCGGGTCGGGCGTCCACAGGATGTTGCCGAAGTGCAGGTCGCCGTGGATGCGCTGCGGGCGGACGGCGGCGAGGAGCGGGGCGGCGACGTCCGCGATGCGCAGGGCGACGTCACGGTAGCGGGGCCAGATGTTCTCGGGCATGACGTTGCCCTTCAGCAGCACCTCGAGCGGCTCGTGGATGTAGCGCTGCACGTCGAGCCGCGGGCGGTGGGGGGCGGGACGCGCGGCGCCGACGGCGTGCATGCGGCCGATCGTGCGGCCGATGCGGCGGCGGTTCTCCGCGTCCAGCTCGTCGAGGGTGCGGCCGCGCACCCGGGGGAAGGCGGCGTAGTAGATGCCCTCCACCTCGTTCAGCGTCTGCCCGTTGCCGAGGTCGAGCGGGGCCACGGCGGGGACCTCGGCGGCGGCGAGGTCCAGCAGGAACCGGTGCTCGTCCAGGATGGTCTCGCGCGACCAGCGGCCGGGTCGGTAGAACTTCAGGACGAGGCGGCTCTCGTCCTCCAGCTCCACCTCGTAGACGCGGTTCTCGAACGCGCGCAGCGGCAGGCAGCGGCCGGTCGAGCGGAGGCCGCCAACCTCCACCGCGTCGAGGACACGATCGGGCGTGAGGGCGAAGAAGGACGCGTGGGGCTCGGCGGCCATAGGCCGTTGAGTGTATCCTACTCGTGGCATTGACCATGCCTGACGAGGTTGGAGGTTGATTGAATGCGGCGCGTGGGCGTCTACGAGCAGATCAAGGCGTTCTTCCAGGACATCATCGCCCCGGCGCTTCACGAGATCCGAGGCGAGATCCTGGCCATGCGCGCCGACATTCGGCGGCTCGACGAGAAGGTCGATGGCCTCGACGCCCGGTTCACCGAGAAGGTCGACGGTCTCGACGCGCGGTTCACCGAGAAGGTCGATGGGCTCGACGCGCGGCTCACCGACAAGGTCGACGGGCTCGACGCACGGCTCACCGAGAGGCTCGGTCATCTCGATGCTCGGCTGACAGCGTCGGTCGACAACCTCGACGCCCGAGTCACCAGCAAGATCGACGCCCTCGACGCCCGTCTGAGCAACAAGATCGACACGCTCGACGCCCGCGTCACCGACAGGCTCGATGCGCTCGCCGCTCAGATGGGCCACATGAAGGGCGAGCTGGTCGCCGAGATCCGGCGGGTCGACGTCCGGATCGACGGCATGGAGCGCGAGGTGCGCGTGGCCATCGACATCCGCGAGCGTCTGGCCGCCCTCGAAGCGCGCCGGTCCTAGCCGGCCGCCAGCCTCTCCACCGCTTCCGCCGTCTCCTTCGCCAGCCGCGCCACCAGCTCCGCCGCCGACTGGCGTCGCGCCAGCCGCAGCCCCTGCCCCGCCCACAGCGACAGGAACTCCGCCCGGCCCTGCTTCGCCGCCGCCGTCCGGAGCGGACGCGTCAGCGAGTTCTGCAGGGGGAACGGCAGGATCGCGCCGTCCTCGCGCTCCACCTCCGTCATGAACCGGTTGACGATGCCTCGCGCCGGCCGCCCGGAGAACGCGCGCGTCAGCCGGGTGCCGTCCTCGCGCCCGCCGAGGATCGCCTGCTTGTACGCCTCGGGGATGCCGGCCTCCTCGCAGGTCAGGAAGGCGGTGCCCATCTGCACCGCGGCGGCGCCGAGGGCCAGCGCGGCGGCGATCCCGCGGCCGTCCATGATGCCGCCCGAGGCGACGACGGGCACGCGGACGGCGTCGACCACCTGCGGCACCAGCGCGATGGTCCCGACCATGCCGGCATGGAAGTCGCCGGTGAACGTCCCGCGATGGCCGCCGGCCTCGCTGCCCTGGACGACGACCGCATCGACTTCCGCCTGCTCCAGCGCGACGGCTTCCTCGACCGTTGTCGCCGTGCCGAACAAGAAGATGCCTCGGGCCTTGATGGCGACGATGGCGTCGGCCGGCAGGAGGCCGAAGGTGAAGCTGAACGCGGCTGCACCACTCTCGAGTGCCGCCGCGAGCTGATCCGCGAACGTGTCAGCCGCCGGCGCCGGCGGGCCGGGCGGCGCCAGGCCCAGCTCGGCGTAGTACGGCGCCACCCGCTCCAGCGCGGGCCGCGCGTCCGCCGCCGCCGGCGCCGGCTGGGGCGCGAACAGGCTGATGCCGAACGGGCGGGCCGTGCGCTCGCGGACCGCGCGCGACGTCTCGGCGATCTGCGCCGGGGTCAGGTAGGCGGCGCCGACGAAGCCGAGCGCGCCCGCCTCGCCCACGGAGGCGACCAGCGCCGGCGTGTCGCCGCCGCCGGCGAGGGGGGCCTGGATGATCGGATGCTGCAGCCCGAAGCGACGCGTGATCGCGGTCCGGATCGACATGGCGCACCTCCAGCCGAAGCCTACGGCCGCGGGCGGAACCTGAGAACCGATTTGCAGCGATAGGCGCTATCGGCCGGAGTGATACGCGGAGTCGAGCGCCGGGCGGACGCACTCGAGGAACGCGGCGAGCGCGCTCGACACGAAGCTTTCGCGCCGGCGGACGAACAGCGTCTCCACGCGCGCCTCGGCCGCCGGCAGCTCGTGGAGCGCCAGCTCGTCCCGCCACCGGGCTCCGACGATGCTCCGGGGCAGCAGCGTGACGCCGAGGCCGGCGGCCACGCACCCCAGGATGGCCTCCAGCGTGCCGAACTCCAGCACGCGAACGCCGACCACGCCGCGCGAGGCCAGGACGGCCTCCAGCCGCTGGCGATAGGAACAGCCGGCGCGCAGCACGACGATCTTGAGGTCGCTCGTGCGCAGCAGGTCGTCGAGCGCGCGGGCCGAGCGGGCGGCGAGGACCACCAGGTCCTCGCGGAACACCACCTCGCCCTCGAGGTCGGGATGCCTCACCGGGCCGCAGACGAACGCGCCCTCCAGCCGGCGCTCCAGGACCCCCTCGACCAGCTCGCCGGTGGTGCCGGTGCGCAGCACCAGCTCCACCTGCGGATGCTTGCCGACGTAGGCGGCGAGCAGCGGCGACAGCCGCATCGCGGCCGTGGTCTCCAGCGTGCCGAGCGTCAGCGCCCCGCGCGGCGTGCCGTCGTCCTCCACCACGCGGCGGGCGTCCTCCAGCAGGAGCCGGATGCGGGCGGCGTAAGGCAGCAGGCGCTGCCCGGCGGCGGTGAGGGTCACCCCGCGGCTGTGGCGCGCGAAGAGCGGCGTGCCCAGCTCGTCCTCCAGCACGCGGATGCGGGCGGTGACGTTGGACTGCACGGTGTTCAGCTCGGCCGCCGCCCGGTTCATCCCGCCGAGCCGGGCCACCGCCTCGAAGATGCGCAGGTCCGCCGCGTCCATCGGGGCCATTATCCGCGCGGGCCCCCGGCGGCTCAACCACTGCTACGATACCGCCGCAATCACCACCCTGACCCGGGAGGCGACGATGCCCGAGCGCCCGCTACCGACCGACAAGGAAGTGCTGAGCTGGATCCGCGAGCGCCGCAACTGGGGGCGCTGGGGCAAGGACGACCAGAAAGGCGTGCTCAATCTCGTCACGCCGGCGAAGCGGGCGGCGGCGGCGCGCCTGGTCAGGAGCGGGCGTAGCGTGTCGCTGAGCCGGCCGTTCCCCAAGGAGCCCGGGCCGAACAACGCGCTGCCGGCCCAGCACTACATGAAGACCCACCCGCGCGGCAAGGGCGGGTTCGCGGCCGACTTCTACGGCATCTTCTATCACGGCGTCGCCTCCACCCACATCGACGCGCTCTGTCACACCTGGGACGAGGAGGCGATGTGGAACGGGCGGGATCCGAAGAAGGAGATCACGTTCGACGGCGCGCGGTTCGGCTCGATCGAGCACTGGCAGGAGGGCATCATCACCCGCGCCGTGATGCTCGACGTCCCCCGCCACCGGGGCGTGTCCTGCGTCACGCAGGACCGGCCGGTGCACGGCTGGGAACTGGAGGACATCCTCGTCGAGCGCAACATCCGTCTCGAGCCCGGCGACGCGATCTGCGTCTACTCGGGCCGCGAGGCGTGGCAGGCGCAGGACCCCGAGCGGCCCTACAGCAAGCCGTTCGGCCCCTCCACCACGCTCGAGCGCCCGGGCCTGCACGTCTCCTGCCTGCCGTTCCTGCGCGACCACGACGTGAGCGTGCTGGTCTGGGACATGCTCGACCACCTGCCGATCGGCTACGACATCCCGTGGGCCGTGCACGCCGCGCTGTTCTGCTACGGCGTGGCGCTGCTCGACAACGCGCTGCTGGAGCCGCTGTCGAAGGCGTGCCTGGAGGAGGGCCGCGACGATTTCATGCTGGTGATCTCGCCGCTGCCGGTCATCGGCGGGACGGGCTCGCCGGCCAATCCCCTGGCCGTGTTCTGACCGGCGTTCGAGGGACCCTACCCCTTGCTTTCGATCTTCGCCCAGGTGTCGCGCAGGCCGACGGCGCGGTTGAAGACCGGGCGGCCGGGCGCGGAGTCGGCGTCCACCACGAAGTAGCCGGTGCGCTCGAACTGGAAGCGGGCGCCGGGGGCGGCCGCGCCGAGGGCGGGCTCCACGCGCGCGCCCCTGACGACCTCCAGCGAACTCGGGTTCAGCACGGTCGTCCAGTCCTCGACGTCGTCGGGCCGGGGCACGGTGAAGAGCGTGTCGTACAGGCGCACCTCGGCCTCGGCGGCGTGCGGCGCGGACACCCAGTGGATGGTCCCCTTGACCTTGCGCCCCTTGCTGTCGCCGCCGCGGGAGTCGGGATCGTAGGTGGCGCGCACCTCGGCCACCTGGCCGGCGGCGTCGCGCGTGACGCCGGTGCACCTGACGACGTAGGCGTAGCGCAGGCGCACCTCGGCGCCGGGCGACAGGCGGAAATACTTGGGCGGGGCGGGATCGCGGAAGTCGTCCTGCTCGATGTAGAGGACGCGCGAGAACGGCACCGTGCGGGTGCCGGCCGCCGGGTCCTCGGGATTGTTGACCGCCTCGAACTCCTCGACCTGCCCCTCGGGATAGTTCTCGATGACGAGCTTCAGCGGGCGCAGCACGGCCAGGCGGCGCTCGGCCCGGCGGTTGAGGTCCTCGCGCAGGCAGTGCTCGAGGTAGGCCAGCTCGACGACGTTGGAGGACTTCGTCACCCCGACCCGCTCGCAGAAGTCGCGGATGGACTCCGGCGTGTAGCCGCGGCGGCGCAGGCCGGCCAGCGTCGGCATGCGGGGGTCGTCCCAGCCGCGCACCATCCCCTGCTCCACGAGGTGGAGCAGCTTGCGCTTGGACGTCACGGTGTGGCTCACGTTCAGGCGCGCGAACTCGAGCTGCTGGGGGTGATGAATCCCCAGCGCGTCGAGGTACCAGTCGTAGAGCGGGCGGTGGTCCTCGTACTCCAGCGAGCACAGCGAGTGCGTCACGCCCTCGATGGAGTCGGACTGGCCGTGGGCCCAGTCGTACATCGGGTAGATGCACCAGGCGTCGCCCGTGCGCTGGTGGCTGGCCTTGCGGATGCGGTACATGACCGGATCGCGCAGGTTGATGTTGCCCGAGGCCATGTCGATCTTCGCCCGCAGCGTCCGGCTGCCTTCCCCGAACTCCCCCGCCCGCATGCGGCGGAACAGGTCCAGGCTCTCCTCCACCGGGCGGTCGCGGTAGGGCGACGGCCGGCCGGGCTCGGTCAGCGTGCCGCGGTACTCCCGCATCTCGTCGCCCGAGAGGTCGTCCACGTAGGCCTTGCCCTCGCGGATCAGCTGCTCGGCCCACCGGTAGAGCTGCTCGAAGTAGTCGCTGGCGTGGTAGAGGTGCTCGCCCCAGTCGTAGCCGAGCCAGCGGATGTCGCGCATGATCGCGTCGACGTACTCCTGGCTCTCCTTGGCGGGGTTGGTGTCGTCGAACCGCAGGTGGCAGCGCCCCCCGAACTCCTGGGCCATGCCGAAGTCGATGGAGATGGCCTTGGCGTGGCCGATGTGCAGGTAGCCGTTCGGCTCGGGCGGAAAGCGGGTGATCACCGCGCCGCCGAAGCGGCCGGTGCGGTTGTGCTCCAGGATGGCGTCCCGGATGAAGTTGCTGGGCTTCGTCGCCTCGGCCATCCATTGGATGGTAACACCCCGCTCGGTGTAGTCTCCGGGGGACCCCAGGAGGGCCCCGGGAAATGCGCATTGCCGCCATCGAGGTCAGCCACTGGCACTCGCTGTACGACGCCGCCTACCTCCGCATCCTTGCCGGCCTGCCCGACGTGGAGCTGGTCGGCCTGCACGATCCGAGCGCCGCCGTCGCGGCCGCCCGGGCCGCACAGCTCGGCAACCCGCCCGTCTTCACCGACTATCGCGAGATGCTCGCGAAGATTCGGCCCGACTTCGTCGTCGCGCTCGGGCAGCACAGCCGCATGGCGGAGACGGCGCATCACCTGCTCGACCACGGCTACCCGTTCATGATGGAAAAGCCGATGGGCGTGAACGCGGGCGAGGTCGGCGGGATCGCCGACAAGGCCGCCGCCAAGCAGGCGTTCGTGGCCGTGCCGCTGCCCCAGCGCTACTCGCCCTTCGCCGCCCGCGCCCGCCGGATGCTGGCCGACGGCCGGTTCGGTCCCCTGTCCCACGTCTACCTCCGCCTGTGCCGGCCGACCTCCGCGCGCTATCCCGCCTGGGACTCGCCCTGGATGCTCGAGCCGGCGCTGGCCGGCGGCGGCTGCCTGCGCAACCTGGGCTCGCACCTGCTGGACCTCTTCCTGCTGCTCACCGGCGAGGAGGCCGCGGTGACGGGCGCCCAGCTGAGCGCGCGCGCCCTGGGCCAGAAGGTGGAGGACTACGCCACCGTGCTGCTGCGGTCGGCGAGCGGCGTGCTGGGGACCATCGAGCTGGGCAACACGGTGCCGTACGCCGGCAGCGACGGCGAGTTCAAGCTCGCCGGGCGCGACGCGACGCTCGTGAGCTACCACGACGACACGATGCGCGTCATCACGGCGGGCGGCGAGGAGACGATCGCCGATCCGCCGGCGGCGCCGCTCTATCCGACCGCGGTCCGCGATATCCTCGACCACTGGCGGCGGGGCGCGCCGCCGCCGGTCGGCGTCCACGACTGCCTGCGGGTCGTGCGCCTGATCGACCAGGCCTACGAGCAAGCCGGGAGGACGTCAGCATGAGCCTGCGCAAGCGGATCGGCGTCATGGTGCCCTCGACCAACACCACCTTCGAGGCGGACTTCCAGCTGACCAAGCCGCGCGACGTGACCATCCACGGCCAGCGCCTGTGGCTCACCAATGACGCGGCCGGCGCCGCGGGGATGGACCGGATGAACGCCGAGGTGGAGGCGGGCGCCCGTTACCTGGCCACGGCGAAGGTCGACGTGATCGCCTACGGCTGTACGACGGGCAGCTTCTACCGCGGCCCCGGCTGGGACCGCGACATGATCGAGCTGATCCGCAAGACCGCCGGGGTACCCGGCGTGGCGACGAGCCCCTCGGTCGTCGAGGCCCTGCGCTTCTTCGGCGCTCAAACGATCTCGGTGGCGACGCCCTACCCCGACTGGAACAACAAGCAGCTCCGCGCTTACCTGGAAGCCCTCGGCTTCACCGTCCTCAACGTCGAGGGTGAGCCCCGGGCCGCCGCCTCCGGCAACCAGGGCATCAACGACTTCGACCCCGACGACGTGATCGCCTTCGCCTCGCGCGCCTGTCGCCCCGAGGCCGACGCGCTGCTCTGCTCGTGCACGGCCTGGCGCTCGCTGGAAGCGGTGGCCGAGCTGGAGCGCCGCACCGGCAAGCCGGTGGTGACGTCGAACCAGGCCAGCATCTGGGCCGCCTATCGCGCGCTCGGCCTGAAGCCCCGGATCGCCGGCTACGGCCGATTGCTGGAGAGCCTGGCCGCCTGAGCTGTCCGGACACCTCGTGCGCGGCGACGCACCGCCGGGCCCGTCCCGGTGCGGGGGCACGTGGGCCCCGGCTGCGCCATCATGGCGAGCCGTCGTCACCGTTCGAGCGCCGGGCCCGGCGCGCGAGCCGCCGACGAGTCGACTGGTCCACGCCCCAGCCCCCTCGGGGGGATGGGGGCCCGAGC
>DASWJN010000172.1:0-2682 GCA_036397135.1 Candidatus Methylomirabilota bacterium
GGGCCCCCCATCCCCCAGAGGGGCTGGGGGGTGGGCCAGTCGAATCGTAGGTGGCTCGCTCGCCGCGCCCTGCGCTCGAACGGCGACGACGGCTCGCCATGATGGCGCGCCCGCGGCCCCCGCGCCCCACCCCGGCGTCACGGGATTCCACGAGACTCATTAGCGGGTGACCTCGCGCTCCAGCTCCGCGATGCTCGCGGCCACGATGTCGACCAGCCGGTCGACCTCGTCCCGGGTGATGCAGAGCGGCGGCGCCAGCCGCACGACCTGACCGCGCGCGTAGACGATCGCCCCGCGGTCCCACGCCTTGCGGTCCAGCTTGGCCACCTCGGCGCCGGCGAGGGGCCGGCCGGAGCCGTCCGGCGTCACGAGCTCGGCGCAGACCATGAGGCCCCGGCCGCGCACCTCGCCCACGATCCGGCGCTTGCCCACCGCCTGGGTGAGCCCGTCCAGCAGGCGGGCGCCCATCGCCTCCGCGTTGGCGACGAGGTCGTCCTTTTCCATGATCTCGAGATTGGCGAGTCCCGCGGCGCAGGCCACGGGATGCGCGGCGTACGTGTTGGGGTGCACGTTCTCCTGCTTCGCGTCGTCGGGGAACGCGTCGGCGAGCTTGCGGCGCGCGATGGCGGCCGACAGCGGGATGTAGCCCGAGGTGATCCCCTTGGCGACCGACATGATGTCGGGGACCACCCCGTCGTGCTCGACCGCGAACCAGCGCCCCGTCCGGCCGAAGCCGGTGATGACCTCGTCGGCGATCATGAGGACTTCCAGGTCGTCGCAGATCCGGCGCACGGCCGCGAGCCAGCCGATCGGCGGCATGACGAAGCCGCCGGAGGAGATCACCGGCTCCATGATCACGGCCGAGACCGTCTCGGGCCCCTCGCGCTCGATCGCCTCGCTCAGCTCGCGGGCGCGCCGGGCGATCAGCTGCGCATCGGTCCCGGTGCCGCGGTCGCGGAACGGGTACGGCGGCGTGACCTTGGCGAAGCCGGCCGGCTGCAGCGCGGAATAGGCCGCCGTCATGTGCGGCAGCCCGCACACCGCGAACGTGCCCATGGTGGCGCCGTGGTAGCCGCCCTCCAGCGAGAGCACCTTGTGCTTGTTCGCCTTGCCCCTCGCCAGCCAGTAGTGCCGCGCCATCTGCATGGCGCGCTCGTTGGCCTCCGATCCGCTGACCGCGAACATCGTGTAGTCGAGATCCCCCGGCGCCAGCCGGGCCAGCTTCGCCGCCAGCTCGGCCGCGGGCCGGTTGGAGAACTGGCGCGTGGTCGGGTAGTAGGCCAGGCGCACCGCCTGCTCGGCGATGGCCTCCGCGATCTCGCGGCGCCCGTGGCCGGCGTTGACGACCGCCAGGCCGGCGAAGCCGTCGAGCAGCTTCGTGCCCTTCTCGGTCCACACCCAGACGCCCTCGGCGTGATCGACGACCAGGTCCTCGTCGGCGAGCCAGGGGTGGTCCTGCGTCTTGTGCGTCCACAGATGCCTGATCGCGGCGGGGTCGGTTGTCATGCCGGTAATGTATCATCCGCGGCATGTTCATCGCCGGGATCGACGTCGGCGGCACCTTCACCGACCTCACCGCGGTCGACGAGGCGACCGGGCGCGTCGTCGTCACCAAGGTGCCCTCGCGGCCGCGCCACGAGGCTGCCGCAGTCCTGGCCGGGCTGGACGCGCTCGGCATCGCCGCGCGCGGCGTGCGGCGGCTGGTGCACGGCACCACGGTCGGGACGAACGCCGTTCTCGAGCGGCGCGGGGCTCGGGTCGCCGTGCTCACCACCGAGGGGTTCCGTGACTTGATCGAAATCGGCCGCACGAAGCGCAATATCCCGGCGTTGTTCGTGCCGACGTTCGTGCGGCCGAAGCCGGTGGTCGAGCGCAAGCACCGGTTCGAGATCCGCGAGCGCCTCGCCGCCGACGGCTCGGTGCTGGTGCCGCTCGATCCGGCCGGCGTCGAGCGGGCGCTCGACGCGGCGGTCGCGGCCGGGGCCGAGGCGCTCGCCGTCTGCCTGCTGCACGCCTATCTCAATCCCGCGCACGAGCGGACGATCGCCGACACGGCGAAGGGCCGGTGCCCGGGGGTGCCGGTGTCGTGCTCGGCCGACGTGGTGGCCGAGTACCGCGAGTTCGAGCGGTTCTCGACGACGGTCCTCAACGCCTACCTGCAGCCCCTGATGGACGGCTACCTGGCCGGGCTGGAGGAGCGGCTGCGCGCCACCGGCTACGCCCACGGCGTGCTCACCGTGGCCTCCAGCGGTGGGATGATGACGACCGAGACGGCGCGCCGGCTGCCGATCAAGACGATCTTCTCGGGACCGGCCGGTGGCGTGAGCCAGGCCTGCTTCGTCGGCGCCGCCGCCGGCGTCCGCGACCTGATCACGTACGACATGGGCGGGACCTCGACCGACGTGTGCCTCGTGCGCGACCTGGCGCCGCTCATGACCTCCGACGGGATGGTGGGCGCGTTCCCGGTGAAGGTGCCGCAGATCGACATGCACACCGTCGGCGCCGGGGGCGGCTCGCTGGCGTGGCTCGACCTCGACGGCAGCCTGCAGGTCGGCCCCCGCAGCGCCGGCGCCAACCCTGGACCCGCCGCCTACGGCCTCGGCGGCACCGAGCCCACGGTGACCGACGCCAACGTCGTGCTCGGTTGCATCGGCGCCACCCGCCGCCTGGGCGGCAGCATCG
>DASWJN010000173.1:0-22464 GCA_036397135.1 Candidatus Methylomirabilota bacterium
TACGGCGAGCGCTCCAGCATCGGGACCGCGGCTGTCGCTTCCCGGGCTGCGGCGTACGGTTCGGGCAGGGCCATCACATCCGTCACTGGGCCCAGGGCGGCCCGACGACGCTCTCGAACCTGGCCCTGCTGTGTCGCCGGCATCATCGCGCGGTCCACGAAGAGGGCTACCAGGTCGCGCGCCAGCCAGACGGCGAGCTGCAGTTCCGGCGTCCAAATGGCTGGCCGATCCCCGACGTACCCCCGGCCGCCGGCGTGCCGGGCGATCCCGTGCAGGCCATCCGAGAGCGGAACGAGGCGGAGGGGCTTGTGCTGGGCGCGCACACCGCGACGCCAGGATGGCTCGGAGAGCGCCTGGACGTCCGCTACGCGATCGACGTGCTCCATCCCCTGGCGAGGTAGAGCTGATGGCGAGGAAAGGCAAGGCGCCGGCCGGCAAGAGCATCGAGGCCCATCGCCACGCGGAGGCGCCTCTCTACATCCAGGAGAAGGTCCACCCCAAGGTCCTCATCGACGACCTGCTGCGCCAGACGCGCGAGCGCCGCCACGAGGCCGGCGAGGAGACCCCCGACCTCTTCGCCGACTTCAACGGCATCCCCCAGGGCGTGGACAAGACCGAGTTCTACCAGCACGACCAGAACTGGTCGAACCGCATGATCCTGGGCGACTCCCCCCAGGTGATGGCGAGTCTGGCGGAGCGCGAGGGCCTGCGTGGGAAGGTGCAGTGCATCTACATCGACCCGCCGTACGGCATCAAGTTCAACAGCAATTTTCAGTGGAGCACGACCAGCAGGGACGTGAAGGATGGGAATGCGGGGCACATCACGCGCGAGCCCGAGCAGGTGAAAGCGTTTCGCGATACGTGGCGAGATGGGATTCACAGCTACTTGACCTATCTGCGAGATCGGCTAATTGTTGCACGCGATCTACTTACGGAGTCGGGGTCAGTCTTCGTTCAGATTGGTGATGAGAACCTCCATCGGGTACGGGCTACCTCTACGACAAGCCCTACCAGGACAACCGGAAGGTCCGGGTTGCGGGGCCGTTCACGGTCGAGAGCCTGTCGCCGCATCGGGTGCTCAAGGTGGACGAGGACGATGAGCTGATCGACCAGTCGGCAGAGGCGCGGGCGGAGTATGCGGCGAAGCAGTGTGGACTCGCCCCGGACCGGGGTTTGGCGGATCACACCCCGGGGGCGAGAGCGACTGGCGAGGCACCCGAAGGGATTCGACGACGCGACGGCCAAGCAGATCGTTCGCGAGTACCACGAGGGAAAGGGCTCACCGCCGCCGCCGGAGGGCCCCGATGATCCGCGGGGGCCAGCGGCGCCGCAGGCCCCTGAAGAGCGCATCGACGATGCAGTGAGCGAGATCGAACAGGCTGTCGCGGATGACCTTCTTGAACGGATCCTGGAGGCTCCGCCAGCCTTCTTCGAGCAGTTGGTGCTGGAACTGCTGCAGAAGCTTGGTTACGGCACCGGGGCGGAAGACACCAAGCGGCTTGGGCGAGTAGGCGACGGTGGCATCGACGGTGTGATCAATCTGGACCGCCTGGGCCTTGAGAAAGTCTACATCCAGGCCAAGAGATGGCAGGGGTCGGTCGGGCGACCGGAAGTCCAGGCGTTCTTCGGCGCGCTCGCCGGCCGGCGTGCTCGAAAGGGCGTCTTCATCACGACGTCCACGTTCACCCGCGAGGCCAGAGAGTACGGCGAGCAGGTCTCCGAGAGCGTTGTGCTGATCGACGGTGCGGGCCTGGCTCGTTTGATGATCGAGAGCGGTGTCGCAGTGACTCACCACCGGGTCATCCGCCTGCCCCGCATCGACCAGGACTATTTCGATACGGTCTCCCAACAACGCCTTTCTGAACATTCCCCAAAGATTCGACCTATTCGGGTTCTGGGTCTAACCGGCAAGTCCTGCCTCCACTCGGATGCGCCGCCAGAGATCTACCTCATTGCACGTCGGCGTCTCTGCCCCAGCGCCCGCGGCGACCGGTCGCGGCTCGTGTGTCGAATTGTCGTACATCCGCCAGCACCAGGGCCTCGACCCTGGCGCCCCGGGTGAGCGCTACGAGGTGGTCGTCCACGTCGACGCCGCAGTGCTGGCCGACCCGGCCGCCCCCGGGCAGACCGTGCTCGAGGACGGCGCGCGCGTTCCAGCTGGAACGTCCCAGCGCCTGGCCTGCGACGCCAGTCGGCCGGCCGGCGCGCCTCAGCGCGCGGTGTGCTGGCTCACGAACGCCTGCACCTTCTTCCAGGCGTCGGCGGAGGCGTCGGCGAACTCGGCGAACTTGCGGTCGAAGAAGCTGTGAGGGGCGCCGGGGTAGACGGTCATGTCGTGCTTGACGCTGGCCTTGCGCAGGGCGGCGTCGAACTGATCGACGTCGGCCTGGGGGATGCCCTCGTCGGCGCCGCCGAAGATCGAGAGCACCGGGCAGGTGTAGCGGGAGACGGCGTCGATGGGCTTCGGGCGGTCGGGCCAGCGCTTGAGGCCCAGCGGCCAGCCGTAGAAGCCGATGACGCCGGCATAGCCGAGGCCGCTGGCCGCCTGCAGATAGGACAGCGCGCCGCCGAAGCAGAAGCCCACCGAGAAGAGCGAGCGTGCCTGGCCACCCTCGGGGCTGCGCAGGTAGGCGGCCGCCGCCGAGAAGTCGGCCTGCAGCGTCTCGGGCGTCGTCTTGCCCACGTGGGGCATGAACTCGAACTTCTCGCCGCGGTCCTCGGTGTCGGCCGTGCGAGCGAAGAAGTCGATGGCGACG
Organism: Candidatus Methylomirabilota bacterium; assembly: GCA_036397135.1. Lineage (GTDB taxonomy): Bacteria > Methylomirabilota > Methylomirabilia > Rokubacteriales > CSP1-6 > AR5. Next base: position 2,757 of record DASWJN010000173.1, read on the forward strand.
GAGTCCACGCCCACCTCGGCGAAGCGGTCGGCCAGGTCCTTGTAGTACTGGTGCAGCCCGCGCACGTCGGGGATGACCAGCATGCCCGCGCCGGTAGGGCGGGCGGCCCGCGCGGCATAGGCCATGAAACGCGTGCCGTCGGCGGACGTCAGCTTGAAGTCGCGGCCGCCGGCCGAGCCGCCGGCGATGGGCGTGATGGGGGGACGGGAATCGTTGTCAACGCACATGGCTGGACCCTCCCGGGCGCAGAGTGGCTGCACTGTAATCCCGTCCCGGGAACGGATCAACCGCGGGTCTTGCCGGGACCGCCGCCCGCGGCGAGGGCGTCAGGCGAAGAAGTCCCTCACGGCGCTCAGCGCGCCCGGGCCAGCACGTCCCACGCGCGCAGGATCTCCGCCACGCTCCACGCCTGCGCGACGCACCCGCCCGGCCTGAACGGCGCCTCCCCGTCGAAGATCTCCGCGATCGAGCCCACGCCGTAGTCGCCCAGGTGATCGGCCAGTGGCCGCAGGAACGAGCGGGCGGCCTCCACGTCGCGGTACACGCGATAGTGCGCGAGCGCGAACGGGCCCAGCAACCACGACCAGACGGTCCCCTGGTGATAGGCGCCGTCGCGCGACCACTGGTCGCCGCCGTAGCGGGGGCGGTACTCGGGGTGACCGGGCGCCAGGCTGCGCAGGCCGTACGAGGTCAGCAGGCGCGAGGCGACGGCGTCCACCACCGCCCGGCGGCGCGCCGGCGGCAGCGGGCTCTCGGGCAGCGAGACGGCCAGGATCTGGTTCGGGCGCAGGGTCGGGTCGTCCCCGGCCGGCGTGTCGATGACGTCGTGGCAGTAGGCGCCGGGCGCGTGCCAGAAGCGCTCGAAGCCGGTGGCGACGCGCTCGGCGAGCGCGCGGTACTCCCCGGCAGGCCGGTCCAGGCGAGCGGCGAACGCCGCCATCGCGCGGAGCGCGTTGTACCAGAGCGCGTTGACCTCGACGGCCTTGCCGGTGCGGGGCGTCACCACCCAGTCGCCGACCTTGGCGTCCATCCACGTGAGCTGCACGCCGGCCTCGCCGGAGGCGAGCAAGCCGTCGGCGGGATCCACGCGGATGCCGTAGCGCGTCCCCTCGCGGTGCGCGGCGACGATGCTCTCCAGCACGCCGAACAGCTCCTTGAGCAGGCCGTCGTCGCCGGTGGCCTCGTGGTAGGCGCGGATGGCCTCGAAGTACCAGAGCGTCGCGTCCACCGTGTTGTACTCGGGGGCCTCGCCGGCGTCGGGGAAGCGGTTGGGCAGCATGCCGCGGTCGACGAAGCGCGCGAACGTCGTCGAAATCGAGCGGGCCGCCTCGGGCCGGCCGGTGGCCAGCGTCAGGCCTGGCAGCGCGATCATCGTGTCGCGGCCCCAGTCGCCGAACCAGTGGTAGCCGGCCAGCACCGTGAGACCGTCGGGGTCCTCGGGCGTGGCCCGCCGGACGATGAACTGGTCGGCGGCCAGGACGAGCGGCATGAGCCAGCCCGGCGTCGGGGCGCTCTCGGGCCGGGTGGCCATCCAGCGCTGCAGCACGCGCGCCTCGTGCTGCACCCGCCGCTGCCTGGCCGCCTCGCCGTCGAGCGCGGGCGCGGCCTCGGCCGAGGCGACGAGGGTGAGGCTGGCGCCCGGCGCCACCTCCGCCTCGAACGTCACCGCGTGCAGCGCGTCGTCGAGGTGATCGAGACCGCGCTCCGCCTCCCGCGCTAGGTCGAAATCGCGGAACCACGTATGGGCGGGGCGCGCCTCGGCGCCGGTGGCGAGCAGCACGAAGGGGCGCGCCTCGTTGAAGGCGGTCACCCGGACGCCGTGCGGCACCCTGGCCACGGCCATCTCCCAGCCGCCGGCCCGCGTGGTGGCGTGGTAGTCGCGGTGGTTCACGAGCACGCGCATTGCCAGGCCCACCGGCCGCCGCGCGCGGAGCACGGCGTAGCGGACGTAGGTGGTGTTGGCGCCGGGCTCCATCCAGACGCGTTTTTCAACGAGCGCGTCCCCGCAGGCGTACGTCCACACGGGCGTGGTGCCGTCGAGGCGGAACGACTCGAGGTGCCGGTAGCCGTCGGGGACGACGGCGCCCCCCGCCCACCGGCTGGTGGCCAGCGGAAGGCTCTGTCCGTCGTAGGCGACCGTCTCGTGGACCTGGGCGGCCAGCAGCGTGCGGCCGAGCGGGGGCTGGAGCGCGGCCACGAGCAGGCCGTGGTAGCGGCGGGTCGGGCTGCCGGCCACGGTGCCGGAGGCGAAGCCCCCGATGCCATTGGCGCAGAGCCACTCGCGGCGCTCGGCCGCGCCGAGGTCGCCGCAGATCTCCCGTCCCCACGCCAGCGCGTCGCATCGGCCCACGTGGGGGGCCCCGATATGGCCCCCCACACCCCCCAACGCTCGGAGCGCCCCGGGAAACCCGTGGCGCTCCTCGATCACCCGAGCGCTCATCTCGCTTCCTCCGACACGGCGAGGGCGCCGGGCGATCCGCGAACCGGCGCCGGGCGGGGTCGTGTCCAACCGCCCAAAGCCAGGAGGATGGGCCGATGAGCGCCGTCGCGATGACCAGGACGGAGTCCGAGACCACCCGCTACCAGCCGCTCCGGGGCCAGACGGCGCTCGTCACCGGCGCCTCGTCGGGGATCGGGGCCGGCGTCGCGCGCGCCCTGGCGGCCGCGGGCGCGGCGGTCGCCGTCAACTACGTGGCGGGCCCCGAGATGGCGGAAGCCGTCGTCGCGGACATCGAGCGTGCGGGCGGCACCGCGATGATCGTGCAGGCCGACGTCTCGCAGGAGGGCCAGGTACAGGCGATGTTCGGCGCGGTGCTCGGCGCCTGGGGCGGCCTCGACATCCTCGTCAGCAACGCCGGCATCCAGAAGGACGCCGCGATCACCGAGATGACGCTGGCCCAGTGGAACGCCGTCATCGGCGTCAACCTCACCGGCACGTTCCTCTGCGCGCGGGAGGCGGCGCGGGCGATGATCCGCCGCGGGATCCGGCCGGCCGTGTCGCGCGCGGCCGGCAAGATCGTCTGCATTTCCTCCGTTCACGAGGTGATCCCGTGGGCGGGGCACGTCAACTACGCCGCCTCCAAGGGCGGGATGAAGCTGTTCATGCAGTCGCTGGCCCAGGAGCTGGCGCCCCACCGCATCCGCGTGAACTCGATCGCGCCCGGCGCCATCCAGACCCCGATCAACCGGGCAGCGTGGGAGACGCCGGCGGCGCTCGCGTCGCTGCTGGCGCTGATCCCCTACGGCCGGATCGGCCAGCCGGAGGACATCGGCCGGGCCGTCGCCTGGCTGGCCTCCGACGACGCCGACTACGTCCACGGGCAGACGATCTTCGTGGACGGGGGGATGACGCTCTACCCCGAGTTCGCCCGCGGCGGCTGATGCGCGCGGCACTCCGCGATCACTGGCCGGAGTACCTGATCGAAGCGGCCCTGCTGGGCCTCTTCATGCTCGCGGCCTGCGCGTTCGGCACGCTGCTCGGCCATGCGGCGTCGCCGGTGGTGCAGGCGGTGCCGGGCGAGCTGTCGCGCCGGGCGCTGATGGGGCTGGCGATGGGGCTGACGGCGGTGGCGCTGATCTACTCGCCGTGGGGGCGACGGTCGGGCGCTCACTTCAATCCCGCCACCACGCTGACCTTCTGGCGGCTGGGCAAGATCGCCCCGGCCGACGCCGCGCTCTACGCGCTCGGCCAGACGGCCGGGGGCATCGCCGGCGTGCTGGCGGCGGCGGCGCTGCTGGGGCCGCCGCTGGGCGCGCCAGGAGTCCTCTATGTGGCCACACTGCCTGGCGCCGGGGGGCCGGCCGGGGCGTTCGTCGCCGAGGTCGCCATCACCTTCGTGCTCATGAGCGTGGTGCTGCGCGCCTCGAACACGGCGCGGCTGGCCCGGTTCACCGGCCTGTTCGCCGGCGCGCTGGTCGCCACGTACATCACGCTGGAGTCGCCGCTGTCGGGGATGAGCATGAACCCGGCGCGCAGCCTGGCCTCGGCGCTGCCGGCGGGCGCCTGGCCCAGGCTCTGGATCTACTTCCTGGCGCCGCCGCTCGGCATGCTGCTGGCCGCCGAGCTGTACGTGCGCCGCCGGGGGCTGGCCGCGGTGTTCTGCGCCAAGCTCCACCACGACACCTCGCAGCGCTGCATCTTCCGCTGCCGGTACGCCGAGCTGGCGCCGGCGCAAGGAGCCTCCTCATGACGACCCACTACGACGTCATCATCATCGGCTCGGGCGCGGGCGGCGGCACGCTCTTCCACGCGCTGGCCCCCACCGGCAAGCGCATCCTGCTGCTGGAGCGCGGCGACTACGTGCCGCGCGAGAAGGACAACTGGAGCACGCAGGCCGTCACCCTGGAGGGCAAGTACAACACCCGCGAGGAGTGGCGCGACGCCGGCGGCGCGGCGCTGCACCCGCACACCAATTACTACGTCGGCGGCAACACCAAGTTCTACGGCGCCGCGCTGTTCCGGCTGCGGCGGGAGGACTTCGGCGAGCTGAAGCACCGGGGCGGGGTGTCGCCGGCCTGGCCCATCGCCTACGAGGACCTGGAGCCCTACTACACGCGGGCCGAGCGCCTCTACCAGGTGCACGGCGAGCGCGGTGTGGATCCCACCGATCCGCCGGCCAGCGCGCCGTACCCGCACCCGCCGGTGAGCCACGAGCCGCGCATCCAGGAGCTGAGCGACGACTTCGCGCGGCTGGGGCTGCGGCCGTTCCACGTGCCGCTGGGCGTGATGCTGGACGAGAAGGACCCGCGCGCCAGCCGCTGCATCCGCTGCGACACCTGCGACGGCCACCCGTGCATCGTCGGGGCGAAGTCCGACGCCCAGGTGCTCTGCGTCGATCCGGCGCTGGCGAGCCACCCGAACGCCACGCTGCGCACGCGCGCCCGTGTCACTCGCCTGGAGACGAGCGCGACGGGGCACGAGGTCAAGCGGGTGGTCGTGGAGCGCGACGGGGCGATGGAGATCTACTCGGCCGACGTCGTGGTGGTCTCGGCCGGGGCCATCAACTCGGCGGCGCTGCTGCTGCGCTCGGCCAGCGACCGGCACCCGCGCGGCCTGGCCAACGGCTCGGACGTGGTCGGGCGGCACTACATGGGCCACGTCAACTCGGTGCTCATGGCGCTGTCGAAGTGCCCGAATCCCACGGTCTTCCAGAAGACGCTGGCGGTGAACGACTTCTACTTCGGCTCGCCGGAATGGGACTTCCCGATGGGCCACATCTCGTTCGTGGGCAAGCTGGACGCCCACACCCTGCGGGCCGGCGCCCCGGCCATCGCGCCCGGCTGGACGCTGGAGCTGATGGCGCGCCACTCGCTGGACTTCTGGCTGACGTCCGAGGACCTGCCCGACCCCGACAACCGCGTGACGCTCGACCGCGAGGGCAACATCGTGCTGGCCTACCGGCCCAACAACGAGGAAGCGCACACCCGGCTGACCGCCGCGCTGCAGCGCCTGATGCAGCAGCAGACGAAGTGCAGCGTCCACGGCCACGACTGCCACCAGGGGCTGTTCGCCCGCAATCTCTTCCTGGGCCAGCGCATTCCGCTGGCCGGCGTGGCCCACCAGAACGGCACCGTGCGCTTCGGCCACGACCCGCGCACCTCGGCGCTCGACGCCAACTGCCGGGCCCACGAGGTGGACAACCTCTACGTCGTGGACGCAAGCTTCTTCCCGTCGAGCGCGGCGGTGAACCCCGCGCTGACGATCATGGCCAACGCGCTCAGGGTGGGCGACCACCTGCGCGAGCGCCTGGGCTGATGCGCGCGCGACTCGCGGCCCGTCCGGGTCTGCACCTCGCCCTCGCCCTGGGCGTGCTGCTGGCGCTGGCGCCGCCGGCGGCCGCCCAGGGCCTCGTCCACGCCGTCGGCCCGATCGGCATGACGGTCGGCGACATGGAGCGCTCGGTCGCCTTCTACTCGCGCGTGCTCGGCTTCGAGCCGGTCTCCGACGTCGAGGTCCGGGGCGAGGACTGGGAGCGGCTGCAGGGCGTGTTCGGCCTGCGCATGCGGGTGGTCCGGATGCGCCTGGGCGACGAGGCGATCGAGCTGACGGAGTACCTCACCCCGCGCGGCCGGCCGGTCCCGGCCGACTCGCGGAGCCACGACCGCTGGTTCCAGCACGTCGCCATCATCGTGAGCGACATGGACCGGGCCTACGCCCGCCTGCGCGAGCACCGCGTCGAGCACGCGTCGCCGGCGCCCCAGCGCCTGCCCGACTGGAACCCGAGCGCGGGCGGCATCCGCGCCTTCTACTTCAAGGACCCCGACGGCCACCCGCTGGAGATCCTCTGGTTCCCGCCCGGCAAGGGCGACCCCCGCTGGCAGCAGGCGGGTGACCGGCTGTTCCTGGGCATCGACCACACGGCCGTCGTGGTGGCGGACACCGGGCGGAGCCTGCGTTGCTACCGCGACACGCTGGGTCTGCGGGTGGTGGGCGAGAGCGAGAATCACGGGCCGGAGCAGGAGCGTCTCAACAACGTGTTCGGCGTCCGCCTGCGCATCACCACGTTGAAGGCGGCGGCCGGCCCCGGCGTCGAGCTGCTGGAGTACCTGGCCCCGCGGGCCGGCCGGCCGGCGCCGGCCGACGCGCGCGCCAGCGACCTGGCGCACTGGCAGACCCGGCTCGTCGCCGCCGACGCCGAGGCCGCGCACCGTGCCGTGCGGGGCGGCGCCTGTGGGGGCATCATATCGCCGGGCGTCGTGGCGCCGGCCGAGCCGGCCCTGGGGTTCGCCCGGGGCGCGCTCGTGCGTGACCCCGACGGGCACGCGCTGCAAGTCGTCCAGCCCTGAGCGCATCCGGCCGAACGCCGGAAGGAGGCAATGATGGCCGAGGACTTCGAGTACGTCTCCCACGCCCGCCTCGAATACCACGAGGGCCTGCGCCGCGCCTTCCTCGGCGACGTCCCCGAGCCCGTCGTCTACGGCGTGCAGGGCAAGCTGCGCGAGTACTACGGGGCCAAGGAGGGGCCGCCGATCGCCTCCACGCTCGACCACATCGTGGCCGCCGTCGCCGGCTGAATGTACGGCACCCTGCGTGGCGCCCTGGCAGGGCGCAAGATCGCATTCGACCGCGACACCTTCAAGGCCACCGTCGATGGGCGCATCCGGGGCGTCGGCAAGACGATCCGGATCACCTCGATCCACGTCCACTACGACCTGGCCGTGCCCGCGGACGCCGGCGAGGCGACGAAGCGCGCGCTGGCCGTGCATCCCCAGGGCTGTCCGGCGCACCAGAGCGTGGAGGCCGCCATCGAGGTCACCTGGGACGCGACCCTCCGGACCGGCGACCGCACCGAGACGATCCACAGCGAGGAGAGCGATGCCGCTACCGCCTAGGGATTTCCGGACGATCGGGCCGAAGGAGGGCGAATGCTTCCCGGACGTGCGCCTGCCGGACCAGGCAGGCCCGCTCGTGGACCTGCACGCGGCGCGCGCCGGACGGCCGGCGCTCGTGGTCTTCCACCGCAGCGCGGAGTGGTGACCGTTCTGCAAGACGCAGCTGGTCCAGCTGCAGCAGGTCGCTCCCGCGCTGGCCGCCGCCGGCGTGGCGCTGTTCGCCATCAGCTACGACTCCGTGGCGATCCTGCGCGACTTCGCCACCACGCATCGCATCTCGTATCCGCTGCTCTCCGACGAGGGTAGCCGGGTGATCCGCGCGCTGGGCCTCATCAACGAGCGGGTGCAGGAGGACCATGCCGCCTACGGCATCAAGCCCAATCCCCGGCACGTCGACCTGCCCTATCCCGGCGTGTTCGTGCTCGACGCGGCCGCCGTCGTCATCCAGAAGCGCTTCCACGACAGTTACCGCGAGCGCGAGACCGGCAGCGGGCTGATCGCCCAGGCGCTGGGGATCTTCAGCGAGCCGGAAACGGCTGCCAGTGGTGCCGTCACGGCGGTCCAGGCGCGCGCCTGGCTCGATTCGCCGACCTACGCCTTCTTCCAGCGTCTCACGCTGACCGTCGAGCTGACGATCGCGCCGGGCTTCCACGTCTACGCCGCGCCGGTGCCCGAGGGGCTGGTGCCGCTGTCGGTCGAGATCGCGCGGATCGCGGGACTGGAGGTGGGGTCGGCGAGCTGGCCGGCGCCCCGACGCTTCGAGAGGCCCGAGCTGGGCGACGGGCTCTGGGTGCACGAGGGCACCGTGCGGGGGACGCTGCCCCTCACGTTCACCGGGGCGCCGGGTGGCGGCGACCACCGGATCGGCGTCACCATTCACGACCAGGCCTGCGACGACTCGAGCTGCCTGATGCCCTCGTCGCTGCGGCTCGAGGTCCCGGTGCAGGAGGTTGCCCTGGTCGGGCGTCCGCTGCCGCCCGCGAAGGCCTAGGCGGCCACGGAATCCAGGGCGCCCGGCCGCGGGTCCCATGAAGGGGCAAGGGGCCGCGGCTGGAGGGGTAGGTGCCGGCCGGCGATCGGACGTTCTTCCAGGTGGCCGTCCGATCGGCGGCGGGGGTAGCGGGCAGGTCGAGCGCGGCAAGCGATGCGGTATGAGGTTGAGCGTCGCCATCCGAGCGTCCGTGATGCCTTGGCCTCTGGGGGGAAGGCCCGGGCGCGAGTGATCACCCGATGTCCCTGAGCACTATCTCGGCGCGCGCGATCCAGTACGGCATCTCCATCGCGCGGTACTGGGCGAGAGCGGTGCCGGTCTCGGCTCGCGCGGCGTCGGCGTCGCCCCGGCGCGCGTGCACAGACCCCAGACCCAGCCGAGAGTGCGCCACCAGCGGCCGCATGCCGCGCTCGCCCGCCGGCGTGATCGCGTCGGCAAAGCGCGCGTCGGCCTCCTGAAGAGCGCCGCGTGCGAGCGCGGCCTCGGCCTGGAGCCGCAGTGCCCACGCCTCCCAGCCACGCTGGCCGTGTGTCCGCGCGAGCGTGACGGCCTCGTCGGCCTGCTGCACGGCCTCGTCGATGTCGCCGGCGAGCAGCTGTGCTTCGCCGAGCATCCCGATGACGAGCGCGCGACCGTATGCGAACCCGATCGCTTCGGCGTGCGCCGCCGCTCGCTGGAGCATGGCCACCCCGTCGGGAAGTCGTCCCGACATCGCGTACGCGAGGCCCAGCAGCGGTCGCGTGATCACAACGGCTTCGAGCAAGGCCGAGAGCGCTTCGAACAGCTGGCGCGGCTCGATCGGACCGATCGGGGCCTCCCCCAGCTCTGGCAGGAGGCGCGCGAGCGCGGACCGCCAGACAGGGTCGATGGCCGTGGGCAGCGCCGGATGCCTGGCGAGGCCGCCGGCTCGAAGCGCGTCGATCCACGGGCCGAAGGGCAGGATCTGCTCGGACTCGAAGGCCCGCCCGCTCAGAACCGAGATGTCGCGCTGCATCGCAAGGCGGGCAAGCTCAGCGAGGAGACCGCTCTTCCCCACGCCGGCCTCACCGAGGACCGCGAGCCGGGGTACGATCCGTCGTTGACTGTCGCGGTGACCGGGAACACCGAAAGGACGGGGCGATGGATCGACAGTACGACCTGGTGGTCGTCGGGACTGGCGTGACGTCCGGGGTGGCCTCCCGCTGTCGCGAGGCCGGCTGGACCGTGGCCGTCGTGGACTGGCGCCCGTTCGGCGGGACCTGCGCCCTTCGCGGCTGCGTGCCGAAGAAGATCCTGGTGAGCGCGGCGGAGGCCGTCCACGCGGCGCGCGATCTCGCCGGGACCGGCGTGCCGGCGGCGCAGCTGACGATCGACTGGCCCTCTCTCATGCGCTTCAAGCGCGGACTCGTCGACCCGACGACGGAGCGGACACAGCAGTCCTGGGCCGGGATCGGCATCGAGCAGTTCCACGGCCGCGCACGCTTCGTGGGCGCCACGACACTGGCCGTCGGCGGCGATCGGCTGACCGGCCGGCGGATCCTCATCGCCGCCGGCTCCATGCCGGTACCGCTGGCGTTCCCCGGCGCCGAGCGCCTGACGACGAGCGAGGAGTTCCTGAACCTCGATCGCCTGCCGCCCCGCGTCGTCTTCGTGGGCGGGGGCTACATCGCCTTCGAGTTCGCGCACGTCGCCGCCCGGGCCGGGGCGAACGTGACGATCGTCCACCGTGGTGCCAGGCCGCTGGACGCCTTCGACCCCGACCTGGTGGACGTGCTCGTGCGGCGCACCCGCGAGCTCGGCATCCGGGTGGAGCTCGGCACCGAGGTCCGCGGGGTCCAGAAATCCGGCGCCCCCCTCGTGGTGCTCGGCGCCCAGGGCGATCGCGAGCTGAGGTTCGAGACCGATCTCGCGGTCCATGCGGCCGGTCGCGTCCCCGAGCTCGATGGCCTCGAGCTCGACGCGGCCGGAGTCACGCGCGAGAAGCGGGGCGTCGTCGTGAACGAGTATCTGCAGTCGGTCTCGAACCCGGCCGTCTACGCGGGCGGGGACGCGGCCGCCAGCGGCCCGCCGCTCACCCCCAAGGCCGACCATGACGTGGAGGTGCTGACGACCAACCTGCTCGAGGGCAACCGCCGGACGGCCAACTACCACGGCATCGCCTCGGCGGTGTTCACCCTGCCGCCGCTGGCCTCGGCCGGGCTGACGGAGGCGGCGGCACGCGCCGCCGGCCGGACGTTCCGTACCCACCGGCAGGACACCTCTTCGTGGTTCAACACGCGCCGGGTGGGCGAGACGGCCGCCGGCTTCAAGGTCCTCATCGACGAGAGCGCCGATCGCATCATCGGCGCCCACCTGCTCGGGCCTCACGCCGACGAGACGATCAACCTCTTCGCTGCGGCCATCCACCTGGGCATCCCGGCCAGCGAGCTCCGGCAGGTTCCCTTCGCGTATCCGACATTCGGCTCGGACGTCCGGTTCATGCTCTGAGACGGCGCCCGGCCGGGCGCGTCGCGGGGAGGCCTGCCGCCGTCCGACCGGCACGAGCGGCGAGCTCGTGCAGCAGCGCGAGCGCCACGGTACCACCGACCACGAACGCGGGGATCACCTCGAGTCCCATCGCGGCGGCCAGCACGCCGGCGGCGCCGGGCAGGGCCGCGGTGCCGAGATAGGCGCCGGCGACCTGCAGGCCCATGGCCTGCGTCACGTAACGGTGACCGAGCCGCTCGGGGGTGACGGCGACGAGCAGCGGGTAGATCGGCGCGAAGGCGAAGCCGAGCGCGGCCACGCCCAGGAGGCCGATGACCGGCTGCGGCGCCCACCAGATCAGCGCCGACGCCCCGGGAGCCAGGGCCAGGCTCACGCGGAGCAGCCGCTCGGGGCGGTGACGCGTGGCGAGGGCGCCGAAGACGACGCGGCCGAGGCTCAGGCTCGCCCAGTAGGCGCTCACGGCCAGTCCGGCCGCGCGCATGTCGAAGCTCCGCGCCTCCGTGAAGAGGCTGTACGTCCACTGCGCGGCGGTCACCTCGAGCCCGGTGTAGAGGCAGAAGAGTCCCAGGTTCAGCCACACCGCCGGGCACGCCAGGGTCTCGCGCAGCGTGGCGGCGCGCGCTTCGGGCGTGGCCGCCGGCGTGCCGGCGTCCGGGGCGTCCCACGCGGATCGGGTCGCGGCGAACGCCAGCGCCATGGCGCCGAGCACGCCGGCGAGGATCCCGTATCCGACACGCCAGGACCCGCCGCTCGCCATCACCCCGGTGATCAGCAGCGGGCCGAGCATCGCCCCGATGCCGTAGCAGGCGTGCAGCCACGTCACGAGCCGCGGCGGGAAGCGCCGGGCGGCGTAGGCGTTGATGCCGGCGTCGATGGCCCCGCCGCCGAGCCCGGCGAGCAGCGCGGCCCCGAGCGCCACCGGGCGGCCCGGCGCCAGCCCATAGCCCAGCGAGCTCGCCGTCATCACGAGGCTCGACACGAGCAGGAGCCGCCCGACCCCCAGCCGGGCCACCAGCGTCCCGCTGGCGGAGGCCGAGGCCAGGTAGCCGACCATGGCGGCCGCCAGCAAGCCGCCCAGCTCGGCCATGCCGAGCCCGAGCGCGCCGCGCATCGACGGCCACGCCACGCCGAGCAGGCCGTCGGGCAGGCCGAGGCTCACGAAGGCCAGGACGGCGATGCTCGTGAGGCCGGCCGCTGCGGGCTTCATGCGTCTACGGGACAGACACGGGACGTCGCGCGGGCGATGCGCGGCCCCGGATGCCGAGGGCACGTGGCGGGCGGTCTTGAGGCGGTGTCAGGGCGGCAGTACCATCGTCGCCGTGACCGGGCCATCGCGGTTCCGCTTCGTGCACCTCACCGACACCCACGTCATGGCCGGCGGGGGCTGGCGCTTCCGTCCCGGTCAGCCGGAGTTCGATACCGAGCAGTCGCTCCGCCGGGTCGTGGAGGCCGTTCGAGCGCTCGATCCGGCTCCGGACTTCGCCGTCCTCGGCGGCGATCTCGCCAGTCCCGATCTGCTCGATCGTTCCGTGGTCCTGGCGTCGGCGGAGTACGAGCCCTCGTACAGGCTCCTGAAGGGCATCCTCGCGGGCTTGCCGTGTCCGATCCACGTCCTGCTGGGCAACCACGACGATCGTCCGGCGTTCAACCGTGTCCTGCTCGACGATGCGCTGGCGCCGGGGGCCCCGCACTGCTTCAGCTTCGATCACGGCGGGTATCACTTCGTCGGCCTCGACTCGCACGAGCCCGGCCAGGCCCAAGGATTCCTCGACCGCGGTCAGCTCGAGTGGCTCCGGGAGGATCTCCGGCAGCATCGGGACCAGCCGGCGATCGCCTTCGTGCACCATCACCCCTGGTCGCTCGGCCTCGAGTGGATCGACGGCATGCGGCTCCGGAACGGCGACGAGCTGGTCGCCGCGCTGCGCGAGCATGGGCGGGTGCGCTGGCTCATCTGCGGCCACGTCCACCTCGACCAGGCGATCCAGCGCGAGGGACTCACGATGCTCACGACGCCGTCCACCTGCCTGCAGCTGTCCGCGGTGTCGCAGACGGCCAGGGTCTTGCCCGGGCCGCCGGCCTTCCGCATCGTGGACGTGTCGGGGGATCAGCTCTCGACCCGCGTCGTCCGACTGCACGCCGCCGACCCGCGCGACGTCTGACGCGCGCCGCCGTTGGGGGGGAGAATCCTCCAGGGGGGCGGTACCTCGACGGTCCCGGCCGGCGCGGGTGGCTACGGTTGGGGCACCGGCGGCGCGCGGCGATCGTACTGCCGACCCGGGTACGTCCGGTGGGTATAGGCCGTGATCTCGTCGATGAACGCCCGGGCGTAGGCAGGCATGAAGCGGCGTGGATCCCACACGATCGAACCCCAGAGACCGACCGACGCGCCCGCGTTCACGATCGGCGCCGCATGCACATGTCGCCCGGAGAACAGGACGGTCGCCGGTACCACGGCGACGCCGCGGCCGCATTCGGCGAGCGCGACGAGCGACTGGGGGTCGCCGGACTCCAGGGCGATCCGGGGCCGTATCCCGGCGCTCCGGCACGCGCTGTCGAACACCTCGCGAGTCCCGAAGCCCTGCCGCAGCAGCAGGACCGATTCCTGCCGCAGGTCGGTCACGTCGACCGTCGACGACCGTCTCAGACGATGCGTCGGGGACACGACTGCGAGCGCACGCACGGCGAAGAGCCGGCGTCCCTCCAGCGGCTCACCACCTCGAAGGACCCCGAAGGCGAGATGGACCTCACCTCGCCCGACGAGCGCCGGCAGACGCAGGCCTCCCTCCTCGAGGAGGTGAACCTCGACCTGTGGTCGCGATTTCAGGTACTGCGCCAGGAACGGCGCCAGAACGCTCTGGATGGCCTGGGGGGAGGCGCCGACCCGGAGAATGCCGGCCTGGCCCCCACGCATGGCCTGGGCGTGCTCGTGGAACTGGGCGGCAGCGGTCAGGAGCTCGCGGCTGCGCCGCAGGAGCCCCTCCCCGTCGCTCGTCAGACCCAGGCGCCGCCCCGCGCGCTCGAAGAGCCGGACGCCGAGCTCCCCTTCGAGGATGCCCCGGAGGCATGGATTATAGACCGTGAAATGCATTGGACGCGCGGTCAGCGCGAGGCTACGGTTGTCCCAGCGACCATTCGCCCCCGAGGAGAACGGCCATGTTTGACGTCGACCGCTTCGTTGCCGACTGTCGGTCCGCGATCACCGAGCACGCGCCCGAGGTGGCGATCAAGGAGCTGCTGGAGCGCGCACTGGCCCACCCCGCCGAGGTGGAGGCTGCGCTGGGCACGCCGCAGGAGGGGCGGATCGCAACCCTCCACCACTCTCCCGAGCTGACCATTCTGAAGGTGATCTGGACTCCCGGCTTGACCGTCTATCCGCACGACCACCGGATGTGGGCGATCATCGGGCTCTACGGAGGCCGGGAGGACAACACGTTCTATCGCCGCGCTCCCGCGGGACTGACCGTCGCCGGCGACCGGCGGCTCGGGCGCGGCGACGTGGCGCTGCTGGGCCGGGCGGTGATTCACTCGGTCACCAACCCGCTGCGCGAGTTCACCGGGGCCATCCACATCTACGGGGGAGACTTCTTCCACACCCCCCGCAGCGACTGGGACCCCGAGACGCTGCAGGAGCGTCCCTACGACGTGGAGCGGGCCAAGCGCCTCTTCACCGAGGCGAACGAGCGCTGGCGCGCGGAATGTGCCGGGATCGGCGCCTCGGCGGCGAGGTGAGAGCGGCCGTCAGGCCGGCGGGCGGATGTCCGACTCGATCCGCATCGCCTCCGACAGCGTGTTGAGCGTGGTGTAGTGGTCCACCACGCCGAGGATCTCCAGCAGATCGCGGTCGGTGTCGCCGGCGCGGCGGAGCACCGCGGTGTGGTACTCGATCATGTAGCGCGCCCGGGTGGCCATGGCCACGCCGAGGGCCACGCGGCGTTTGTCGCGCGTCGTGAGCGCGCCCGGCGTCATGAGGGCGACGTCCTTCCACCACGTCGCGCGCAGGTAGTGCGCGTTGTGGGCGAGGATCCGCCAGATGGTCGGCACCCGGGCGTCGCCCAGCTCGGCCTTCGCCCACGCGGCGATCTCGCCCAGCAGCGCCTCGACCTCGGCCTCGCCCTGACCAGGAGCCAGGGGCGGAATCAGGCTTGCGTCACCCCCGAGCGACTCCAGGAGCAGGGCCGCGGCGGTCGTGGCCATCGCCCGGGCGTGCTCGGTGACGCCCATCAGCTCCGTCACCCCCACCTCGTCGACGCCCAGCCGCATCACGGCGGCCACGTGCGACTCGATTCAGTAGTGGCAGGCGTTGGCGATGGACACCGCGGTCGCGATGAGCTCGCGCTGCAGCGGCGTGAAGTCGCCCCGCTGCATGAGGGCGCGCGAGCGGTTCCAGTTCGCCTCCACCAGCGCGGCGGAGTGCCCCATGCACCGCCAGATGTTGGAGACGCTGCTCGCGCCGAACACGGTCCGCTCGCGGCGCAGCACCGCCTCGAAGATCTCCCTGACCTTCCCGCTCACGGCGGCGGGGTCCACCATGCGGATCGTCGTCATCGCGTCCTCAGAAGCGGCGGCAGGTCGGTGATGGCGTGCACGACGCGCTCGGCCCCGAACCCCAGCTCCTCGGGCGGCTCGGCCGCGCTGCGCTGGATCCAGAGGGCGCGCAGGCCGGCGGAGGCGGCGCCGGCGACGTCCCAGGCGTTCGAGGACACGAAGCCCAGCTCGGCGGCGCCCACGCCCAGCCGCTCGGGCGCCAGCCCGTAGACGCGCGGGCTCGGCTTGAAGATCCCGACTTCCTCGACGCTGATGACGCGGTCCAGGAGGCCGGCGATCCCCGCGCTCTGCGCGGCCGCCTGCAGCATCTTCGGCTCGCCGTTGGAGAGGATCGCCAGAGGCAGCCCCAGCCCCCCGAGGGCTTCGAGGCCCGGCTTCACGTCGGGGAACGCCGTCAGGTGCAGGTAGGCCTGCAGGAGGCGCGCGCGGGCGTCCGCGCTCAGCTCGAGGCCCAGCGCCTTGCACGCGTAGACCAGCCCGTCCTCGGTGAGCCGCCAGAAGTCCCGGTGGCGGCCCATGAGGCTGCGCATCATGGCGTACTGCAGCTGCTTCACGCGCCAGAGCTGGGCCAGGGCGGCGCCCTGGCCGGGGAAGAGCTGCTCGCAGAGCGCGGTGACCGAGTACACGTCGAAGAGCGTGCCGTACGCGTCGAACACGAACCCCTTGATGTCCTTCATCGGCGGTCCACGACCTCCAGGGTGATCCTCACGATGTCGTCGAGCGTGGCGCGGTCCGGCGAGGCCTTGGCCATGACGGAGAGCCCCTGGGCGCTGCTGGTGAGGAAGCGCGCCAGCGCGCGTGCGTCCCGGGCGGGATCGATCTCGCCGGCCTGCTGGGCACGCACCACCGCCCGGTGAAACGCGGCCTCGATCCGGCCGAGCGTCGCGCCGATCCGGCTGGCCGTTGCCCGATCGCGCGAGCCCAGCTCCGCCGCCGAGTTGGTCACCAGGCAGCCGCGCGGCCGCCCGCGCTCCTGCGCCGCCTCGACCTTGAGCCGGAAGAACCGCCGGATGGCCTCCAGCCCGGAGCCCGGCGCGTCGAGCGTGGCCAGGAGCCGGGAGGTCATCACCCGGTCGTAGCGCTCGATGGCGGCGAAGAAGAGGGCGCGCTTGTCGCCGAAGGCTCCGTAGAGACTGCCGCGCTGGATGCCCATGCGCTCGACGAGGTGCCGGATCGAGGTGGCCGCGTAGCCGCGCGACCAGAAGAGCTTCATGGCGCGGTCGAGGACCACGTCGCGCTCGAACTCCCGGGGCCGGGCCATGGACCCTCGAATACCAGTTCCTGAACGACCGGTCAAGAAAGTGTGGTAGGGTCCGGATCGCCGAAAGGAGGCGACCGTGGCGCTACAGGAAAAGCTCGACAGCATCCGGGAGGCCGCCAGGACCCGCATTCCCCCCGAGACCCGGGCCGTCATGGAGCGCAGCGTCGAGGAGCTGCGCGCCTCCGGCATCGTGCAGCGCGTGGCCCGGGTGGGCCAGCCGGCGCCCGAGTTCACCCTGCCCAACGCCGCCGGCACCCCGGTCAGCCTGGCCGGCCTGCGCGCCCGCGGCCCGGTCGTGCTCTCGTTCTATCGCGGCCGCTGGTGACCCTACTGCAACGCAGAGCTGGAGGCTCTGCGGCAGGCCCTGCCCGAGATCGCCGCGGCCGGCGCCACCCTGGCCGTCGTCTCCCCCCAAATCGCGCGCACGCCGCGCGAGACCGAGGAGGCCGCGCCGCTGCCGTTCGAGGCGCTGCGCGATCTCGGCAACCGGGTGGCCGAGGCGTACGGCCTGGTCTTCACGCTGCCCGACGACCTGCGCGCGATCTACACCAAGTTCGGCATCGACCTGGCACGCGGCAACGGCGACGGCACCTGGCGGCTGCCCATCCCGGCCCGCTTCGTGATCGACCGCGTCGGAATCATCCGCGCCGTCGACGCCGACCCCGACTACACGCGGCGGCCCGAGCCGGCCCGGACGATCGAGACCGTGCAAGGCCTGCGGTCATGACGACCGTGCCCGACGGGCTGGACCCCACGATCCACACCCGTGAGATCGTGTTCGAGGCGGACGTGAGCCTCGTCACGCCGTTCCTCAAGCTGGCGACCGTCAGCCGTGGCGGCACGGGCCACATGACCTTCGCCTCCGACGAGGGGCCCAGCCTCGGCGGCCTGGGCTCGGCGCCGACGCCGCTCATGTACTTCAGCGCAGCGCTCGCGTTCTGACTGATGACCCAGGTGTCCCGGTACGGGCACATGCTCAAGGTCACGGTGAGGGGGATGCGCATGCGGGTGACGGCGCGTTACCGGGTTGACGGCTCGGTCCTGAACGACACCATCCAGGGCCGCATGCTGGGCGCCGACACCACGCTGGAGATCGACTCGCCCGATCCGCCGGAGCGCGTGGCCCGGGTGGTGCGCAATGCCGAGCGGGGCTGCTTCGTGATGCAGGCGCTGCAGCACCCGGTGCCGGTCACGGCGCGCACCGTGCTCAACGGCGCCCCCCTGAGCGGTGAGGGCACGATCTCCGCCTTGCCGTAGTCGGCGGTGCTCCCGCTCCGTCATTGCGGGCGACATATCCGCCTCTTCTCTCTGGCGGCCTCGCCGACAGCCTGCTCCATTTTCGCAAGAACGGTCAAGCCGCCAGGCGCCTGGCCCGGCACGATACCGGCGACGCGGCGAACAGAAAGGAGCCTGCCATGCGCCTGACCAGCCTCTACAGCGTGATCGGCACCACCGACGTGGCGGCCAGCCGTCGCTTCTACGAGCTCCATCTCGGGTTCCGCGCCGTCTTCGACGCGACCTGGTACGTGCACCTCGTGCGCGAGACGAAGGCCGGAGCGATGGTGCAGTTCGCGGTGATGGATCATGCCCACGAGACGATCCCCGAGGGTTTCCGCGCGCCCGCCCGCGGCGTCCTCGTGAGCCTCGAGGTGGAGGATGTCGACGCGGTGTACGAGCGTTTCACGGCGGCCGGGCTGCCCATCCACCTGCCGCTGCGCGACGAGCCCTTCGGACAGCGCCACTTCATGAGCGCGGATCCCGGTGGCATCCTGGTGGACGTGATCTCGCCCATCCCGCCCAGCCCGGAGTTCGCCAGGTTCTACCTCGGCGACGGCATCGCCGCGTCGCCTTCCCCTGACCGGTGACCCCCGGCACGGAGGCGAGCTATCGGGAGCGGATCCTCCGTGTGCGTCTGCACATCGAGGCCCACCTGGACGAGTCGATCTCGCTCGAGGAGCTGGCGGCCGTGGCGTGCTTCTCGCCCTATCACTTTCACCGGATCTTCCGGGCCCTGGTGGGCGAGTCCGTGATGGAGCACGTCCGGCGGCTGCGCCTGGAGCGCGCGGCCCAGCGGCTCAAGTCGGGCGCCGGCGCGCGGGTCATCGACGTCGCGCTCGACGCCGGCTACGAGACGCACGAGGCGTTCACCCGCGCCTTCCACGCCATGTTCGGCGTGGCGCCCAGCCGCTTTCGACGAACGCGCCGGCGACCCGCGCCCCGCCGCCCGCCGCCGCCCGGCGCCGGGTTGGCGGCGCCGCTGCCCGTCCGCTTCGAGCGGCTGCCGGCCATCCGGGCCGCGTTCATGCGCCACGTCGGGCCTTATTCCGGGGTCGGACCGACCTTCGATCGGCTGCTCGTCTGGGCGGGCGGCCGCGGGCTCCTCGCCGATCCCGAGACCCTGGTCTTCGGGCTGAGCCTGGACGATCCCGACGTGACGGCGCCGGAGCGGCTGCGCTACGACGCCTGCGTGGCCGTGCCGGCGAGCGTCGCCGCCGAAGGCGAGCGCGGGATCCACGACATCTCCGCGTGCGAGTACGCCGCCGTGACCTTCAGGGGCCCCTACGAGGAGCTCGACGCGGTCTATCGGTGGCTCTGCGGCGCCTGGCCGCCTCGCAGCGGTCGCGAGGTCGCCGCGGCCCCGTGCCTGGAGTTCTACCGGAACGATCCCAAGACCGCGCCGCCGGCTGAGCTGGTCACCGACGTGTTCCTGCCCCTCGAGCCCGCCTCTCTCGTGCGCGCGTAGTCGTTCGCGGCCTGGGCCGGGCGCTCAGAGCACGTACGGCAGGTCGGACGTGAGGTGCTCATGCGACTCGACGCGTTCCCGGCCGGGCCCGGACGCCCCCACCGTGCTCAACGGCGCGACCCCTGGGCAGCAGCCGGCGTCGCGAGCCGGGGCTGTCCGCGGAGTCACTCCGCCGGCAGCGCGCGCAGGCGCGCGCGGATGCGCGGCACGACGGCGGGCAGGACCGCCGCCGCGAGGGCCAGGGCGAGGATCGTGGATGCCAGGGGTCGGGTCACGAGGATGGCCAGGCTCCCGCGTGAGAGCAGCAGTGACTGGCGCAGGGCCTCCTCGGCCATGCGGTCACCGGAGGTATCGAGGCCCTGGCCTCTCG
>DASWJN010000174.1:0-29154 GCA_036397135.1 Candidatus Methylomirabilota bacterium
GGCGGTGGCGGTGGAGCAGAGGCGTGACAGCCGGCCGCGGTGAGGCCCGGAGCGCCCCGGGTTGCCCGGGGCGCTCGCACCGCCGGGTCCCTACACCCTGACCTCGCTCGAGGACTGCGGCAGCGTCTGCAGCCGGCGCGAGATGTCGTTGACCGGCCTCTGCAGTGCCGCCAGATGCTCGACGAGCGCGCTGAAGTTCTCGACGACGTTCGCCCGCTCGGCCCGGTGGAACTCCAGGTCGCCACGCAGCTCGGCGATCTCGCGACGGGCCTCGGCCAGCTCCGTCCGCAGCCGCTCGTTGTCCTGCTCGACCACGTCCAGCCGCCCGCGCACGCGGTCGCGGTCCTCCAGGTAGGCAGGGACGAGACGGCCGATCAGGTACTGGCTCTCCTCGAGCCACCGGTCGACCCGCTGCCGATTCTCCAGACCCTCGATGCCCTCCATGCTCACAGTTTCCCCCTTGCCGGCTGGTTCGTGGACCGTGGCGTGATCCTCGCCGGCGCCGTCGGTCAGCCGGACGACCGCGACGCGCTGCGACGAGAGGATCTCCATGGAGCGTGACGCGCGACGTTCACTGAGCGGCGGCCCGCCTGGCGCGCTCCCGCGGCGTCGATCGAGGATGACGTGAGTCTCGGCGTCGGCTTCGAACCGGGCCCGGAGATAGTGGAAGAGCGCCTCCTCGGAGGCGGCGACGACGACCAAGTAGGTGCAGGCGACGGGGCTCTCCACCGGTCTCTGTGAGCCGTGCTCCTCCAAGCTGTTGGGGCTGGGGCGAAATCTACCAACGAGATGTGGACATCTGCAAGGGAAATCTGCGGGAACGAGCGTTCACCCCGAGTGACCGTTCACCATCGCGTCGACGGCGCGCACCACCTCGTCGACGTCGAACGGCTTCGTGAACGCCCGGCCGACGTGCACCTGGGCGGCGGCGTCGAGGAACTCCTGGCCCGCCACCCCGGAGATCGCGATCATCTTCGGCCGCGGCGTCTCGCGGCCCAGCTGGAGTACCAGATCGATGCCCGAGCGGCCGGGCATGAAGATGTCGGTGATGATCAGATCGGGGTGCTGCGCGTGATAGACCTTCAGTCCCTCCCGCCCGTCGTCCGCCGTCACGACCCGGTGGCCGGCGCCCTCGAGCGCCTCGCGGAGAACCGCCAGGACCTCGGAGTCGTCGTCGACCACGAGAACGAGAGCCATCAGCTCGCCGCCGCCGGGGCCGCGCCCACAGGGGAATTCTAGCAGCCGCCGCCGCGCCGGCCGGCGGACTTCGTGGGCAGGTGCAAGGAGTAGCGTCAACTCGTGGCGGCGACAGGGATGCGGTCCTCCGGGGCTCGGATGACGTGGGGTCGAGCGCGTTCAGGGACCCTGGCTTCGGGCAGTCCTGATGCCTCCGGAAGCTCCGCACGATGGGGGCACGCCCGCATGTCGGAGCCGGGCGCACCGCAGCTCGCGCAGACATGACGCCCCTTGGCATGGCCCGGCGGACCGAGGCAGACATGGGCCTGGTGGAGCTGCGCGATCGACAGCGTGCTGGCCGTTGTTCCCGGGCCCCACAGATACGCACAGAACTCTTTGGGGACGATCGGCGGGCGAACGTCGACGCCCACGGCGCGATCAGCTGGTGAGGGGCAACAGGGCGCCTTCCATCAGCGGGTCGACGGGCAGAATCTTCGGCCCGCCGCCGCTGGGAGCAAACTGCCACGTGGCTTGACGGGTGATCTCCTCCAGGGTCCCGTGGGCGGTGAGCCGCGGCGTTGTGTAGATCCGTCGGGGATCGTCGTCACGTGGTCCGGCATCGCCGACCTCCGTCGTCCAGTTGCGCCACGCTCCGACTGAGGAGCGCGGTACTCGAATGGGGGAAATTGTTTTCGCACGGGTTAGGGAATGTCTTGCCACGGTTGGGGCGTGAACGGGATCCCGCCTCCGGGAAACCCCAGAAGTCCGGTTGGGCAACGTCGAGTGGGGCCATCTTGGCGGACGCCTCCGCAAGCAGCATGCCGGACCGGGCTTCGCTCGTCCGTGACGCGGGTTGCGGCGCCGGGGACTGTCGCGTGAGGGCTTCGCCCGGACGCTGGCACCCGGGTTGCCGTCGTCGGCGAACACATGACCGATCCGGTCGCGGAGCTCTACGCCGTCCCGCCCAGCGCGTTCACCCGTGAGCGGAACGCCAGGGCGGCGGCACTCGAGAAGGCCGGGCACGACGCCCAGGCTCGAGCGGTCCGTCAGCTCCGGCGGCCGGCTGTCAGCCTGTGGGCGACCAACCAGCTCGCCCGGGCAGCGCCCAAGGAACTGGCCACGCTGATTGATGCCGCGGAGCGGGCCCGTCAAACCCAGCTCCGCGACCCGCGGGCTGCCGGCGAGGCCGTCCAGCGCGTCCGAGCGCAGCTCGACGCTCTCGGTGACCGGGCGGGCCAGGTGCTCTCCGAGCACGGGTATCACCCGACGCCGGCAACACTGCGGCGGATCGCCGACACGTTGATGGGCGCGGTTGTCGACCGGCGGCGCGCCCAGGAGCTGCGGCGGGGCCGGCTGACCGAGGAGCTGTCGCCGCCGGGCTTCGAGATCCTGTCGGGCGCTGGCCGGCCCCCTCTTCGAACGCTCCCTGGCGGGCGAGGACTGGCGACAGCGCCGGCGTCGCGGCCCAGGAACGAGCGACACGCCCGGGCGGAGCAGCGACGCGCCCAGGCCGAGCAGGAGCGCCAGCGGCGCCGCCAGCACGCCGAGGAGCTCGAGCGCGACGCTCAGATTCACAGGACGGCC
This sequence comes from Candidatus Methylomirabilota bacterium, assembly GCA_036397135.1. Taxonomy (GTDB): domain Bacteria; phylum Methylomirabilota; class Methylomirabilia; order Rokubacteriales; family CSP1-6; genus AR5. The sequence continues at coordinate 2,761 of DASWJN010000174.1, forward strand.
GCCCTCACCGTGGAGCGTGAGGCGGAGGACCTGGCGGCCAAGCTCGCTGCGGCGCAAGGGCGACTCCGGGACGCCCGGCGAGTGGCCGCCGCCGCGGAGGCCGCCAGCCGAAAGGCACGTCGAGCCGCCAGGCGGTAGTCGCTGGCATCGCCGTTGCCCTCCGGGGCGGTATGGCGCGCGCCCTCTGGAAAGGCTCGATCAGCTTCGGCCTGGTCACGATCCCGATCGGCCTCGTGTCGGCCGTCGAGGCGAGCGAGCAGCTCTCGTTCAACCTCCTGCACAAGAAGGACGGCAGCCGGATCGTCCAGAAGCGGTTCTGCCAGGAGGAGGACGTCGAGATTCCCTGGGCCGAGGTGGTCAAGGGCTACCAGTACGCCAAGGGCCAGTACGTCGTCCTCACCGACGAGGACTTCGAGAAGGCCCGGGTGCCCGCCACGCAGATGTTCGAGATCCGCGCCTTCGTGCCGGCCACCGAGGTCGAGGATGTCTATTTCGAGCATCCGTACTACGTGGCGCCCGAGGGTCGGGGGGCCGGCCCCAAGGCCTACGGCCTGCTCCGCGACGTCCTCGAGGAGACGGGCAAGCTCGGGATCGGGACCATCGTCCTCCGCCAGCGCGAGCACCTGGCCGCCCTCGAGCCGTTCCACGAGGCGCTGGTGCTGACCACGATGCGCTACGCCCACGAGATCCGGTCGCCGAAGGAGCTGGGCGTGCCCAGGACGGGCGGGTCTCCGGCCGAGATGAAGCTGGCGCGCCAGCTCGTCGACAGCCTCAGCGACACGTGGAAGCCGGACGAGTACCGCGACACCTACACCGAGGTCCTCCGCCAGCTCATCGAGGCCAAGGTGAAGGGCGAGGAGATCGTCGCGCCGGAGATGCCCAGGCGGCCGCGGGTGGTGAACCTCATGAAGGCGCTGCAGGAGAGCCTCAAGGAACGGCCCCGGCAGCTGGCAAAGGCGCCGGCGCGTCAGGTGGCCGGGCCAAGGGCGGGCGCGCGCTGGAAGAGGAGGGCTGCGTAGGGCGACGCGAGGCCGTGAGTGGTGGCCCCCGGAAGGGCGGCTGAGGCACATTTCGGGCGCGTGCTCTGCGGTGGGCGGAAATGGTGCCGCGAAAGTACGTGATACGATTGGGCAGAGCCGTTAGCTCAGTTGGTAGAGCACCTGACTTTTAATCAGGGGGTCCTCGGTTCGATCCCGAGACGGCTCACCAAACATCTCGCTCGCTTCCCCTTCGTATTCTGAGTCTTCGTGGTTCCCAACTCGCCGCCCCGTCGCGCGTGACGAGCGGCCGCGCCGCCGGCGCTTCCAGGCCCAATCCCATGACGGGTTCGTAGTGGGCGCGGACGCGCCATCAAGCCATCGCGCTGGTCGCCTTACGGGCCCGTCTCTGTCGGCCCGATGGCCCGGGGATGCAGGACGTCGATCGCCCAGCCCACGTCCAGGCGCTCCCCCAACCATCCCGGCATCGCGGTCCGCGGGTGCAGGGCCAGCCCCTGCGTCTCGTGCCGCGCCCGCATGACGCTCACCGCGTCGCCCAGCACCGGAGCCGGCAGCGGGACGTCGGGGATGATCCGCCCGTCCGGCCGCCGGAAGCACAGCTCGCCGTCCGGCTGGCGCTCGACCTGGAACCCCTCCTCGTGGACCGCGACGTGATGACGTCTACAGCGCAGCGAGGTTGGACAGCGTGGTGGGGCCCCCGTGGGCCCAGTGGCGGATGTGATGGCCCTGACCGGCGCGAACGCCGCAGCCCGGGAAGCGACAGCCGGGGTCGCGGTGGTGGAGCGCTCGCCGTAACGCCGGCGGGAGCGTGCGCGTGCGGGCGCCGACCTCCAGCAGGCGCCCGTCGGCGTCGTGGCGCATCACCACCCGGCTGGCATCGCACGCCAGGCGCTGGGACGTTCCAGCTGGAACGCGCGCGCCGTCTTCCAGGGCCGACAGGCCGGGGGCCTCCGGGTCGGCCAGCACCGCGGCATCGACGTGGACGACCACCTGGTAGCGCTCCCCGGGGGAGCCGGGGTCGAGGCCGTGGTGCAACGCCGTCTCCGCGAGCAGGGCCAGCACGTCGGCTTGCTGCTGCTCCATCGTGGGCGGGTCGGGTTCCGGGGCCGTCTCCCGCCGCTGCTGGTAGAGCGCCTCGCGGCCCGCGGCCAGTGCCTTCAGGAGCAGCGCGCCGACCTCGGGCGCCAGCCGCCCACGGATCCTCACGGAGCCGTCCTCGTCTTGATACACGTGCAGTGCGCGGCTGGTGTGCTGCCGGGCCGCTTCCTGCGCTTCGGCCTTGCGGTCCATGCGGCGCCAGCCCCGCACGAGCCGCGCGACGTGCTCGGCGGTGCCCGCGCGCCCGGCCGCCAGCAGTTGGGCTTCGGTCGCGGGGGTCACCACGCGCGTCAGCTCCAGGACCTTGGAGTACGACAGCTCGCCGCGGGCCAGGGCCTGGGCCAGCAGGGGCAGCGCACCCAGGGCGCGCGCGACGCGGACGTGCTCGCGGGCCGAGCCCGGCTGGAGTCCGATCCGCTAGGTCAGCCAGGCGGCGCAGGAGCGGAAGCCGGTGTTCCAGCCGTCGCGGGCGTCGAACTCGCGGATGAGGTCGAGCAGGCGGGCGGTGGCGGCGTCGAGGTGCGCGGCCAGCTCGGCGATCTCGTCGCCGAGGCGCTCGAGCTCGGCGACGGGTTCCGGCGTGGCGACGACGTTGGGCGTGCAGTCCATGGACGAGTCCCCTTTCCGCTAGGGCGACTCTACATTGCGCTTTTCGAGCCTTCTGGGAGGCGCGCCAGGCGGCGATTGCGAGCGGCGCGAGCTTTTTTCCGGACGACCCGCCGATCGTGGCGTGGTGCGCGCGGGTGGCTCGCTGGAACGCCTTCCATCCAGCGCTGCCGGCCGGCGGCCGCTGCGCACGCACGATGGTGTCAAGACCCAAAGCTCCTGCGGAGCACCGCCGGGCATGAAAACGGCTGGCGTCGAGTCTTGCTGCGTCGAATACGGTGGCGTAGAGGCGACCGTGTCGAGGTCGAATTTCGCTGTGGTGGCCGACACCCCGTTGTCAAGACTGACCCGCGCTGACTCAGGAACCGCCGAGTGTTGCACCCCGCCCCGCGGGGAAGAACGCATAGCAGTATCTTGCCCGTCACGTCGGCGCCGCGGTCGCCTCACTGGAGACACCCATGGAAGCGATCGTGGAGCGAGTCGGCGGAGTGGACGTCGGACAGGCCACCGTCGTGGTCACCGTGCTCGTGGGCGCCGCGCACGAGCGGGCGAGAAAGGAAACGCGCACATTCCGCACCGTCACGCGAGATCTGCTCGCGCTGCGTGAGTGGTTGGTCGCTAAGGGGGTGACGCACGTCGCGATGGAGAGCACCGGGATCTATTGGCGGCGGTTTACGAACTCCTCGAGGACGCCTTCGAAATGATTCTCGGCAACGCCCACCACATCAAGAACGTCCCGGGGCGGAAGACCGACGTCAAAGATAGCGAGTGGTTGGCCGAACTGGCTCGGCATGGGCTCATCGCCAAGAGCTTCGTGCCGCCCAAGCCGCTCCGCCGACTCCGGGAGTTGCTGCGCTACCGCCGTAAGCTGATGGAGAGCCGCACGGCCGAGCGCAACCGACTCCTGAAGTTGCTCGAGACCGCGAATATCAAACTGGCCAGTGTGGCGTCGAATGTCTTCGGCGTCTCCGGCCGTCTGATGCTCCAAGCTCTTCTCGACGGCGGAGCGACCCCCTCGGCGATGGCCGCCTTGGCCCAAGGCCGTCTCCGAAAAAAGATGGCCGATCTGGAACAGGCGTTGGAGGGACGGCTCGATGATCAGCATCGCTTCTTGCTCCAACTGCAGTTGCGGCGCTTAGACAACACCGATGCCGATCTCGCCACCCTCGACGCACGAATCGACGAGGCCTTGACACCCCACCGCGCTGAGTGCGAGGCGCTTCAGCAGATTCCCGGCGTCAGCCGCGTGGTGGCCGCCGTCATCGTGGCGGAACTCGGCACCGACATGACCGTGTTCCGCACCGCGCAGCACGCCGCGGCCTGGGCGGGCGTCTGTCCCGGCAACAATGAAAGCGCCGGCAAACACACGCGCGCCGGCGCCCGGAAGGGCAACGTCCATCTTCGCACGGCTCTCATTGAGGCCGCGGTCGCCGCGTCTCACACGAAGGGCACGTATCTCCGGGACAAGTTCTATCGACTGCGGGCACGTCGAGGAACCAAACGGGCCGCGATGGCGATTGGCCACAAGATCCTCATCGCGGCACACCATCTCCTGGCTACGCACGCGCCGTATCGCGATCTGGGCGCCACTTACCTGGACGCACTCGAGAAGCGGCACACCACGCGGAATCTGGTCCGACGTCTCGAACGACTCGGCTACGAAGTCACGATCGGCCCGAAGGTGGCGTGACGACGGCTCCACTGGTTTTCATAGCAGTACTCAACCGACCCGGAGGCGCGAACCGGAGGCGCCGGTGCCACGCGGACAACTGGGGGCCGAGCGGACCGTTCTGAGAAAAACTTTCCCCATTTTCGACGGGGTTTTTTACGGTTTCCTGGAAATTACGCTGGCACCCGGCTTGCGGCTCCTTCTCCGCCAATGAAGCCTTCCCGTAGCCCGAAACGACGGCCGAGCGCCCCGGCGGCGCGCCCGATCCGCAATGGCCGGACCGAGACCACCCCCCACGTGCGAGTGCTCGTCGTCGACGACCACGACGATACGCGCGAGGTGCTGTTCACGATCCTCAAGACCGAGGGGTACGAGGTGGCGCTGGCCGAGGACGGCCAGGCGGCGCTGGAGCGCTACCGCGAGCACCCCGCCGACATCGTGCTGATGGACCTGTTCATGCCCCGCAAGGACGGCGTCACCGCCATCCGCGAGCTGTGCGCCGAGTTTCCCGGCGTCACCATCGTGGCGATGTCGGGTGACATGGGCACGGCCTGGTCCGACGCGCTTGCGGACGCTCGCACCGCCGGCGCCCGGCTCACGCTGCGCAAGCCACTGGAGCCCTGGGTGCTCCTGCGCGCACTCGAAGGCCTCGTGGCGGCGCGCAAGACCCTGTCCGCCCAGGGCCTGCACCGCACCGCCTGACCGCTCAGGCCGCCCGTCGCTCCTCGATCGCCTCCTGGCGGGCTTCCTCGTCCGTCCGCGGGTGGCGGAAGCGCTCGACGGCGGCGATGGCGGCGGCCACCTGCAGCGCGGTTGAGGCGATCCCGCTGCCCGCCGACGCGACCTCCGCGATCGGCCGGCGCCGCAGCAGCCAGCCAGTCACCACGCCGGCGCCCAGGACGGCGAGCGGACCCCAGCCCCGCCGGCGGGCTTCTCCGACCCAGCGCGTGACGGCCTCGCCGGCGACGGCGACGTCGTCGTCCGTGGCGGGCCCGGGCACGGCCACCCGATCGGTGGGAGGCTCCAGCTCGCCGGCCGCCTTGGCGGTCACTGCGCCGCGGGCGGCGGCGGCGTGCTCGATCACGGCGTTGATCTCGGCGCCCACGAGCAGGACGAGCCCTGACAGATAGAGCCACAGCATCAGGAGAATGACGCCTCCGATCGAGCCGTAGGTGGCGCCGTAGTCGGCGAAGTTGGCGACGTACCAGCGCAGGCCGAAGGACATCGCCAGCCACAACACCAGCGCGACGGCCGACCCGGGGGTCACCCAGCGCCAGTGCTGCTGGGTGGCGGGCGCGAAGTAGTAGACGAGCGCGATGCCGACCAGGACGAACACCATGACCACCGGCACACTGACGAGGTTCCACACCACGGTGAAGGCGGATCCGAGCCCGATCCATCCCGCCACCGTCTCGCCGATGCGCGGTCCGAACACGACCAGCACCAGCGCGGTGAGCACGAAGACCGAGAAGCCGACGGTGAGGAGGACGGCGACCAGCCGGCGCTTCCACCACGACCGGGGATCCGCGACGTCGTAGGCCACGTTGAGGGCGTTCATCATCGAGGCCATGCCGGCCGAGGCCGCCCACAGTGCCGCCAGCACGCCGATCGACAGCAGCCCGCCGCGGGCGCCCTGCTGGATCTCGCTCAGGGTCCTGGTGAGGATCGACGCGGCGTCGGGAGGCATCGCCTGGTTGGCATAGGCCATCAGGCGGTCCATGAGACCGGAGACCGGCAACAGGCCGAGCAGCGAGGTGAGGAACAGCAACGTCGGAAAGAGCGCGAACAGGAAATAGTAGGCGAGCGCGGCCGCCCGGTCCGCGACCTCGTCCTTGTTGATCTCGTCCCAGACGCGGCGGCCAAGCTCCTGCAGGCTCAGGCCGCCCAGGTTCCACGGCGAGGGAGTCTGCGGCATGTCGTTCCTGCATTGCACCCGGCGTGCCGTTCAGGCCAGCCAGGCTCGGCGCTCGCCGCGAGCCCCAGCTCGAGTGTCCGGAGGCCGCGTTCCACCTCACGAGGCACGACCCGGCGGTGGCGGAGGATCCAGGGCGCGCCGGCGAGCGCCGCGGCCAGCGCCGGCACCAGCGCGGGATCGCGCCGGCGCGCGCGCACGAGGGCGAGCGTCACGCGCAGCGCCGCTGGCGCCGGCCGGCGCAGCCACGCGCACCACAGCGCGTTGCGCAGGAGCAGCCGCCGGCGGCGGGCCGCCTGCCGCTGCGTCGAGGGATGATGATGGACGATGACGTCGTCGACGTAGGCCAGCGCGAATCCCGCCGCGGCGAGGTCGATCGCGAGGAGGTGCTCCTCGCCGCCGAGGAACAACCGCGGCTCGAAGCCGCCGACCTGCAGAAACGCGCGGCGGCGGACCATGGCCGCCGCGCACAGGAAGCCGAGGACCGGGCGGCCGGGCAGCCGGGGGGTGGCGGCCAGCGGGCTCAGGGCCATCTCCAGGCACGTCGGGTCGACCCGCTCGCCCGGCCCCACCAGCACCTTGCCGGCGACGAGCCCGAGCCGCGGATGCGCGTCCAGCAGGTCGGCGGCGCGCGCGAGCATGCCCGGCGCCCACCAGGCGTCGTCGTCGCAGAAGGCGACGTACGGCGTGTCGAGCCGCGCCACGCCGGCGTTGCGGCCGGCGGCGCCGATGTTCTCCGGGAGCCGCACGATCTCGACCCCGTGGAAGCGCACGGCCAGGGCCGGCGCCGGATCGGACGTGGAGGCGTTGTCCACGACCACCACGCGTGGCTGCTCGGGGAGCGCCAGCAACCGCTCCAGCGTGCGGGCGAGATCGCCGGGGCGGTTGTGGGTGAGGATCACCACGCCGGCCCGGTCCTCGGTCACGCCGTCACCCGCCAGTAGTACTCGGGCTCGAGCGCGTCGAGCCAGCCCGGCCGGCCCGGGCTGGCCAGCGCGCGCAGCTGGGAGCGATAGCACGCGACGGCGCGGCGCTTGAGCGCCGGGTGACGCCGGGCGGTCGGCGCGACCGGCCGGGGCGCGAGACCGGCCGCGCGAAGCTCCGCGAGCCGCTCGTCCACGGCCCCGCCGACGCGCCGATAGATGGCGTCGGCGTAGAAGAGCCACTCGACGCCGGGCCGGGCGCCGAGCAGCCGCCGCGCCGCCGCGTGCGTGGTCTTGTGGTCGTCGTGGAAGAGGCCGAGCGGGATGGCGACGACCGCCGGCCGGCAACCCAGCACAGCCTCGGCCAGCGCTGGCGTCACCGCCGCGGGCGCCAGCGGTCCGCCGTACTGCGCGTCGGAAAACGGCAGCCAGCGTGGACGGGCGCCGAGCACGGACAGGGCTCGGCGGTCCTCGGCCCGCCGCGCGCTCACGACGTCGTCGCCCTCGCCGAAGCCGGCGGCGGCATCCCAGGCGGTGAGCGGCCGGCCCGCGGGCGGTCGGCCGGCGAAGACGGTGACCACGACGCCGTCGGGCCGGTCTGCCAGGAGCTCGCCGCAGCCGAAGACCGCGTCGTCGCAGTGGGGTGACAGGACGACGAGCCGGCCCATGGTCCTACCGGACCGCCTCGACGAACAGGCTCTCCCGCTCGCGATTGTCCAGCTCCACGATCGCCGCGTGCGCGCTGGCGGTGAGCCGGAAGGCGCAGCGGACGACCCGGCGGAAGCCCGCCTTGTCCAGCAGCTCGCGGGAGAATTCCCAGGTGAACGGCGTACGCACCGACCCGTACCAGGTGATCTGCACGATGAGCTTGCCGCTCAACGTCGTCACCTCGGTGTCGGGAATGTAAAAGTAGTCGCGCTGACCGCGCGCGCACGCCGCCAGCGCGCGCTCGAGGTCGGGCAGCCCGATGCGCAGCACGCCGCCCGGCCGGAGCACGCGCCGTAGCTCTTGCAACGCGGGGACGATGTCGGGGTACGGCAGATCTTGAAGCGCGTGCATGGCGACGGCATAGTCGACGATGCCATCGGCCAGCGGCAACCCCGCGCGGATGTCGCCGCACAGCTCGATGCCCGGCACGCGCAGCCGATCGGCGTTGATCCACCCCGGTTCAACCGCCTCACCTCGGGGCCCATCGCGCTCACGGTGGGTGTGCGCGAGCAAGCGGCACGCCCGTGAGCCGGAGTCGCGCACGCGCGGCAACACGCCGGCTCCGGCGACGTGCACTCGGTACAAACGGCGCCCGCGGTCCGTGGCATGTCGTTCGCACCGCCCGCCAGGCGTTGCACCGGGAAACACTTCGTTGCAAGTCAGACACGGAGAAGCGAATGCGAGTGCTCGGAGTCAATGCCGTCTTCCACGATCCGGCCGCGGCGCTCGTGGTCGACGGCGTCATCGTCGCCGCCGCCGAGGAGGAGCGCTTCAGCCGGCGCAAGCACGGCAAGGCGCCGGTCGCGTTCTCGACCTGGGAATTGCCGGAGCAGGCGGCGCGCTGGTGCCTGGCGCACGCCGGGCTCGCGCCGGCCGACCTCGACGCGGTCGCCTACTCCTACGCGCCGGGCCTGGCGGCGTCGACCGACGATCTGACCGCGGAGGGCTGGGAGGGACTGCGGACGCTCTACGCGCGGCGCGCGCCGCTGTTCCTGCGCACGGCATTGCCCGGTCTCGACCCCGCCCGCGTGCGCTACGTCCCGCATCACGTCGCCCATGCCGCCTCCGCCTACCTGGCCGCCGGCGTGGAGTCCGCCGCCGTGCTCGTGCTCGACGGCCGCGGGGAGCGTGCCTCCCACCTGGCCGGCCACGCCGTCGGCGGCGAGCTGAAGACGCTGGCCATCCAGGAGCTGCCCCACTCGCTCGGGCTCGTCTACGAGGAGGCCACCGCCCATCTCGGCTTCCGGCGCTCGTCGGACGAGTACAAGGTGATGGCGCTGGCCGCCTACGGGCGGCCGCGCTTCCTGCCGGCGCTGCGCGAGGCGATCCGCGCCACCGGCGACGGCGGCTTCTCGGTGACGCCGCTCGACTGGAGGTCGTTCACGCCGGCCGCCCGCGACGGCGCCTGGGACGAGGCTCACGCCGACCTCGCGGCCAGCGTGCAGGCGCGCCTGGAGGAGATGCTGCTGGAGCTGGCGGGCTGGCTGCAGCGGCGCACCGGCGAGCGGGACCTCGTGATGGCCGGCGGCGTGGCGCTCAACTGCGTGGCGAACTCGGTGCTCGCCGAGCGCGGCCCGTTCGAGCGCGTGTGGGTGCAACCGGCCGCCGGCGACGCTGGCACCGCGCTCGGCGCCGCGCTGCACACGGCGCAGCGGCTGGGCGACCCGATCGCGCCGATGACCACCGCCGCGCTCGGGCGCGCCTGGTCCGACGCCGAGCTGGAAGCCTGGCTGGCCGGCGCCCAGGTGCCCTGCGAGCGGCCGGCCGATGTCGCCGAGGCGGTGGCGCAGATCATCGCGGCCAACGGGGTCGTGGGGTGGTTCCAGGGCCGGAGCGAGTTCGGCCCGCGCGCGCTCGGGCATCGCAGCCTGCTGGCCCACGCCGGCGATCCCGACAACCTGCAGCGGCTGAACGAGATCAAGGGGCGCGAGTCGTTCCGGCCGGTGGCGCCGATGGTGCTCCTCGAGCGCGCGGCCGCGATCGTCGAGGGGCCGCTGCCCAGCCCCTACATGCTCTTCACGCATCGCGTGCGCCCCGCGTGGCGGGCCCGCATCCCCGCGGTCGTCCACGTCGACGGCACCGCGCGCATCCAGACCGTGGACGCCGCCGAGGAGCCGCTGGTGGCACGCCTGCTCGCCGCGGTCGAGCGACGGACCGGGCTGCCGGTCGTCGTCAACACGAGCTTCAACACGGCGGGCCGGCCAATGGTGGACGACCCCCGCGACGCGCTGGAGTGCTTCGGCGCCTCGCCCATCACCGCGCTGGCCCTGGGCCCCTTTCTCGTCCGGCGCCGCCGATGACCGTCGACATCGTCGTCCCCACGCTGGGCCGCCCCTCGCTGGCTGCGCTGCTGGCCTCGCTGGCGATCTGCCCCGGGCCCCGGCCCGAGCGCATCGTCCTCGTCGACGACCGGCCGCAGGCGTCGACGCCGCTGCTGGCGGACGGCCTGCCGCCGGCGGTCGCCGGCCTCGTCACGGTGGTGCGCGGCCGGGCCACGGGGCCGGCGGCCGCGCGCAACGCGGGCTGGCGCGCGGGCGGGGCGGAGTGGATCGCCTTCATCGACGACGACGTGGTGCCCGAGCCCGACTGGCTCGAGGCGCTGCACGCCGATCTGCGGCACCTGGCGCCCGCCGTCGGCGCCACCCAGGGGAGCATCGTCGTCCCGCTGCCCGCACATCGCCGGCCGACCGACTGGGAGCGCAACGTCCAGGGACTGGAGACCGCGCCGTGGGCCACCGCCGACATGGCCTATCGCCGGGCCGCGCTGGAGATGGTGGACGGCTTCGACGAGCGCTTTCCCCGCGCGTACCGCGAGGATGCCGACCTCGCCCTGCGGGTGCGCGCCGCCGGCTGGCGCCTCGTCGCCGGCCGTCGCTCGGTCCAGCACCCGCCCGGCCCGGCCGATCGGTGGGTGAGCGTGCGCCTGCAGGCCGGCAACGCCGACGACGCGTTGATGCGCGCGCTGCACGGCCGGGCCTGGCGCACCGCCGCCGGAGTCCCGGCCGGCCGCCGCGCCCGCCACCTGGCCGTCACCGCGGCGGCCGTCGCCGCGGCCGCCGCGTCAGCGCTCGGCCACCGCCGTCTCGCCGCGACGGCCCTCGCGCTCTGGCTGGGCGGCACCGCGAGGTTTGCCTGGGAACGGATCGCGCCGGGGCCGCGCACGCGCGACGAGATCGCCACGATGCTCGCCACCAGCGTCGTGATCCCGCCGGCCGCCGCCTGGCACTGGCTGCGCGGGGTGACGCGGGCCCGGCGGATGGTGCGACGCCCGCGCGCGGTGCTGCTGGACCGCGACGGCACGCTCGTGGTCGACGTCCCCTACAACGGCGACCCGGCGCGGGTGAGGCCGGTGCCGGGCGCGCGCGAGGCGCTCGGCCGGCTGCGCGCCGCCGGCATCCGCCTGGCCGTGGTCTCCAACCAGAGCGGCGTGGGCCGCGGCCTGCTGACGCTCGCGCAGGTGGAGGCGGTGAACCGCCGCGTCGAGAGGCTTCTCGGCCCGCTGGGGCCCTGGTTCGTGTGCCCGCACACGCCCACCGACGGCTGCGCGTGCCGCAAGCCATCGCCGGCGCTCGTCGCGCGCGCGGCCGCCACGCTCGGCGTGGCGCCCGGGGAGTGCGCGGTGATCGGCGACACCGGCGCCGACGTCGAGGCGGCCCGCGCGGCGGGCGCCCGCGGCGTGCTCGTGCCCAACGCCGTCACGCGACCGGAGGAGATCGCGGCCGCGCCCGAGGTGGCCGCCGACCTGCCGGCGGCCGTCGCGCTGCTGCTGGGAGCGCGGCGATGAGGATCCTGCTCTGGCACGTGCACGGCTCGTGGACGACCGCGTTCGTGCAGGGGCCGCACGACTACCTGCTGCCGGTGGTGCCCGGCCGCGGTCCCGACGGCCGCGGGCGCGCGCAGACGTGGTCGTGGCCCGCCGCCGCGGTCGAGGTCACGCCGGCGCAGCTCGCCCGCGAGCCCGTCGACGTCGTCATCCTCCAGCGGCCGGAGGACGAGGCGCTGGCCGCGTGCTGGCTGGGCGGCCGGCGGCCCGGGCGCGACCTGCCCGCGGTCTGGCTCGAGCACAACGCGCCGCAGGGGCGGATCAACGAGATGCTCCACCCGGCCGCCGACCGCGCCGACCTGACCGTCGTCCACGTCACCCACTTCAATGCGCTCTTCTGGGACACGGGCTCGACGGCGACGCGCGTGATCGAGCACGGCGTCGTCGATCCCGGCGAGCGTTACACGGGCGAGCTGCCACGCGCCGCCGTCGTCATCAACGAGCCCGGGCGGCGTGGACGCGTCACCGGCACGGATCTGCTCGGCCCGCTCGGCGGCGAGGTGGCCCTCGACCTCTTCGGCATCGGCGCCGGCGTCCTCGGCGGGATCGAGAACCTGTCCCAGGCCGAGCTGCACGCGGCGATGGCCCGGCGCCGCGTCTACCTGCACCCGGTGCGCTGGACCTCGCTCGGGCTGTCGCTGATCGAGGCCATGCACCTCGGGATGCCGGTGATCGCGCTGGCCACGACCGAGGCGCCCGAGGCGGTGCCGCCGGAGGCCGGCGTGGTCTCGACCCGCGTGGACGTGCTGCGCGTGGCGCTGCGGCAGCTGGTGGACGATCCGGAGCAGGCGCGGGCGATGGGCAAGGCGGCGCGCGCCGCCGCACTCGCCCGCTACGGCCTCGGGCGCTTCCTGGCCGACTGGGACGCGCTGCTCGCGGAGGTGGCGCGGTGAAGGGCGCGCGCCCGGTCCTCATCGTCCTCCGCGCGCTCGGCCTCGGCGACCTGCTCACGGCGGTGCCGGCGCTCCGGGGGCTGGCCGGGGCGTTCCCGCACCACCGGCGGCTGCTCGCCGCGCCGCGGGTGCTGGCGCCGCTGGCCCGCCTCACCGGCGCCGTCGACGACGTGGTCGACACGGCAGCGCTGGCCCCGCTGCAGCTGGCCACGGTCCCCGACGTCGCGGTGAACCTGCACGGCGGCGGCCCGCAGAGTCACCGCGTCCTGCTCGCCACGCGGCCGCGCCGCCTGATCGCCTTCGCGCATCCCGCCGTCGCCGGGACGGCCGGCGCGCCGCGCTGGGACCCCGGCGAGCACGAGGTCGTCCGCTGGTGCCGGCTGCTCGGCGCGCACGGGATCGCGGCCGATCCCACGCGGCTGGACCTGGCGCCGCCGCCCGTCGCGCCACCCCCGGGAGCGCGCGGCGCCACCCTCATTCATCCCGGCGCCGCCAGCGCGGCGCGCCGGTGGCCGGCAGAGCGCTGGGCGGCGGTGGCCCGCGCCGAGCTGAAGGCCGGCCGTCCAGTGCTTGTCACCGCGGGCGCCGACGAGACCGGTCTCGCCCGCCGCGTCGCCGGGGAAGCCGGCCTCGCCGCGGCCGCCGTGCACGCGGGCCCGGGCCTCCTGACGCTGGCGGCGCTGGTGGCCGCGGCCGGTCGCGTGGTGGTGGGCGACACCGGCGTCGCTCACCTGGCCACGGCGCTCGGCACGCCCTCCGTCGTCCTGTTCGGGCCCACGCCGCCGGCGCGGTGGGGACCGCCGCCCGGGCGCCGCCAGCACCGGGTGCTGTGGGCCGGGCGGCAGGGCGATCCGCACGGCGGGGCGCCGGATGCCGGTCTGCTCGCCCTCACCGTGGACGAGGTCCTGACGGCGCTGGACGCGCTCGAGCCGGCCGCGGCGAGAGCCGCGGCGTGAGCGCGCCGCCGCTGCCGGACGAGCTGCAGGTGGAGGTGACGGGAAGCTGCAATCTGCGCTGCCGCATGTGCCTGGTGCGCTACCGGCCGCCGCTCGACCGCGGCGAGGGAAGCCTGCCCTTCGCGCGGTTCCGCGAGGCCGTCGACGCGCTGCCCGGGCTGCAGACGCTGACGCTGCAAGGGCTCGGCGAGCCGCTGCTGGCGCCCGACCTCTTCCGCATGATCGCCTACGCGGCCACCCGCGGCATCCGCGCGGGGTTCAACACCAACGCGACGCTGCTCACGCGCGCGACGGCCGCGCGGCTGGTCGAGGCGGGCCTGGACTGGCTCTGCGTCTCGCTGGACGGCGCCACGCCGGCCACCTACGAGGGCATTCGCGAGGGCGCCCGCTTCGCCCGGGTCGAGCGCAACGTGCGCGGCCTCGTCCGCGTGATGCGCGAGCGCGCGGCGACGCGGCCCGCGCTGTCGATCGTCTTCGTCGCCATGCGCCGCAACGCCGCCGAGCTGCCCGACGTCGTGGGGCTGGCCGCGGGGTGGGGCGTGCCGGTGGTCCGCGTGCAGGGCCTCTCGCACTCGTTCAGCGACACCGACCCGGCCGGCGCCTACGGCGAGATCCGCGCGTTCGCCGCCGCCGAGGCGCTGTGGCAGCGGCCCGACCCCACGGTGGAGGCGGCGTTCGCCGGGGCGGCCCGGCTGGCCCAGGAGCTCGGCGTGACGCTCCGGCTGCCCCCGCTCGCGGCACCGGCCGTCTCGCGCGCGCCCGGCACGCCGGGCTGCGACTGGCCGTGGCGCTCGGCGTACGTCCGCCACGATGGGCGGGTGCAGCCCTGCTGCATGCTCATGGGCGGTGACCGCGGGATCGTCGGCGACGTCGCGCGCGACGGCTTCGCCGCCGTCTGGCGCGGGGAGGCCTACGAGGCGTTCCGGGCGAAGTTGACGGGCGCCACGCCGCCGGACGTGTGCGCCGGCTGCTCGATGTACCGCGGGGTGTTCTGAGCATGCCCGCGCGCGATGCACGCCCCACCGGCCATGAGCGCGGCCGCCACCAGGTAGACGGCCTGCACGCCGAGCGTCTCGATCACGGCCGCGCCCACGAAGGGGCCGATCAGGCCGCGCACGCCGGCCAGCGTGGTGGCGATCGCCGCGTACTGGGCGGTGCGGCTCTTGCCGCCCAGCTCGATCATGGCCAGCATCCAGACGAGGTCGAGCCCGGTGTGCATGAGCGACTCGGCCATCGAGGCCCCCAGCAGGACCCACGGCGTCTGCGCCCACAGGCTGGCCATGAAGTAGATCAGGGGCGTCAGGACGCCGAGCAGGTAGACGGCGCGCAGCGCCGGCACGCTCGAGCGCCGGTCGACCAGCCGGCCCCACACGAGATTGCCGACCAGCGCAGCACCGGCCCCCGCCGCCGACAGCAGGCCGACCTGGACCGGCGTCGCTCTCAGGACGTCGGCGAGCAGGATCGGGGTGGCCGGCATCATCACCCAGATGCCGCTGCCGAAGACGAACGAGCCCGCCAGCACCCGGCGGAAGGCGCGGTCCTCGCGCACGACGCGCCAGGCGTCCGCCAGCCGCGGACGGCGCGCGACGGCCGGCTCCCGCTCGTCGGGCACGGGCAGCCGCCGCGCGCGGAGGGCGGCCGCCATGCCGAGCAGCCCGGCGGCGGCGAACACCCAGCGCCACCCCAGGTAGCCGAGCAGGTGTCCGGCCGCCAGCGCCAGGCCGATCGCCGCCAGCGCGCCGATCACCCGCACGGCGCCGACCGCGCGCCCGCGCTCGGCGCGCGGATACACCTGCTCGATCACCGCCGCCTGGGCGGGGCCGGCGATGGTGCTCATCAGCGTGCCCGCCACCAGCACGCCGACGAGCGGCCACGGCGTGTGAATGAGCGGTACGAGCACGAACAGGCCCCGGGCCAGGAACGTCGGCCAGACGACGTAGGGCAGCGGGCGCCGGCTGTCGACCACGCGGGCCAGCGCCAGCGACAGCAGCAGGCAGGCCGCGCTGGCCGAGGCAAGCACCGAGAGCTGCAAGGCCGAGGCGCCCAGCTCGCGCCGGAGGATCAGGCCGGTGAACGGGGTCGTGAGGCCGGCGAAGAGCGTGAACAGCAGCGTCACCGAGATGTCGATGCGGATGGCGCGGCGCACCGGGGGGCTGAAGTCGAGCAGCCGCGCCGGGGCCAGCACCGGGAAGAGCGTCGTCATGGGGATCAAACCTCGGAGGGTGTGCAAAACGTTTCCTATTCGACCGGTCGATCTTACGAAGCCGGCTTCCCACCGGCCAAAGGATTTGAGCGCGAGCGGATGTAATTCCTGCGTCGTGAGGAAATCATGAAGCGAATCGCGATGATCAGCGAGCACGCCTCGCCGCTGGCGATCCTGGGCGGGGTGGACAGCGGCGGGCAGAACGTCTACGTGGGGCAGCTGGCGCGCCACCTGGCCGCGCTCGGCTACGAGGTGGACGTGTTCACCCGGCGCGACAGCGGAGGGCTGCCCGAAGTGGCCACCTGGGCCAGCGGCGTCCGCATCGTGCACGTCGCCGCCGGGCCGGCCGAGTACGTGCGCAAGGAGGACCTGCTGCCGCACATGGCCGAGTTCACCGACAACATGCTGCGCTTCTGCCGCCGCCAGCGCGCCGGCTACGCGCTCGCCCACGCCAACTTCTGGATGTCGGGCCTGGTCGCCGCCGACCTGCGGCAGGCGCTGGGCCTGCCGTTCGTCGTCACCTTCCACGCCCTCGGCCGCGTGCGCCGCGCGCACCAGCGCGCGGCCGACGAGTTCCCCGACGCCCGCTTCGCCGTCGAGGACCGCATCGTGGCCGAGGCCGACCACGTCGTGGCCGAGTGCCCGCAGGAGGAGGAAGACCTGATCCGCTATTACAACGCCGACCCGGCGCGCACGTCGATCATCCCGGGCGGCTTCGACCCCGCCGAGTTCTGGCCGATCGCCAAGCCGCTGGCGCGGGTGACGCTCGGCCTGCCGCCTGACGAGCCGATGATCCTGCAGCTGGGCCGGATGGTCCCGCGCAAGGGCGTCGACACGGCTATCCGGGGACTGGCGCGGCTGCGCGGCGAGCACGGCGTGGCCGCCCGCCTGCTGATCGTGGGCGGCGAGTCGAACGACGCCGACCCGCGCGTCACGCCGGAGATCGGCCGGCTGCAGGAGATCGCCCGGGCCGAGGGCGTCGCCGGCGCGGTGACGTTCGTGGGCCGGCGCGGGCGGGAAGTCCTGAAGTACTACTACAGCGCGGCCGACGTGTTCGTCACCACGCCCTGGTACGAGCCGTTCGGCATCACCCCACTGGAGGCGATGGCCTGTGGCACGCCGGTCCTCGGCGCCAACGTCGGCGGCATCAAGTTCACCGTGCGCGACGGCGAGACCGGCTACCTGGTGGCGCCCGACGACCCGGGAGCGGTGGCCGAGCGCATCGCCCATCTCTTCCGTCACCCGCGCCTCATGAACGTGTTCCGCCGGCAGGCCGTCCGCCGCGCGAACGACCTGTTCACCTGGCGGCACGTCGCCGGCGGGGTGTCCGCGCTCTACGAGGACGTGCTGGCGGCCGGCGACCCGCGCCGGCGCGCCCAGGCCGGGCGCCTGGCGGTGATCGACCGCGGCTTCGACGAGACGGTGGAGGCGCTGCGGGAGTCGCGCCGCCGCCTGAGGGCACCCCTCGTGGAAGCGGCCGACCTCGTCGCGGACTGCTTCGCGGCCGGGGGCAAGCTGCTCGTCTGCGGCAACGGCGGCAGCGCGGCGGACGCGCAGCACCTGGCCGGCGAGCTGGTCGGGCGCTTCCGCGCGGTCGGACGGGCGGCGCTGCCGGCCGTCGCGCTCACCGCCGACACCGCGATCCTGACGGCGTGGGCCAACGACGCGGGCTACGACGACGTCTTCGCGCGCCAGGTGGAGGCGCTCGGGCGGCCGGGCGACGTGCTCCTCGCCATCAGCACCAGCGGGCGCTCGCCGAGCGTCGTGCGGGCGCTCGAGACCGCCCGGCGGCTTGGACTGCAGACCGTCGGCCTGCTGGGACGCGACGGCGGCCCCGCCCGCCGGCTGGTGGACGTGGCCATCACCGTTCCCTCGGCGGACACGCAGAAGATCCAGGAAGTGCACATCGTGGCGATCCATCTGATGTGCGAGCTGATCGAGGCGCGCGCGGCCGGCGCCGGCGCGTCCGCGGCCGGCGCGGCGCTGGCGCGCTGGGACTCGCCCGAACGCCTGGCGCTGCGCGTGTCGCGCGCCCCGCGGGCCGCGTGATGCCGAGCATTGGGGGCTCCGAGATGGCCCCCAGGCCCACCCGCGTGGGCCTGGAGGGACCGCTCGCCGGGCGGGTGGCGCTGGTGACCGGGGGCGGCGGGGGGCTCGGGGAGGCGTTGTGCCGGGCGCTGGGCGCCGCGGGCGCGCGGGTCGTCGTGGCCGACGTGCGGCTCGACGCGGCCGAGCGGGTGGCGACGATCGTCGGCGCGGCCGCGCTGCCGATGCGTCTGGACGTCGGCGACGAGACCTCGGCCGCCCTCGCGGTGCACCGGGTGGTGGCGACGCTCGGCACGCTGGACGTGCTCGTCAACAACGCGGGCGTCGACCTCACGGTGCCGTTCGAGGAGCTCGGCGTCGAGGACTGGGACCGCATCCTCGACGTCAACCTGCGCGGCCCGTTCCTCATGTCGCGCCAGGTGTTCGGGATGATGCGCGCCCGTGGAAGCGGCCACATCGTCAACATCGTCTCGACGGCGGCCAAGCGCGCCTGGGCCAACGCGGCCGCCTACCACGCCTCCAAGTGGGGCCTGCTCGGGCTCAGCCATGCCCTGCACGTCGAGGGGCGGCCGCACGGCGTCAAGGTGACGGCGGTCGTCGCCGGCGGCATGCGCACTCCGTTCCTGCTGGACCGCTTCCCGGACCTCGATCCAGAGGTGCTGCAGGACGCCGCCAACGTCGCCGCCACCGTGGTGTTCGTGCTGACCCAGCCGGACGAGACGGTGGTGCCCGAGATCACCGTGCTGCCGATGCGGGAGACGTCGTGGCCGTGACGGCGACGCCGGAGCGGGTCATCGAGCGCTGGGCCGGGCTGCGCGTGCTCGTCGTCGGCGAGGCGATGCTGGACAGCTACCTGCACGGGGCGACCGACCGGCTGTGCCGGGAGGCGCCGGTGCCGGTCGTGGACGTGATCCGGCGGGTGGACGCCCCGGGCGGGGCGGCCAACACCGCCGTCAACGCGCGCGCGCTCGGCGCGCAGGTGACGCTGCTGTCCGTGGTGGGCGACGACCCCGAGGCCGAGGCGCTCGGCCGGGCGCTCGACGGCGGCGGCGTGGTCACGCACGCGCTGCTGCGCGACCCGTCGCGCCGTACGCTGTCCAAGCAGCGGCTGCTCGCCGGCGGCCACCTGCTCGTCCGGTTCGACGCCGGCAGCACCGGTCCGCTGCCGGCGGCGGGCGAGCGCGCGCTCGGCGCGCGGCTGGCCGAGCTGGTGAGCGCCCACGACGCCGTCCTCGTCTCCGACTACGGCTACGGGATCCTCGGGCCCCGCGTGATCGCCACGCTCGCCCGGTGCCAGGCGCGCGCCGGCCGCGTCGTCGTGGTCGACTCCAAGACGCTGCCGGCCTACCGCAGCGCCGGTGTCACGGCGGTGAAGCCGAACTTCGCCGAGGCGCTGGCGCTGCTGGGGCGGCCCGCCAGCCGGCTCGACGACGAGCGCATCGCCCTCGTCGTGCGCCACGGCCGCCGGCTGCTCGAGAGCACCGGCGCCCAGATCGCCGCCGTCAGCCTCGACGCCGACGGCGCCGTGTTCCTCGAGGACGGGCGGCCGCCCTATCGCACCTACGCGCGTCCCACCTCGTCCACCCGCACCGCCGGCGCCGGCGACACCTTCATCGCGGCCCTCGGGCTGGCGCTGGCCGCCGGCGCCGACCTGGCGGCGGCGGCGGAGCTGGCCTCGGCGGCCGCCAACGTCGTCGTGGGCAAGGACGGCACGGCGGCCTGCTCGGCGCTGGAGCTGCGGGCGGCGGTGACGCCGGCCGACCGGGTCGTGCGCGACCTCGGCGCGCTGGCGGCGCGGCTCGACGTCCACCGCCAGGCCGGGCGGCGCATCGTCATGACCAACGGCTGCTTCGACATCCTCCACCGCGGCCACATCACGTTCCTGAATGCCGCCAAGTCGCTCGGCGACGTGCTGGTCGTCGGAATCAACACCGACGCCGGCGTGCGCCGGCTGAAGGGCGGCGGGCGGCCCATCAATCCCCTCGACGACCGCGCCCACGTGCTGGCCGCGCTCAGCGCCGTGGACGCGATCGTGCCGTTCGACGAGGACGTGCCGATCGAGCTGGTGCGGGCGGTCCGCCCCGACGTCTTCGTCAAGGGCGGCGACTACACGGTCGAGCGCCTGCCCGAGGCCGCCGTCGTGCAGGCCCAGGGCGGGGTGGTGCGCATCCTGCCGTACGTCCAGGACCGGTCGACCACCTCGATCATCGAGCGGGTCCACGCGCGGGCGGGCGACGCGCGCCCGCTGGGGAGCGTGGCGTGAGCGCGGCCGGCTGGGCGGACGCCACGCGCGTGCTCGCCGTGCGGCTCGACGCGCTGGGCGACGTGGTCATGACCGGCGCCGCCCTGCGGGCGCTCGAGGCCGCGCGGCCCGGGCGGCGGCTGACCCTCCTGACCTCGCCGGCCGGCGCCGAGGCGGCGCGCCTGCTGCCCGGCGTGGACGGCGTCATCGTGTACGAGGCGCCGTGGATGAAGGCGACGCTGCCGCGCACCGACGCCGCCCCCGACCTCCGCATGATCGCGCGGCTGGCGGCCCGGCGCTTCGACGCCGCCGCGATCTTCACGGTCTACAGCCAGAGCCCGCTGCCCGCCGCGCTGCTCTGCCAGCTGGCCGGGATCCCCCGGCGCCTCGCCCACTGCCACGAGAATCCGTATCAGCTCCTGACCGACTGGGTGCCGGATCCCGAGCCGGCCGGTGGCGTGCGCCACGAAGTGCGCCGGCAGCTCGATCTGGTCGAGGCCGTCGGCGCGCGCGCCGAGGACGACCGGCTGGCGCTGGCGGTGCCGCCCGCCGCCGCGCGACGCGCGGCGGCGCTGATCGAGGAGCTGGGGCTGGCGCGTCCCTGGGCCGTGCTGCATCCCGGCGGCACCGCGCCCTCGCGGCGCTATCCGCACTTCGCCGAGGTCGTGCGCGGGCTGCGCGCGGCCGGCGTCGGCCTCGTGTTCACGGGCGACGCCGGCGAGCAGCCGCTGGTGGCGGCGGTGCGCGAGGCCTCCGGGGTCGCGGCGCCGTCGCTGGCCGGACGGCTGAACGTCGCCGAGCTGGCCGCGCTGCTGGCCCGGGCGCCGCTGCTCGTGAGCAACAACACCGGGCCGGTGCACGTGGCGGCGGCGGTCGGCACGCCGATCGTCGACCTCTACGCGCTCACCAACCCGCAGCACACGCCCTGGCGCGTGCCGCATCGCGTGCTCAACCACGACGTGCCGTGCAAGTACTGCTACAAGAGCGTCTGCCCGGCCGGCCACCACGACTGCCTGCGCGCCGTGGCGCCGGCCGCCGTCGTGACGGCGGCCCTGGACCTGCTGAACGAGAGCATGACGGCGCGGGCTGCGTGATGGGCCTGCGCATGCCTGCCCGATTCCGTTGACAAACGCCCCGGCGAAACGTCAGGATCGGCGCCGGGGGGACGCCTTCTCATGAGCATCGGCACCGACCAGGCACGCCTGGACACCCTGGCCATCAACACGATCCGCACGCTCTCGATGGACGCCGTGCAGGCGGCGAACTCGGGCCACCCGGGCACGCCGATGGCGCTGGCGCCGGTCGCCTACACGCTCTGGCAGCGCTTCCTCCGCTTCGATCCCGACGACCCGATCTGGCCGAACCGCGACCGGTTCGTGCTCTCGGCCGGCCACGCCTCGATGCTGCTCTACTCGCTGCTGCACCTGGCCGGCGTCAAGGCGGTGAACCCCGAGTACGAGCGGCTGGGCGAGCTGTCGGTCAAGCTCGACGACATCAAGCGCTTCCGCCAGCTCGACAGCAAGTGCGCCGGCCACCCGGAGTATCGCTGGACGTCGGGCATCGAGACCACGACCGGCCCGCTCGGTGCCGGGGTGGCCACCAGCGTGGGCATGGCGATCGCCGGCCGCTGGCAGGCCCGGCACTTCAACCGACCCGGCTTCGACATGTTCGACTACGACGTCTATGCGCTCGCGGGTGACGGCTGCATGATGGAAGGCCTGTCGGGCGAGGCCGCCTCGCTGGCGGGTCACCTGAAGCTCTCCAACCTGTGCTGGATCTACGACAACAACAAGATCACGATCGAGGGCCACACGGAATGGGCCTTCAGCGAGGACGTCGCCACCCGCTTCATCGCGTACGGCTGGAACGTCACGCGCGTCGGCGACGCCAACGACCTCGAGATGCTCGAGCGCGCCTTCAAGACCTTCAGGAACGAGACGGAACGGCCGACCCTGATCATCGTCGACAGCCACATCGCGTGGGGCTCCCCGAACAAGCAGGACACGCACGCCGCCCACGGCGAGCCGCTCGGCGAGGAGGAGATCAAGCTCACCAAGCGGAACTACGGCTGGCCGGAGAACGAGAAGTTCCTGGTGCCCGACGGCGTGCGCGAGCACTTCGCCGCCGGCATGGGCGCCCGCGGCAAGGCGCTGCGCAAGCAGTGGATGGCGCTCTACGAGGAGTACCGCGGCAAGCACGCCGACTTGGCCGACCAGCTGCTCCGGATGCAGCGCCGCGAGCTGCCGGCCGGCTGGGACAAGAACCTCGCGCCGTACCCGGCCGACCCCAAGGGCGCCGCCGGCCGCGACGTGTCCGGCAAGGTGCTCAACACGCTCGCCCAGAACGTGCCGTGGCTGCTGGGCGGCTCGGCCGACCTGGCACCGTCCACCAAGACGCGCCTGACGTTCGAGGGCGCCGGCGACTTCACGCCCCACGACCATGGCGGGCGCAACTTCCACTTCGGCATCCGCGAGCACGCCATGGGCGCGGTGCTGAACGGCCTGGCGCTGTCCAAGATCCGCGCCTACGGCTCCGGCTTCATGATCTTCAGCGATTACATGCGGGCGCCCATCCGCCTCAGCGCCATCATGGAGATCCCGGTCGTCTACATCTTCACCCACGACTCGATCGGCGTGGGCGAGGACGGGCCGACCCACCAGCCCATCGAGCACCTGGCCTCGCTGCGCGCCATCCCCGGCCTCATCACGCTGCGGCCGGGCGACGCCAACGAGGTGCTGGAGGCGTGGAAGCTGATCATGCAGCTCAAGCACGAGCCGGTCGCGCTCATCCTCTCGCGCCAGGCGATG
Organism: Candidatus Methylomirabilota bacterium; assembly: GCA_036397135.1. GTDB lineage: Bacteria > Methylomirabilota > Methylomirabilia > Rokubacteriales > CSP1-6 > AR5. The sequence continues at coordinate 25,645 of DASWJN010000174.1, forward strand.
CCGACGTTCGACCGGACCAAGTTCGGCGCCGTCGCCGGCGTGGCCAGGGGCGCGTACGTGCTGGCCGAGGCGCCGGGCGGCACGCCGGACGTCCTCCTGATGGCCACCGGCAGCGAGGTCGGCCTGGCAGCCGGCGCGTGGGAGCAGCTCGGCAAGGACGGCGTGAAGGCGCGCGTGGTGAGCATGCCCTCGTGGGAGCTCTTCGAGCACCAGAGCCAGGAGTACCGCGACAGCGTGCTGCCGCCAGGGGTGACCGCGCGCGTGTCGGTCGAGCAGGCCTCGACGTTCGGGTGGCACCGCTACGTGGGCACCACCGGCGAGGCGATCGGCATGAAGACCTTCGGCGCCTCCGCCCCCCTCAAGGAGCTGCAGAAGAAGTTCGGCTTCACGGTCGAGGCGGTGGTGGCGGCGGCGAAGCGCCAGCTCGCGCGAGGACGCTGACCCGAGTCTGCTCGCTTTCGGCGCGATGTTCGCCCTGGGCTCCGCGGGTATCATGCTCACGTGGACACCAGCGCCCATCCGACACTGAGTCCGGTCATCGCCCGCGCCACGCGCGACCCCGACGTCCTGGCGGTAATCGTCTTCGACAGTAGGGCGCGGGGCGACGCCTCACCGCGATCCGACCTCGACGTCTGCCTCGTGCTGGGCGCGGACCCCACGGACGATGTCGAGCTCGCCCGCAAGCGACTGGAATACCTCGCCGAGGCGGACGTGGACCTCGTCGTGTTCCAGCAGCTTCCGCTGGCAGTCAGGAGCCGAGTTCTCAAGGAGGGATCGGTCGTCTTCGTACGGGACGAGCCGGCGCTGTACGCGCTGGCGGCACGCACGGCGCGAGCGTTCGAGGGGTTCAGGCACATCCACCGACAGTACCTGGAACAGGTCGCGCGTGATTGACCGGGACCGGCTTCTTGCCCGGCTCGACGAGATGGACGGCTATCTGGCCGAGCTTCGCGCCGTGTTCGAGACGATCGCGCACAGGCTCGGTGCCTTCGAGGCGTTCAAGCGGGGGGTGCTGGACTTCCTGCGCCGGCCCTGGAGCGCGGGTCAGTCGAGCGCGAGCTGAAGCGACGCCATCTCCTCGGTCAGGCGGCCGCCGACCGGCACGTGACGGAGCCGATGCCACACGCGGTCGACCTCGGCCAGCACCACGTCGTCGGGCTGGTGGATGTCGATCGGATTGGCGGTCGGCACCCAGCACGGCCGCCCGGTGACCCAGAACACCTCGGTGCGATTGCCCTCGGGATCGAAGAAGTAGCAGCCGATGGCGCTGGCGTGGTTGACGACGCCGTCGATGCGGTAGCCCTCGGCCACCAGCCACCGGTGGAAGGCGCGCAGCTCGTCGAGGCTGTCGACATCAGACGCGGGTCGTCGTCGGCCGGCCGGCCGCGCATGAGCGCGATCTCGTGGTCGACGGCGGCCGGGTCGGCGCTGAGGAACGGGGCGTCCGGGGGCCGGCTAGTCGTTGTCGTTGATCGTCAGGACCGCGTTGACGAGGGTTCCCAGCCTGGCGTTCGGGCCGGTCGGCGTGTGGAGCTCGAGGTCGACGGTTTCGTCGCCTTCGGGCGCGCTGTCGTTGAGGATCGGCACCTTGCACTTCATGGTGCTCACGCCGGGCTCGAAGACGAGCTTCCGATTCACGTCGGTGTAGTCCTGGCCGGCGACGGCCGTGTTAGCGGCCGTGCGGCACATGACGGTGGCCCTCGTCGCCAGCCCGCCGACCCGTTTCACGCCGATCTTTGCGGCGAGGACCCCCTCGACCACCTCGAACGCCGCGGCCGTGAACTCGAACGCCTGATCGTTGTCGGCGATCTTGACGGTGCCCGCGCTGGGCGCGCCGACGATGTAGTTCGTGTCGGCCGCCAGCGTGACGATGACGGTTTCCTTGCCCTCCCCGGCCACGGCGTCGTCGACCGGAGTCACCACGATCGAGGCCGCTTTCTTCCCGGCGAGGATCGTGACGGTACCGGAGAGCGCCGTGTAGTCGTCTCCGGAGGTGGCCGTGCCGCTGGTCGTGTAGTCGACGACGAGGGGGTCGGTGACCGGCCCGGTGCGGGAGACCTTGAACGCGCCGGTGTTCGGGCCGGTCTCGCCGGCCGCCGCGTCGGTGACGGCGATCGTGACGATTGGCAGGACCGCCGTCCCGGTCAGGGCGACGTCGAGGGTCGGTGTGTCGGGATCATCGGAGGTGACCTGGAGCGTCCCGCTCTTGGCGCCCGTGGGGGCCGTGGGCGTGAAGCGGACGGTGACGTTCCGGACGGCGCCCGGCGCAAGATCGACCGCGCCCCCGCCGCTCTCGATGGAAAACGGTCCGGTGATGCTCGTCCCCGAGACGCTCAGCAGGGCGTCGCCGGTGTTCTTGACCTTGAAGACCTGGTCGCTCGTGCTGCCGATGAACACGTTGCCGTAGTTCTTCGACGCCGGCTTGACCTTGATGTTCGGCCCGACCATCCTCCACCCGATGTCCTGGAAGAGCGCCAGCTCCAGGGTGGGATCGTGGATCGGCATCGTGTAGCTGGGCTCCATGAGCTGGTTGGGCACCAGCACCGAGTCCCAGTGCGAGACGGACGACCCGGGCTGCTGCGGATTGGGGGCGAACATCCGGACATGATCCCCGACGGTGCCGCTCGACAGCTCCCCGCCGGCCGCCGCCCGGACATTGGGACCCACCCAGTGCAGGTTGCCCGTATCGACGCTCGCCGCCACGCGCTGGCCATTGGACATGCTCGGATAGCCGGCCGGGCTGGCCCCGTGGCGCTCCAGGAACCGCATGAATGCGTCGTCGAAGCCGGCGAGTTTCGCGCCTGACGCCAGCTGGACAACGGTCAGGAAGCCCAGCCCGTGACCCAGCTCATGCAGGACCACGGTGACGAAGTCAATCTGCCCAGGGGGAGGGTTGGCGTCGAGCCCGTAGTACCAGGGGTTCGGGAACAGGCAGGTCGTCCCGATGCTGCTGTTGAAGAACGCGATGATGTCATCCACCCCCGGGACGAGGTCGGCCCCGAACCGGGCGTCCGCCAGGGCGCTGGCGTACCACGTGCTGGCCGCCGGCGCCCCGGGAAAGTCGCGGACGACGAGCGAGGGGCCGGCGGCACCGAGAACCGCCGAGCCGGCATTGCATGGCAACGGGTCGAAGGTGGCGCCGACCCGGATGGTCACGGGACTCGAGAGACCCGCGCCCCAGATCTTCGCGGCAAACCTGAACGCGATCAGCCGCTGGGCCCCGAGGGTGGTGCCCGGGTTCCCGCCGACGGGCGCGCGGGGCGCGGCAGAGTTGAATCCCTCGCCGGGACCGTCCAGGTTGATGACACTGATCTTGGCCGCCTGCGCGGCGGGCACAGCGGCGGCGAACAGCACGGACACGAGGACGACGAGGCTGAGCAGGTGCTTGGGGGACGCGCTCGGTTTCACCGCTCTGTGGGGCCGGCTCACTTCGCGTCACCGGCGGCGGGCGGCCGGTGCAGATGCTGGATCTTGAGGTTGCCGTCGGCGTCGATGGTGCCGACCAGCGGG
>DASWJN010000175.1:0-8168 GCA_036397135.1 Candidatus Methylomirabilota bacterium
GCCGATCCAGGAGCCGGGCGGCAACATGATCGTGGACATCGGCGGCGGCACCACCGAGGTCGCGGTGATCTCGCTCTCCGGCATCGTGTACTCCAAGTCGGTGCGCATCGCCGGCGACGAGATGGACGAGGCGATCGTGCAGTACATCAAGAAGCACTACAACCTGCTGGTCGGCGAGCGCCGCGCCGAGGAGATCAAGATGGCGCTCGGCTCGGCCTACCCCATGGGCGGCGAGCGGCGGACGATGGAGGTCAAGGGCCGCGACCTGATCGACGGCATCCCCAAGACCATCGTGATCACCGACGAGGAGATCCGGGAGGCGCTGCGGGAGCCGGTCATGACGATCGTGGAGACCGTCCGCACCTGTCTGGAGCGGACGCCGCCCGAGCTGGCCGCCGACATCGTGGACAAAGGCATCGTGCTGACCGGCGGCGGAGCCCTGCTCCGCGGCCTCGACCACCTGCTGAGGCAGGAAACCAACTTGCCGGTGACGCAAGGGGAGGATCCGCTCTCCTGCGTCGCGCTCGGGACCGGCAAGGTGCTCGACGAGCTCAACCTCCTCAAGAAGGTGGCCATCCCGGCCTGACCCGTACGTTCGGGGGTCGAAGGTGAGGATTCGCGCGCTCGTGCTGCTTGGCACCGTAGCCGTGGTCTGCCTTCTGCTCCTGACGCTCCAGATGCGCGGCTACACCGCCGTCGCCTCCGACGCCCTCGCCGTCGTCACCACGCCGATCCAGAGCGCGCTGGCCCGCATCAACCGCGCCGCCGTGGGGGTGTGGACGACCTACAGCGACTGGAAGAACGTCCGCGCGGAGAACGGCCGCCTGCGCGAGGAGGCCCAGCAGCTGCGGGTGCAGGCGCTGCGGGTGACCGAGACCATCGAGGAGAATCACCGGCTGCGCCGGCTGCTCGCGCTCAAGCAGGCGATGCCGCTGGCCACCCTGTCCGGGGAGATCATCGCGCGCGAGTGGGGCGGCTGGGTCCGCTCGCTGACGGTCAACCGGGGGCGCGCGGATCAGGTGGCCCGGCTCACCGCCGTCATCGGGCCCGACGGGCTCATCGGCCGGGTCGTCGACGTGCGTCCAGGCGCGTCGATCGTCCAGGTCCTCACCGACCCGGCCTCCAACGTGGGCGCCCACGTGGTGCGCACGCGCACGCAGGGCATCGTGGAGGGCGAGCCGCGCGGCACGCTGCGCTTCAAGTACATGGCGCGCGACGGCGGCGGCATCCAGGTCGGCGACCTCATCGTCACCTCCGGCGCCGGCGGGCTCGCCCCTCGCGGCATCCCGATGGGCCGGGTGCACGCCATCGACGACCGCGGCTCGGCCCTCTTCAACTACGCGCAGCTCACGCCGGCCGTCGACTTCGCCCGTATCGACGAGGTGTTGCTGATCGTCGGCGACGGCGCCCACGACGTGGCCGGGCTCTTCCCGGCCGGCGGCAGCTGATGCGGACGTTCGTGGCGGTGGCGATCTTCGGGGGCGGCTTCGTTCACGCCTCCCTCGGCCCCGCCCTCCGCATCGCCGACGTGGCCCCCGATATCCCTCTCATCGTGGTGGTGCTCATGGCGCTGCGGCGCGGCCCCGAGTTCGGCTGCGGCGCCGGGTTCGTCGCCGGCCTCCTGCAGGACGCCGCCTCCGGCGGGCTGCTGGGCGTGCAGGCGCTGACGAAGGCGCTCATCGGCTTCCTCATCGGTGGGCTGGGGGGCCGCCTGTGGGTCAGCCAGCCGCTCGTGCAGGTCCCGGGGCTGGTGCTGCTCACGGTCGCCGAGGGCCTGGCCCGCTTCGCGCTGCTCAAGCTCGTCCGCTTCCCGGCGCCCTTCGGCGAGCTGATGACCTACGTGATCCTCCCCCAGGCGCTCTACAACGGCTTTCTCGGCGCTGCCCTGGTGCTGGCGCTGACCTGGGCGGAATCGATGCGGGAGCGGGCCTCGTGAGCGGCGGCCGTCTCGGCTACGTCGGCCACCAGATGTCCGGGCGGCCGGACCCCGGCCGCCGCCGGATCCTCGTCATGGCCGGGCTCGTCAGCGCGGCCCTGCTCGTCATCGTCTGCCAGCTCTGGTACCTGCAAGTGCTCGAGGGGGGGCGCTTCCAGGAGGCGTCGGACAAGAACCGCACGAGGATCCGCCCGATCGCGGCGCCCCGCGGGATCCTGTTCGACCGCCACGGCCTGCCGCTGGTGGACAACCGGCCGGCCTTCACGCTCTCGCTCATCCCGCGCGAGCTGGAGCGCGATCCGGCCGCGCGCGACGCCACCCTGGGCCGGCTGGCCTCCCTGCTGCACATCCCGTTCGCCGAGCTGCAGGAGGCGGTGGCCCGCATCCCGCCCGACTCGATCCTGCCGGTGCGCGTCCGCCGGGGCCTCAGCATGGACGACGTCGCGCGGGTCGAGGAGTGGAAGCTCGAGCTGCCGGGGGTCATCGTCGAGGTGGAGCCGCAGCGGGCCTATCCCACCAGCCGCTTCGCCGCCCACCTGCTCGGCTACGTGCGCGAGGCCAACGACGAGCAGCTCAAGCAGGGCCGCTACCGCCGGGGCGACATGGTGGGCCAGAGCGGCCTCGAGCGGCTCCTCGACGAGTTCCTGCGCGGCAAGGACGGCGGCGAGCGCATCGAGGTGGACGCCATGGGCCGGCAGATCCGGCTCATCCAGTCCACCGAGCCGCACCCCGGCGCCGAGGTGGTCACCACCGTGGACCGCCGCATCCAGGAGGCGGCCGAGCGCGCGATGGAGGGCCTCGCCGGCTCGGTGGTGGTCATGGACCCCCGCAACGGCGACGTCCTGGCCATGGTCTCGACGCCGGCCTTCGAGATCGACCGCTTCACCGGGACGATCGAACGCAACGCCTGGCTGCGGGTGATCCAGGACCCCGACCATCCGCTGCTCAACCGGACGATCCAGAGCCAGTACGCGCCCGGTTCGGTGTTCAAGATCGTGGTGGCGGCGGCCGGGCTGCAGGAAGGGACGCTGGCGCCGACCGACCGCACGCACTGCACCGGCGAGTTCCAGCTCGGGCGGTGGACGTTCAAGGACTGGAAGGAAGGCGGGCACGGCTCCGTCGACCTGCTCGACGCCATGCGCCACTCCTGCAACGTCTTCTTCTACGAGAAGGGGCTCAAGATCGGCGGCGCGGTCATCGCGAAGTACGCCGCGGCCTTCGGGTTCGGCACGCCGACCCGCATCGACCTGCCGGGTGAGAAGCTCGGGCTCATCCCCAAGCCGAAGCTGCGACGCGACCGGCGGGTGGGCGGTGGCTGGCACGCCGGCGAGACGGTGAACATGTCCATCGGGCAGGGCGCGATCCTGGTGACGCCGATGCAGGTGGCGCGCTTCATGAGCGCCGTGGCCAACGGCGGCGTGCTGTGGAAGCCCCGCCTCGTGCAGCGGATCGTGCGACCGGACAAGGGCGTGGTGTGGAGCGATGGCGGCACCGTCACCGGGCACGTCGAGCTGTCCCCGATGGTGTGGGCCTTCCTGCGCCAGTCGCTGTGGGTGGCCGTCAACGACGGCGGCACCGGGGCGGCCGCCCGCATTCCCGGGATCGACATCGCCGGCAAGACCGGCACGGCCCAGATGATCGCCAAGTCCCGGGCGGACAAGGGCCAGGATCACGCCTGGTTCGCCTCGTTCGCGCCCGTGCGCGAGCCCGAGGTCGTGGTGGTGGTGCTCGTCGAACGGGGTGGCAAGGGCGGACAGGTCGCCGCGCCCATCGCGCGCAAGATCTTCAACGCCATCTTCCTCGAAAAGGTCGCCAGCATAGAGCTCGGAGGATGAACCGCCCGTCGAGCGCCGGAGCCCTGCGCAGGCGCTCGGACGGGTAATCCATGGTCGGCATCGATCGCCGCCTGCTGCAGAACGTCGACTGGCCCTTGGTGGGCGCCACCGTCGGGCTCGTCATCCTCAGCGCCTCGACGCTGGCCACGCTGCAGGTGGGCCGGGCCGGTGGCGGCGTCGCCCTCCGGCAGCTCGCCTGGTTCGGCGTGGGCCTCGTCGCGCTGCTGGTGGTCGCCAGCGTGGATTATCGCCGGCTGGTGCGGGCCGCGCCGCTGTTCTATCTCGCCGGCCTCGCCGCGCTGGTGGCGGTATCCATGTTCGGCCGCACGGTCTCGGGCGCGCGGCGCTGGCTGCTGGTGGGACCGGTGTCGGTGCAGCCGTCCGAGCTGTTCAAGATCTGCTTCGTGCTGATGGCGGTCTGGCTGGTGACCTCGCACTGGGCGCAGCCGGTCGGCAAGACCGCGCTGGTGCTGGCGGCGCCGCTGGCCGTGGTGCCGGCGGCGCTGATCGTCAAGCAGCCCGACCTCGGCACCGCGGTGCTGCTGTTTCCGGTCCTGCTCGCCCTGCTGGTCGCGGCCGGACTGCAGCTGCGGCTCCTGGGAGGACTCGTCCTCGCCGGGCTCGCCGCCACGCCCCTGGCGTGGTTCATCCTGCTCAGGGACTATCAACGGGAACGAATTCTCGTCTTCCTGGACCCGCTGCGCGATCCCCTCGGGAGCGCGTACAACGTGATCCAGGCCAAGATCGCGATAGGGTCGGGACAGCTCCTGGGCAAGGGCGTGGCCGGCGCGACGCAGAGCCGGCTGGCCTTTCTCCCGGAGCGTCACACGGATTTCATCTTCGCCGTATTCGCCGAGACGTGGGGCTTCGTCGGCTGCCTCGTGCTGCTCGCCTGTTACGCGCTGCTCCTGGCCCGGGGATTCGACATCGCGGCCTCGACGCGCGAGCCGGTGGGCCGGCTGGTCGCGCTGGGCGTCACCTGCCTGGTGGCGAGCCAGGTCCTCGTGAACGTGGGGATGGTGACCGGGCTGCTTCCGGTGGTGGGGATTCCGCTGCCGCTCATGAGCTACGGCGGCTCCTCGATGGTCGTCTCCATGATGGCCCTCGGACTCCTGCTCTCGGTCCGGATGCGGCAGTTCCAATGAGACACCCGGGGATCGCTCACCGACGGGGTCGGGCGGCGGGGGTGTCGGAGAGGTGCTGCCGTGAACAAACGCATCGTGGTCAACGTCGGTCTGCTCGAAACCCGGGTCGCGGTTCAGGAGGGTAACCTCCTCACCGAGCTCTATCTCGAGCGCCACCGCCACCGGTCGATCGTCGGGAGCGTCTACAAGGGCACGGTGACGAACGTCCTGCCCGGCATGCAGGCCGCCTTCGTCGACGTCGGACTCGTCAAGGACGCCTTCCTCTATGCCGGCGACTACACCTCCAACCTCGCCGACATCGGCCGCACCATGCTGGACACCGACGACGACGACGCCGACCTCGACGTCGACGAAGAGCCGAAGCGGGAGGCGACCGGCCCCATCGAGGAGATGCTCAGCCGCGGCCAGTCCGTCCTCGTGCAGATCTCCAAGGAGTCGCTCGGCACCAAGGGCGCCCGCATCACCTCGTTCATCTCGCTGCCCGGCCGCTACGTCGTCTACATGCCGCAGGCCCGGCACATCGGCGTCTCCCGCCGCATCCACGACGAGCGCGAGCGCGACCGCCTGCGGGCGGCGCTGCGCAGCCTCGACCTGCCGCCGGGCGGCTTCATCTTGCGGACCAACGCCGAGGGCAAGGGCGTGGAGGAATTCGCCCACGACGTCGACTTCCTGAGCCGGTTGTGGTCGCAGATCCAGAACCGCTTCGAGGCGGCGGCGGCCCCGGCCGTCCTCCACGAGGAGATGGACCTGACCTTCCGGGTGGTGCGCGACCTCTTCTCCCCCGAGGTCGACGAGTTCGTGGTGGACGACCAGGCCGCTCACGACAAGTGCCTGGCGTCCGTGCAGCAGCTGGTGCCGGCGCTGGCCGAGCGCGTGCGGCTGTACCGCGAGCGCGCGCCGGTGTTCGAGGCCTTCGGCATCGAGAAGGACATCGAGAAGGCCCTGCGGCGGCGGGTGTGGCTGAAGTCCGGCGGGTACATCGTCATCGACCACACGGAGGCGCTGGTCTCCATCGACGTCAACACCGGCAAGTACGTGGGCAAGCGCGACTTCGAGCAGACGGTGCTCAAGATCAACCTGGAATCCGTGAACGAGATCGTGCGCCAGATCCGGCTGCGCGACCTCGGCGGCATCATCATCATCGACTTCATCGACATGGAGGTGCCCGAGCACCGCGAGCAGGTCGAGAAGGCCCTCACGCGCGCGCTGGCCGTGGACAAGGCCCGCACCAACGTGCTGCAGATCTCCGAGCTGGGGCTGGTGGAGATGACGCGCAAGCGCGTCCGCCAGGACCTGCGCGCGCTCCTCACCCAGCCCTGCCCCACCTGCCGCGGCACCGGCGTCGTGAAGTCCACCGAGACCCTGGCCACCGAGATCTACCGGGCGCTGCAGGCCAAGGCGGCGGCCGAGGCGCCGGCCGGCGAGGGCCGCGAGATCGTGGCCCGCGTGCACCCCGAGCTGGCCACCTACCTCGAGGGCGAGGGCCGCGCGGACCTCGAGCGCCTGGAGACCGGGCTCGGGGTGGAGATCACGGTGCAGACGGCCGGCGGCCAGACCCAGCGGGAGGACTACGAGCTGCGCGTGCGCTGAGACGGTGGACGTTCGTCGCGTCCGGCGCTAGCATCCGGGGCAACGATGACCCGCGAGCTGCCCCCGCTGCCCACCACCGTCTGCGGCTCGCACGCGCTGCCCTCCTGGCTCTTCCTCGTGCGCGAGGCGGCCCCCGACCGGCTCGGGCCCACCGATCTCCGCGAGGCCTACGACGACGCCGTGCGCATCGCCATCCGCGACCAGGTCGAGGCGGGCGTGGACGTGATCTCGGACGGCGAGATGCGGCGGATCACGTTCATTCGCGGGTTCTACGATCGTCTCACCGGCCTGGTCCCGCTGCCGGTGCCGCGGCGGCTGGGCCCGCCCAACTACGATACGCACTGCCCGTACGACGTCGTGGGGCGGGTGGAGGCCCCCGAGGGCCTCGGGATCGTCGACGAGTTCCGCTTCGCCCGCGCCCACACCGACCGCCCGTTGCGGGTGGCCGTTCCCGGGCCCCTCACCCTGCTCATCCCGCTCCGGCGCGGGGGCCCGTACGCGAGCGAAGAGTCGCTGGTGGCCGACCTGGTCGCCCTCGTCAACCGCGAGGTCCGGGCGCTGGTGGAGGCCGGGTGCGACTTCGTGCAGATCGACGAGCCCAACTGGGTGATGGTGGCCGGCAAGCACCGGATCCTCAGGGGCGGGGCCGGCACGCTGGTGGAGACCCTGCGCGGCGTGGTCGACGGCGTGCGGGCGAAGGTCGCGCTGCACGTGTGCTTCGGCAACGCCCACAACAACTCGTTCGCCACGCCCCGCCGCTACGCCCCGCTCTACCCCCAGATCCTCGAGGCGCCGGTGGACCAGTTCGTGTTCGAGTACGCCAACCGCGAGATGGCCGAGATCGGACTGTGGAGCCGCTTCCCCACGCGCAAGGAGGTCGCGGTCGGCGTGGTCGACGTCAAGGCGTTCCGGGTGGAGTCGGCCGACGAGGTGGCGGCGCGGGTGCGGGCGGCTCTCGAGCACGTGCCGGCCGACCGCTTGTGGCTGGTGCCGGACTGCGGGCTGTGGGAAACGCCGCGGTGGGTGGCCGTTTCCAAGCTGCGCTCGATGGTCGAGGCGGCCCGCCTCGTCCGCCGCGAGCTCAGCGGCCGGTCCTGATCCCGTGGCCCGCCCGGCGTCCACGCACCTCAGCGCCCGCCGGGTCCTGCTCGAGCTCCGCCTGGCCTCGCGGAAGGGCGACCGCGCCGCGCTCTCGCTGGCGCTCGACCAGATGCGAACGCTCGCGCACTCACCGCGATACTGGGAGCGCTACCTGGCCCTGCTGCGCAACCCGCTGGCGCGGCTGGTCGACCTGCTGGTGATCAAGCAGGGCGAGCGCATCGCGCACCAGAAGGGCTGGAAGCGGTCGCGTCCGGCTCCGACCAAGGGCAAGCCCGCGCGGGCCCGCCCGACGCCCCCCGCCCGCCGCGGCGCGGCGGAGCCGTCTGCCGGCGCCCAGCCCTCGCTCTTCGAGTGACCCCGGCCATCGTCGTCGTCAACCCGGCGGCGGGCGGCGGGCGTACCGAGCGGCTCTGGCCTTCGCTCCGAGACGAGCTCCGCCGGCTCGGGCTGGCGTTCGAGTGGGCGCCGACCGCCGGGCCCGGGGGTGCCGTGGCGCTCGCCCGGGCCGCTGCCGAGGCCGGCGCCGGCCTGATCGTCGCGGTCGGCGGCGACGGCACGCTG
>DASWJN010000176.1:0-7315 GCA_036397135.1 Candidatus Methylomirabilota bacterium
GTTCTGGGGGCGGCAAGGAGGAGCGCGCCACCCGGCGCGCGACGACTGTCGGAGGGGGCCGTCGAGGCCCCCTCCGAGGCGTCAGTCCGCCTGGCGCCGGAGAAACGCCGGCACGTCGTAGTCGGCGTCGGCCAGCGGGTCGTCGCTCTCCGCCCGGGCGTCGGCGGCCAGCCGCCGGCGCCAGGCGGCGGCGGCGCCGGGCTGGCTGGCGCCCGGGCGCGCCGCCCGCGGCAGGTCCACGATCTTGGTCGGCGTCGTCTCCTGCTTGCGCTCGGTGAAGCCGGTCGCGATGACGGTGATGCGGACCTCGTCGCGCAGGTTCGGGTCGATGACGGCGCCGAAGATGATGTTGGCCTCGTCGTGGGCCGCCTCGTGCACGATGCGGGCGCCGTCCTCCACCTCGTGGATCGACAGGTCGGGACCGCCGGTGAAGTTGATCAGGATGCCGCGGGCGCCCTCGATCGAGGTGTCGTCGAGCAGCGGGCTCGCCACCGCCTTCTGGGCGGCGTCGAGCGCCCGGTTCTCGCCGCGGCCCACGCCGGTGCCCATCATGGCCATGCCCATGCCGGACATGATCGTGCGGACGTCGGCGAAGTCGAGGTTGATGAGGCCGGGGACGAGGATGAGGTCGGAGATGCCCTGCACCGCCTGCTGCAGGACGGTGTCGGCCACCTTGAACGCCTCCAGCAGCGGCGTGCCGCGGTCCACCACCGAGAGCAGCCGCTGGTTGGGGATCGCGATCAGCGTGTCGACCACGCCGCGCAGGGCCTCCATGCCGGCCTCGGCCTGCACCTGCCGCTTGCGGCCCTCGAACGTGAACGGTCGGGTGACGACGGCCACCGTCAGGATGCCCAGGTCCTTGGCGAGCGAGGCCACCACCGGGGCCGCCCCGGTGCCGGTGCCGCCCCCGAGCCCGGCGGTGATGAAGACCATGTCGGCGCCCTCGAGGAGGCGCGTGATCTCCTCGGGGTCTTCCAGGGCGGCCCCGCGCCCCACGTCCGGATTCGAGCCGGCGCCGAGACCCTGGGTCAGCTTGGCGCCGAGCTGGATCTTCACCGGCGCCGGGGAGGCCCGCAGGGCCTGGAGATCCGTGTTGGCGACGATGAAGTCGACGCCGGTGAAGTCGGCCGAGATCATGCGGCTCACGGCGTTGCCACCGCCGCCCCCGAGGCCGATGACCTTGATCTTCGCCGCCGGCGGCACCTGCTCGAGCTCGAAGAGGGGGCGCCGTGTCCGATCCTTCTCCATCAAGTCCTCTCTTTCCGTGGACGCGGCCTGCCGTCGCGTCCGCCGCGGGCGTGTGAGAGTGCCGTCGGCCGCCGGGCCGGGCGCGAACAGTGGCGGCTGCCGCTCGCCCCCTTCCGCCGGTCGTCTCCGGTTAAAAAATTTCACCGAACCACCCTGCCAGCCGCCGGCCGATCCGCGCCAGGAACGCGCCGTCGTCGGGATCGAGGGGCGGGGCGCCGCTGGTCTGCCGCCGGGCGCCGTAGAGCGCCAGCCCCACCCCGGTGGCATAGATGGGGCTGCGCACGACGTCGGCGAGCCCGCCGACGTCGGCCGGGATCCCGCGGCGCACCGGCTGGTCGAAGACCGCTTCGGCCAGCTCGGGCACGCCCTCCATGATCGAGCTGCCGCCGGTCACCACCACGCCGGCGGTGGCGGCGCCCTGGAACCCGGCCTTCGTGAGGTCACGGGCCACGAGCGTGAAGATCTCTTCCACCCGCGGCTGGATGATCTCGGAGAGCACCTGGCGCGAGAGCTGGCGCGGCTTGCGCCCGCCCACCGACGGCACGTCGACCGTCTCCTCGGCCGGCACCATCGACGTGAGGGCGCAGCCGTGGCGCTTCTTGAGGGCCTCGGCGTCGGCCATCGGCGTGCGCAGCCCCACCGCCACGTCGTTGGTGATGTGGTCGCCGCCGAGCGGCAGCACGGCCGTGTGCCACACGGCGCCGTCGCGGAAGAGCGCCATGTCGGTGGTGCCGCCGCCGATGTCGATGAGGACGATGCCCAGCTCCTTCTCGTCGGCGCACAGCACCGCCTCGGCCGAGGCGATCGGCTCCAGCACCACGTCCTGCACGGCGAGGCCGGCCCGGTTCACCGAGCGCACGACGTTCTGCACCGACGTCACCGCGGCGGTGACGATGTGCACCTCGACCTCCAGCCGCACGCCCGACATGCCGAGCGGCTCCCGCACGCCGTCGGCGTCGTCGACCATGAAGGTCTGCGGCAGCACGTGGATGATCTCGCGGTCTGGGGGCACGTTGACGGCGCGGGCGGCCTCCACCGCGCGCTCCACGTCGAGCGCGGTGACCTCGCGGTCGCGGCCCGACACCGCCACCACCCCGCGGCTGTTGAGCGAGCGCACGTGGCCGCCGGCCACGCCGGCGTAGACGCGCGCGACCTCGACGCCCGCCATCTGCTCGGCCTCGGCCACCGCGTGCTTGATGGCCTCCACGGTGGACTCGATGTTGACGACCACGCCGCGGCGCAGGCCGCGCGAGGGCGCGTGGCCGACGCCGACCACGTCGAGGCCGCCGTGGCGCCGGGGCTGGCCGATGACCGCGCAGATCTTGGTGGTGCCGACGTCGAGGCCGACGACGAGGTCGGGCGCCTTGGCCCGCCTCACCGGGCACCCTTCTTCAGCACCACCTGATCGCGGAACCGCAGATCGACGCCGTGCACCTCCTCGGTCGCCACCTGGGCCAGCACCCCCTCCAGGCGGGCCAGCCGCTCCTCCCACTCCTCGCTGCCCAGCCGCACCTCGACGCCGTCGACCGTGTAGAGGACCGGCCCCTCGGGCCGGCTCATGTCGATCTCGGAGATCTCGCCCGCCAGCGTGCTGCCGGTGCGCAGCAGCGCGCGGATCAGCGCGATGGCGGCGCGGGCGCGCGGGCCGGGGGCGGTGCGCATGGTGGTCAGCTCGTCCTCGCTGAGGCCACTGATCAGGGGCACCTCGGTGGCGACGGCGTGGCTCTCCTCGCCCAGCACGCGGCCGTCCTCGTCGAGCCAGTGCAGGCGGGCGGCGTGCACCAGCGTGAAGGGGCGGCGCTCCTCGACCACGATCGACAGGCGGTTGGGCAGCGCGCGGACGACGTCGGCGCGCCGGATCTCCGGCAGGGCCTCCAGCCGCGCGCGGACCCGGGCCGGATCGATGCGCCAGAGATTGGTGCCCCGCACGATGCCGGCGACCTCGAGGACCCGCGCGGCCGGCAGCCGCGAGGCGCCCCGCACGTCGACCGCCATCACCGCGAAGCGCGGCGCGGTGAGCACCCAGTGACCGGCCAGCCCCATCACCGCCGCCGCGGTCAGCAGCAGCACCGTCACCGCCCCCGCCCGCCGCCAGCGCCGGGGCCGGCGCGGCCGCCGCCGGGCGCCGACGCGCTGTCCGGCCACGGCGGTCGCCGGCGGCCCGAGATCGCCGAGCGCGGGCGGCCGGCCGCGCGGTGAGATCAGGCCTCTACTCACCGATGATCCTGATCTCGGGCTCGAGCGTCACGCCGGCGTGGGCGTGCACGCGCTCGCGGGTCAGCTCCATGAGCGCCAGCACGTCGGCCGCCAAGGCGCCCCCGCGGTTGACGATGAAGTTGGTGTGCTTGGACGAGATCTCGGCGCCGTTGACCCGCTTGGCCTTGAGCCCCGCCTTCTCGATCAGCCGGGCCGCGACCTCGCCGGGCGGGTTCTTCCAGACGCAGCCGGCCGAGGCCAGCGCCAGCGGCTGGGTGGACTTCTTGACCTTGAGCCGCGCCTTGATGTCCTTCTGGATCTCGGCCAGCGGCCGGCGGTGCAGCTGCAGCCGGCAGCCGATCAGCACGGAGCCGGGCGGCGCGTGGAAGGCGCGATACGTGAACGCGCTGGCGCCGGGCTTGAACTCGCCGAGCGAGCCGTCCGGGTACAGGAAGTACACGCCGCTCACGAAATCGCCGATGCAGCCGTCGGGCGTGCCGGCGTTCATCGCCAGCGCGCCCCCCACGGTGGCCGGAATGCCCACCAGGCACTCGATGCCGCCCAGGTTGAGCGCCGCCGCCTCCCGGATCAACGACGACAGGCTCACGCCGGCGCCGGCCACCGCCTCCTCGCCGTTGAACTCGGCGCGGCCCAGGCAGCCCTCCAGCTTGAGCACCACGCCGCGCAGGCCGCGATCGCGGACCAGGAGGTTGTTGCCGCCCCCGACCACCGCCACCGGCAGCTGCTCGCGCTCGGCGAACAGCAGCGCGTGGCGGATGTCGTCGACGTCCTGCGGCACGACGAAGATGTCCGCCGAGCCGCCCATGCGCAGCGAGGTGTGGAAGCTCAGGGGCTCCTTGAAGCGCACTTCCCCCCGGATCTCTCCTAGCATTTAAGTCCCTCCACTCGGCGACTCGGCCTCGAGCCGTCGCAGAATGTCCGGCCCCAGCTGGCTCACGTCACCGGCTCCCAGGGTGAGCACGAGGTCCCCGGGCCGGCTGATCTCGCATACGTGCTCGACGACGCGCGCGCGATCGTTGCCGAGATAGACGACGTGGCGGTGGCCATGGGCGCGGATGCCGTCCGCGAGGTCGGCGGCGCTGACGCCGGGAATCGGCGCCTCGCCCGCCGGGTAGATGTCCATGACGACCAGCACGTCGGCCTGATTGAACGCGGTCAGGAACTCCTGGCGCAGGTGCTGCGTGCGGCTGTAGCGGTGCGGCTGGAACACCGTGACGACGCGGCTGTCGAACCCGGCCTTGGCGGCGGCCAGGGTCGCGCGGATCTCGACGGGGTGGTGGCCGTAGTCGTCCACCACGGTGACACCGCCGGCCGCGCCCCGCACCTGGAAGCGGCGCTGCACGCCGGCGAAGCCCGCCAGCGCCCGCTGGATCGTCGCGAAGGGGATCTCGAGGTCGAGCCCCACCCCGACCGCGGCCAGGGCGTTGAGGACGTTGTGGCGCCCCGGGATGGCCAGCGCGCATTCCCCGAGCAGGGTGCCGCGCTGGTGGACCTCGAAGCGGCTCGTCATGCCGTCGAGCACGAGCCGGCGGCCCACGAGGTCGGCGCCCGACTCCAGCCCGTAGGTGACGATGCGCTTCTCCACCCGGGGCAGCAGCATCTGGATGTTGGGCTGGTCCAGGCAGAGCACGGCCGAGCCGTAGAACGGCACCTTGTTGACGAAGGCGAGGAAGCCGTCCCGGATCGCCTCCAGGCTGCCCCAGTGGTCGAGGTGCTCGGCGTCGATCGTGGTGACCACCGCGATCGTCGGCGCCAGCTTGAGGAACGAGCCGTCCGATTCGTCGGCCTCGGCGACCAGGAACTCGCCCTGGCCCAGCCGCGCGTTGGAGCCGAGGTTGGTCACGCGGCCGCCGACGACGATCGTGGGGTCGTAGCGCCCCTCGGCCAGCACGGCGCCGACCATGGACGTCGTCGTGGTCTTGCCGTGAGTGCCGGCCACCGCGATGCCGTACTTGAGCCGCATCAGCTCGGCCAGCATCTCGGCCCGGGGAATGGTGGGGACCTGGCGCTGCCGCGCCGTCTGGAGCTCGACGTTGTCGGCGGCGATGGCCGACGAGTACACGACCACGTGGGCTCCCTCGACGTTGGCGACATGATGGCCGGTGAACACCTTGGCGCCCATCTGCTCCAGCCGCTCCACCGTGTCCGAGCGCTTCTGGTCCGATCCCGTCACCCGGTAGCCGAGATTGATCAGGATCTCGGCGATGCCCGACATGCCGATGCCGCCGATGCCGACGAAGTGGATGTGCTGGTAGCGCTTAAACATGGGCGTGCTGGGAGATGTTGAGGAGCACGCCGGTCGACACCATCGTCATGAGCAGCGCCGAGCCGCCGAACGAGACGAACGGCAGCGGCAGCCCCTTGGTGGGCAGGAGACCGGTGACCACGCCGAGGTTGACGAGCGTCTGGGTGGCGATGAGCAGCGTGATGCCCAGCGCCAGGTACGCGCCGAACGGCTCCGCCGTGCGCAGCCCGATGCGCAACCCCCGCCAGATCAGCACGGCGAACAGCGTGACGAAGACGGCGGCGCCGGCGAAGCCCAGCTCCTCCCCCACGACGGCGAAGATGAAATCCGTGTGCGCCTCGGGCAGGTAGAACAGCTTCTGTCTCGAGCCGCCGATCCCCTGGCCGGTGAGGCCGCCGTTGCCGAAGGCCAGCCACGACTGGATGATCTGAAAGCCGCTGCCGCGCGGATCCGACCATGGGTCCCAGAACGCCGTCATGCGCCGCAGGCGATAGGGCGCCGCATAGATCGCGATCGCCAGCAGCGGCAGCGCCGGCGCCAGCGCCCACAGCAGGTGGCGCACCGGCGCCCCCGCCAGGTACAGCAACCCGAACGTCAGCGCGATCAGCGTGAGGCAGTTGCCGAGATCCGGCTGCACGAACACCAGTCCGGCGAACGCCCCCGCCACCAGCAGCGGCGGCACCAGCCCGCGCCGCACCTCGCCCAGCACCGCCTGCCGCCGGGCGACGAACGCCGCCAGGTAGAACACCAGCGCCAGCTTGGCCAGCTCCACCGGCTGGAACGACACCGCCCCCAGCCGGATCCACCGGCGCGTCCCGTTGATGGCCTGCCCGATCGGCGGCACCAGCACCAGCACCAGCAGCACCCCCGCCACGATCAGCGCCGGCAGCACGAACCGCTCCAGCGTGCGATAGTCCACCCGGATCGCGACGAGCATCGCGATCGACCCCAGCAGCGCCCAGAACAGCTGCCGCTTGAGGAAGAAGTACGGGTCGTGGAATCGGTCCGCCGCCACGATCGCGCTCGCCGAGTACACCATCACCACGCCCGCCGACAGCAGCACCACCGCGACGCCGAACAGCCACATGTCGGGCGTGAGCTTCCTCGGCACGCTACCGCACCTCGCCGGCGGTCGCGAGCGCCGTCGTGCCCCCGGACCCGCCGGCGGCGGGGGTGGGACCGGGGCGTTCCGGGCGCGCCGGTGGCTCGCCTGTACGACCCGAGCGGGGTCCGCTCGGCCGCCCATCCCCCAGAGGGGGCTGGGCCGGGGGCTGTCGATCGTGGGCGGCTCGCTCGCCCCGCCGACATCCACCGCTGGCGGTACGGCTCGCCACAAGGCGCGCCCGGAACGCCCCGGTCCCACCCCCGCCGCCGGCGAGCCGCGAGGTGAGCATCCCCTGCGCCATCGGCCCAGGAGCGTGCGCGGAGAGACTCCGCCGGATGGCGCACCCTCGTGGCGACGCACCGGCGCCGCCGCTGGCGCTGGTCGGGCCCGGGCACCCCGGTCGCGCCACTTGATGGCGAGCCGTCGTCGCCGCACGCGTTCCGGGTGCGGCGGGCGCGCCGCCAGCGATTCGACTGGCCACGCCCCAGCCCCCTCTGGGG
>DASWJN010000177.1:0-2620 GCA_036397135.1 Candidatus Methylomirabilota bacterium
GGAGGCGAACGCCAGGGGGCAGCGGCTGCCCGGCGCGACCAGCCGGTGGAATCGCGGCAAGGATCTGAGCTGGGAGCCGCTCCGGCCCGAGCGCGTGTGTGAGGTGTCCTACGACCACATGCAGGGGTCTCGCTTCCGGCACGCCGCCCGGTTCCTGCGCTGGCGCCCCGACAAGCGCCCGGAGGACTGCCGCTACGATCAGCTGGAGGTCACGCCCGCCTACGAGCTGGAGCGCGTCTTCGGCGACCGCGACGCCTGAGCGGCTCGTGCCCTCGACCCATAGCGGTGCCGCTGGAGGCAGGCAGGGACTACCTGACCGGGACGAAGCGGACGGCGTCGGCGGCGGCGGCCCCGTAGGCGTCGCTGGTCTGCACGTAGCCGGCGGTGCCGGTGCTGAACGTGTACCGGCCATGGAGCACCCACGTCCCCGGCCCCTTGCGCTCGTTGAACAGGTGCGTCGTGGTCCCGGTCGCATGGGCGACCACGATCGGCACACTGGTGGAGAGCGCGTTCCGCGTCGGAATCCAGACGTAGACGTCATAGGTGCCGGCGGCCGCGATCGTCGGCGTCCATCGGTACGTGGCGCCGCCCTTGCCGCAGCTGCGGAGCGAGTTCGCTCCGAACTCGCTCGCGGCGTTCGCCAGGCACCAGGTGCCGGTGAACGTGCGCCCCCCCGCCGGGTCCTGGCCGCCCGGCGCGGCATTGTCGATGACGAGCTCGCCGGCCGCGGCGGCGGCGGTGAGCGTGAAGATCTGCGGGCTCGACGTTCCGCCGCCGGGCGCGGGCGTGAAGACGGCCACCGGGACCGAGCCGGCGGTGATGGTGTCCGACGCCGGGATCTCGACGTGTAGCCGCTTGGCGCTGACGAGGGTCGTGGGCCGATCGACGCCGTTCCAGCGCACGACGGACGAGGAGACGAAGTTGCGGCCATTCACGGTCAGCGTGAAGCCGGGAGAGCCGGCGGTGACGCTCGACGGTGAGAGACTGCTCGCGACCGGGGCCGGCGCGGTCGTCAGGCTGCTGCTGTCAAAGGTCGCGGTCACTGTCGCGTTCGCGGTCAATGTCAGGGCGCACGTCGCCGTACCGCTGCAGCCGCCGCCGCTCCAGCCGGAGAAGGTCGAGCCGGAGGCCGCGGTGGCCGTGAGCGTGAATCCCGTCCCGGCGGCCACCGTCTCCGTGCAATCGGTGCCGCACGTGATGCCGGCCGGCACGCTGGTGACCGTCCCGGTGCCGGTGCCGTTCGCGGTGACCGACAGCGTCGCGCCGGCCGAGGACGCGGTGGCGGTCACGGTGCGCGAGAGCGTGTCGCCGTTGGCAGTGAAGGTCGCGTTGCTGGCGAAGCTCCCGGCGGCGGTCGAGAGGAAGCGCACGACGACGGCCTGGCTCGCACCAGGTACCAGCGTGAACGAGCCGCCGGAAACGATGCTGAAGGGCGACCCCACGCTTGCCGCCCCCGCAATGCTGGAGCCCGTCGGGTTCTGCACCGTGAACGTGACGTCGAGGGCGGTCCCCGTCGTCGTGCTCCCGAAGCTCACCGTGGTGGAGGGGCTGACGCTCAGGTCGGCCTGGGCGACGGCGCTCACCGCGCCGGTGCACGCGCTTTCATTGTCCGTGATGTCGACGGCGGTGACGGCCGCGAAGTACGTCGCGCCGGCGGCGAGACTGGAGGCGCGGTACGCAACCGTCTCGCCCATCGTCGGAGCCGGGGTCGCGGAGGCGACGCCACGGAACGACGCGTCGGGGCAGGACGGCGCCGCGGTGCCGAGGTACACACGATAGCCCGCCAGATCGGTCAGCGGCGTTCCGTCCGCATTGGTGGTCGGCGCCGTCCATTCGATGTTCAGGGAGGCCGCCTCGGCGCTGGAGGCGCCGCCGGCGATCGCGCCGAGGAGGAGCACGGCCGTCCAGAGCCGTGGCCGCGCTGGAAACGATCGCCCGGCATCAGCGCCAGACTCGAGGTGAGAGATCACGGTGTCGCTCCTCCGTGTTTCGGAGCAGCGTCCGCAGTCGTTGAGCACACGCGTGCACCGCGGCCACTGCGAGACCGGGCAGCGTTGGTGCGAGGCAAGCGAAGTGCCACGCGACCTAGAGACGGAAAGCAGCAGAAAGTCGGAAGAACCGATGTGGAGCCGCTGAGCGCGCTGTCGGGTTACTGACGCAGCGTCACGGCGCGGGCGGACGGCCGGCGGGCTTGAGTGACCTACACGTTTACCACCTCCGGCTGAACGAGCCTACCGGCCCGGCCGCTGGTCCGGCCGGTCCGGGCGCTCGCCACCATCGCGGGTCGCCGGCGGGCCCGGCTCGCGTTCGCCGCGGCCGCGCGCATCGCCGGTACTCTTGGGCCGCGACGCGGGCCTCGCGTCGGGTCGCCCCCGCCGGGCCGCGCCGTCCTGCACGGCCTGTGGCTGCCGCCGCGCCGGGGCTGACGTCGTGGCGTCGTGCGCCGGCGGTGGCGGGGGCTGCGGGAGCCGCCGCACGGCAGGCGCGGCGGCGCGGGATTTCTTCTCGTCGGGCACCCGGACCTTGTCCGCCGTGCCCCCGGGCACCGGCGCCTCGGGGCGCCGTCCCGGTCGAGGCGTGCTCGGGGCTCCGTCGCGAGCCGGATCCGTGCGCGGCGCCG
>DASWJN010000178.1:0-37945 GCA_036397135.1 Candidatus Methylomirabilota bacterium
TTGGGGCCCCCCCACTCAACCAGTCGCCTGAGGAACTGCGCCCGGTCCATCCGGCGGCGCACCCTCTCGGCGTGGCGCCGGTACGCCGCGCTCGGCGCGCCGGGGTGCCACGTCGCCGGGCTCGGCAGGCCGGCCGCCAGCAGCGCCGCCTCGTCGTCGCCGAGATCGGCGGCGGCCTTGCCGAAGTAGTGGCGGCTGGCGGCCTCGGCGCCCCACACGCCCGGGCCGAACTCGACGACGTTCAGGTAGAGCTCGAGGATCCGGCGCTTGCCGAGCGCACGCTCGAGCTGCCAGGTGAGGATGGCCTCGCGCGCCTTGCGCAGGGGATCGCGCGAGGGCGACAGCCAGAGATTCTTCGCGAGCTGCTGGGTGATGGTGGAGGCGCCGCGCGGCAGGTCGCGCTCCTCGATCGCCTGCGTCAGCGCCTCGAAAATCTCGCCGCGGTCGAAGCCGCGGTGGGCGAAGAAGTTGATGTCCTCGGCGACGAGGATCGCCACCTTGAGGCTCGGCGAGATGCTGCCGTAGGGCGCCCAGGTGCGCGCGATCCGCGTGGGCCGTCCCGCCTCGCGCTGGCTCGCGCGCCACCGCTCGATGAACGCGGTCGTCGGCGGCGGCCGTCGCGCCAGCGACGCCACGTCGGGCCATGTCCACGCCTTCCAGGCGGCCCACGCGGCCAGGGCGGCGACGAGGAGGAGCCCGAGGCGTTTCAGGGGGCCGGCGCCGGCGGTCGCCAGGACGGCGGGCCGAGTCGCCGCTTGCCGTCGGTGGCCAGGCGGACGCCGGGCTCGTCCACGCCGACGCGGTCCCAGAGCTTGCACGTCACCTGCTTGTGATGCTGGTCGAGGCCCTCGCAGTAGTTGGTGAACTCGCAGCGGCGGACCAGGTGCCCATAGCCGAGGCGCACCTTGCGGAACCAGTCGGGGTCGGCCAGCGACTGACGGGCGGCGGCGACGAAGTCGGCCTCGCCGCGGGCCAGGATGTCCTCCGCCTGCGCGAACGAGAAGATGCCGCCGCTGGTGACCACCGGCGTCTCGTGGCCGGCCTCGCGCAGGGCCCGGCGCACGGCGGCGGCCAGCGGCACGTTGCGCCCGAAGGGGCCGCGCTCGTCCGAGAGCACGGTCGGCATGCACTCGTACCCGGAGCGCCCGGTGTAGGGGTACACGGCCTCGCCGATCTTCGGCTGGCGCGCGTCCTCGAACCGGCCGCCCTTGGAGAGCGAGAGGTAGTCGGCGCCGGCCTCGGCGAAGCGCGTGCCGAACCAGGCGGCGTCCTCGACCCGACTGCCACCCTCGACGACGTCGTCGCCGAGATAGCGGATACCGACGACGTACTCCGCGCCCACCCGCTGGCGGGCCGCCCGCAGGACCTCGAGCGGCAGGCGCACGCGGTGCTCGCGCGAGCCGCCGTAGCCATCGTCGCGCGTGTTCAGGCGGGAGAGGAACGAGGCCATCGTGTAGGCGTGCGCGTAGTGCAGCTCGACCCCGTCGAAGCCGGCCGCCCGCGCCCGCCGCGCCGCCTCGGCGAACAGGCCCGGCAGGATCCCGGGCAGCTCGCGGATCCAGGGCAGGTGCACGTCCCCCACACGCTCGCGATAGCCGTAGTCGAGCGACTCCCGCTCACGCGGCGTCAGCGTGGCGTCGAGCAGCGTGCGGTCGCGCGCGTGGGCGTCCAGCAGGTGAGCGCGGATCGCCGGCTCCGGCGCATCCAGCCAGGCGGGCTCGCCGGCCGCCGCGGCCAGCCGCTGGCGCAGGCCCGGGCCGACCTCGAGGAAGCGCAGGAAGAACTTCTCGGGCTCGGGACGGCGGCGCACGGCCAGGAAGTCGATGACCTGGATGAAGAGCCGCGTGCGGCCCCGGCTGCGCTCCCGCACGGTCTCCACCAGGCGTCGCAGCCCGGGGACGAAGCGGTCGTCGCCGATCCGGAGCAGGGGGCCGCTGGCGACGTCGCGGATGCCGGTCGCCTCGACGACCAGCACGCCCGGCTGCCCCTCGGCGAAGCGCCCGTACCAGTCGAGCACCTCGGGCGTCACGACGCCGTCGTGCGTCGCGCGCCACGGCACCATCGCCGGCACCCACGTGCGGTCGGCGACCTCCAGACATCCGATGCGGGCCGGCGTGAACCAGCGCGAGCGCGCCGCCTCCTCGGCCGTCGGCCAGTGCGCCGGCGGCAGCGGATGACGGACCCGGAAGCGTTCGGCGACGGGCGTCATCGCGCCGGGTCGTCGGGGTCGTAGGGGACGACGTCGGCCTTGCGGAGGACGTAGCGCTGGATCTTGCCGGTCTCCGTCCGCGGCAGGCGCTCGACGAACTCGATCGCCCGCGGGTACTTGTACGGCGCCAGCTCGCGCTTGACGTGCTCCTGGAGCTCGGCCACCAGCTCGGGACAGGCCTGGCGCGGGGCGCGCAGCACGACGAACGCCTTCACCACGAAGCCGCGGGTCCGGTCGGGCACCGCCACGACGGCGGACTCGGCCACGGCCGGGTGCTCGTCGAGCACGTGCTCGACCTCGGGGCCGGGGATCTTGCCGCCGGAGACGATCATGTCGTCGGAGCGGCACCGGTACGTCAGGTAGCCGTCGGCGTCCTGGACGTAGACGTCGCCGGTCACGTTCCAGCCACCGAAGCGGACGTACTCGGCCTGGCGGTCCGGCTTGCGCCAGTACTTGCACCCGGTGGGGCCCTTGATGGCGATGAGCCCCTGCTCGCCCGCCGGCAGCTCGCGCCCGTCCTCGTCCACCACGCGGCAGTCGTAGCCGGGTACCGGGACGCCGGTGGCGCCGGGCCTGACCCGGCCGGGCAGGGAGGAGATGAAGATGTGGAACATCTCGGTCGAGCCGATGCCATCGAGCAGCTCCACGCCGGTGACGTGGCGCCAGGCCTCCCAGGTCGCCGCCGGCAGCGGCTCGGCCGCCGACACGCCGAGCCGCAGCGCGCCGAGATCGTACCGCCGCTCGAGGTCGGGCCCGGCGAGCATCAAGCGGTACGACGTCGGCGCGCAGAAGCAGAGGGTCACGCGCTGGCGGGCGAACGTCTCCAGCATCGATTCCGGCGAGAACGGCGGGGCGAGGACGGTGGACGCGCCGAAGCGGAACGGGAACACGAGCAGCCCGCCGGTCCCGAACGTGAACGCCATCGGCGGGTGGCCGCCGAAGCGGTCCTCCGGCGAGGGGCGCAGGACGTGGCGGGCGTAGGCATCGGCCGCGGCCACGATGTCGCGGTGGAAGTGGACACAGCCCTTGGGGATGCCGGTGGAGCCCGACGTGTACGCGATCATCGCCACGTCGTCGCGATCGGTGTCCACGGCCGCGAACCGTTCTCGGTGCCCCGTCATCAGCCCGTCCAGCGTCAGGTCGCCGGCCCGGGCGTCACCGGCGACGATGACCCGCTCGAGGACGGGCGCCTGGGGCTGCGCGCGCTCCAGCTCCTCGCGCAGCCCGCCCCACACGATCGCGGTCCGGGTGCCGGCGTCGGCGGCGACGTAGGCCAGCTCGCGCGCCCGGAGCAGCGGCATGGTCGCCACCGTCACGATGCCCGCCTTCTGGCAGGCGAGCCACGCGACGATGAACTCCGGCACGTTGGGCAGCCGCAGCAGCACGCGATCGCCGCGGTCAAGGCCGGCCGCCCGCAGCCCGTGCGCGAGCCGGTTGACCTGGCGGGCCAGCGCCCCGTACGTGAGGGTGCAGTCGCCGGCGTGGATCGCCGGCCGCCCGGCCCGGTCGCCCTCGGCGTTGGCATCGAGCAGAACTTCGCCCACGTTGAACCGCGCGGGATCGCGCAGCTCGGGCAGCGTGGAGACCCGGTCGGGCATCCGCCCCGGCTCGGGCAGCGACGCCGCGACGGCCGGGATCATGCCAGCGCGGCGACGCCCTCGATCTCGATGAGGCAGCCGTCGGCCGCGTCGAAGAGGTCGCGGGCGCCGACCAGGGTCATGGCCGGGAAGTGCTTGCCGAAGTACTCGCGGTAGACGCCGCCGATCTCGCGCAGCTGCGCCTTGTAGGCGGCGGTGTCCAGCACGTAGATCGTCAGCTTGACGATGTCGGTCATGTCGCCGCCGGCCGCGTTCATGACGGCCTGGAGGTTGCGACACACCTGGCGGAACTGGGCGACCACGTCCCCCTTGCCCACCACGGCGTTGCTCTCGTCGCGCGCGACCTGGCCCGCGAGGAACACGAGGCGGCCGCGCTTGACCTCGAAGCCGTACGAGAAGCCGGCCGGCTTGGGCAGGGTGCGCGGCTGGATCGCCGAGATGTGGTCTTTCATGGCTCCCTCCGGATGGACGCGGTGCCGTCGAGCACGACGGCCTCGCCGTTGATCGTGTCGTCACGCATCAGGCGGAGCACCTCGGCCGCGACCTCGGCGGGCTCGATGAGCCGGCCGCCCGGGTTGAGGCGCGCCATCGCCGCCACCGCGGCGTCGAACGATCGGCCGGTCCGCGCCGCGACGTTGCGGGCGCCGCTCCAGACGATGTCGGTCGCGGCGAAGCCCGGGCAGATCGCGTTGACCGTGACCCCCGTGCCGGCGACCTCCGCCGCCAGCGCCCGCGTGAGGCCCACCAGCGCGTGCTTGGAGGCGGTGTAGGCGCTGACGTAGGGCGCGCCGTCCAGGCCGGCCAGGGAGGCGATGTTGATCACCCGCCCCCAGCCGCGTTCGAGCATGCCGGGCAGGACGGCGCGCGTCATCAGATATGGTCCGGTGGCGTTGACCCGGAGGTGGCGCTCCCACGACTCCGGCTCCGTGCGGGCGAACGGAGCCGACTCCGCGATCCCCGCATTGTTCACGAGCACGTCGACGGCCCCCAGCTCGGCGACCGTACGGGCGACGGCGGCCGCCACCGACGCCTCGTCCGTCACGTCGAGGCGTATCCCGAGCGCGGCGGCCCCGGTTTTTCGGAGCTCGGCGGCGGCGGCCTCCACCTGCGCGGCCGTGCGCGCCGCCACCGCCACGGCGAGCCCGGCAGCGGCGAGGTCGGCCGCCACCGCCCGGCCGATCCCGCGGCCACCACCGGTCACGAGTGCGACGCGAATCATGCCACCATCTTACCGTCTGGCTGCATTGCCCCTGAGGATGCCGGCGTCTAGGGGCTCTCCACGCAGAAGAAGAAGAACAGGGGACGCATGGCGGTCTCATGAGGATCTGACAGGCACCGGACGCGAGGGGCCTGGGAGCCGCGCGGCGGCGGGGGGGCGGCGCCGGTCGCGCAGCCGGCCACCAGCCCCACGACGAACAGCACGAGCACGACCCGGGCCCCGATCACCGCGTCATTCTAGCGCCCGCTCGAGCGCGGCGGGAAGGTGTATAAAGCGGAGGGCCATGGCGCGCGAGTTCGTGAAGGCGACGGCCAGCGGCGCGGTCGAACGGCTACGGCCGGGCATGCGCGTGCTGCTGCCGCCCGGGTGCGGCGAGCCGCGGGCGCTGGTGGCCGAGGTGTGCCGGCAGTCGGACCGGCTGCGCGACCTGACGCTGATGGGCGGCATCCACCTGGGCGACTATCCGTGGGCCAGACCCGAGCACGCGGCGCTGCGCTACGCGACATGGCAGATGTCGCCGCGCCTCGAGGATGCCCGGCGCCGCGGGCGCGTGGAGTTCATCCCGATCCGCTACTTCGACGTCGTGACCGAGTTCGCCCCCGGCGGGCGCTGGGCGCCCGACTGCGTGCTCGTCCACACGGCCCCGCCCGATGCCGGCGGCTACCTGAGCCTCGGGGTGGCGGTGGGCGTCACGCTGCCGGCGGCCCGGGCGGCGCCCCTCGTCATCGCGCAGATCAACCCCCGCATGCCGCGCGCCCGCGGCAACGGCTGGCTGCACGCCAGCCAGGTCGACGTGTGGGTGGAGATCGACGAGCCGCTGGTCGAGTACCCGCTTCCGGTGGCCGGCGAGGTCGAGCGCGCGATCGGTCGGCACGTGGCGGCGCTGGTCTGCGACGGCGCCACCGTGCAGATCGGCATCGGCGCCATCCCGCAGGCCGTGCTGGAGGCGCTCGCCGATCATCGCGACCTGGCGCTGCACTCGCTGCTGGTCGATCAAGGGGTGGCCCTGGTGGAGCGCGGCGTGGTCACCGGCGCGCGCAAGCGGCTGCATCGAGGCCGGATGGACCTGGCCGAGGCGATGGGCACGCGCCGGACGTTCGAGTTCGTGGGCGCCAGCGAGGCCGTCAACATGGAGTCCTCGGCCTTCGTGCACGACCCGGAGGTCGTGGCCCGGCTCGATGGCTTCGTGGCGATCAACTCGGCCCTCGAGATCGATCTCACCGGCCAGGTCACCGCCGAGAGCCTGGGGCCGCGGCAGGTGGCGGGTATCGGCGGGCAGTTCGACTTCGCGCTGGGCGCCTCGCGGGCGGCCGGCGGGGCCTCGATCATCGCGCTGCCGTCGACCGGGCGCGACGGCGCCGTGTCACGCATCGTCCCGCGGCTGGCCCACGGCGCCGCGGTCACGACGCCACGCTATCTGGCCGACTGGGTGGTGACCGAGCAGGGGGCGGCGCGGCTGCGGGGGTTGTCGGACAGAGCGCGGGCCACGGCGCTGCTCGCCGTGGCCCATCCACGCTTCCAGGGAGAGCTCGAGCGTGCGCTTACGACTGCCTAGCCGCGTCGATCTTCGCGAAGATCTCCTCGTCGGTCGGGAAGCGATACGTCTCCTGGTTGGTGTACACGGTCTGGCCGTCGATGAAGACGTCGAAGATGCCCGCCACGCCCTCTTTCAGGCGGGCCGTGATGCCGTACTTCCCCTTGATGGAGGCCTGCAAACTGGAGGCCTGGGGCAGGTAGTTTCACTCCCCACAGTACAGGATCTCGATGTCCATGGCTCTCGTCCCTCCCCCCGGACAGGATGATGACGTCATTGTATATGACGCACTCGTTGCGGCCGGCGATTCCATGCTTGCCCTGATCGACACCGACCCCGGGCTCGACGACGCCCTGGCCCTGCTGTTCGCCTGGGGCTCGCCGCAGCTGGAGCTGGCCGGAATCACGACGGTGGCCGGGAACGTTCCCCTCGCCGCCGCCACGCGCAACGTCTTCCGCCTCCTGGCGTTGCGCGGCGTCCGGCCCCGGCCCCCCGTCGCCGAGGGCGCGGCGGCCCCGCTGGCCCGCCCCCTCGTGACCGCGACCCGCTATCACGGCGCCGACGGGCTCGGGGATCTGCCCGACTGGCCCGCGGCGGCGGGCACGCCGGCGCCGCACGATGCGGCCCGGTTCATCGCCGACGCGGCGCGCCGGGTGACGGAGCCACTCACGCTCATCGCGCTGGGCCCGCTGACCAACCTCGCCCTCGCGCTGGAGCGGGATCACGAGGCCCTCCGCCGGCTGGCCCGCGTGGTGGTGATGGGCGGCGCCGTGGACGTGCCGGGCAACGTGACGCCGGCCGCCGAGTTCAACATCCACGTCGATCCCGAAGCCGCCGCGCGCGTCCTGGCCGCCGGCCTGGCGCTCGACCTCGTGCCGCTCGACGCGACCCGTCAGGCCGTGCTCTCGCGCGCGGACCTCGAGGCGGCGCTGCGGCGCCGGCCGGGTCCGCTGGCCGAGCGGGTGTCCGCGTTCACACGGCGCGGCTTCCGCGTGGACGAGGGCCGCGGCACTCCGGGCATGGTGCTGCACGATCCCCTCGCGGTCGCCGCCGCCCTGGATCCGACGCTCGTCGGCTGGGAGGCCACGCGCCTGGAGATCGGCCCTGACGGTGAGACGCGCCGCGTCGCGGGGCCGGCCAACTGTCGTGTCGCCCGCGCGGTCGAGGTCCCGCGCTTCCTTGCCGTGTTCCTGGAGCGCCTGTGCCCCGCGTCCTAGTCGTCGGCTCGGCCAACGTCGACTTCACGGTGGCGCTGCCGCGGCTGCCGCGGCCGGGGGAGACGGTGACGGACGGCACGCTGCTGGTCGCGCACGGCGGCAAGGGCGCCAACCAGGCGGTGGCCGCGCGGCGCCTCGGCGCCGAGGTGCGCCTGATCGGCTGCGTCGGAGACGACGCCTCCGGCCGCGAGGTGCGCCGGGCGCTGGCCGGCGAGGGGATCGGCGTCGACGCGCTGCTCACGACCGCCGCGGCCGCGACCGGCACCGCGCTGATCGTCGTGGACGCCGAGGGACGCAACCAGATCGCCGTCGCTCCGGGCGCCAACCGCGCGGTGACGCCGGAGGACATCGACCGCCGCCAGGCGGACTTCGCGTGGGCGGAGGTCGTCATCGCCTCCCTGGAGGTGCCGCTGGCGAGCGCCCGGCACGCGCTGGAGTGCGCGCGGCGCCACGGCGCGCTGACGATCCTGAACCCGGCGCCGTTGCCCGAGCGCGGCCTCGAGTGCCTGGACCTCGCCGACTACGCGACGCCGAACGAGGGCGAGGCGGCCCGGCTGACCGGGCTGACGCTCACCGGGCTCGACCAGGCGGCCGAGGTCGCGGCGGCGGTGCGGGCGCGGGGGGCCGCGCACGCCGTCCTCACGCTGGGCGCCGCCGGCGCGTTCGCCGACGGTCCGAGTGGACGCCTCCACGCTCCGGGGTTCCCGGTGACGGCCATCGACACCACGGGCGCCGGCGACGCGTTCAACGGCGCGCTGGCGGTGGCGCTGGCCGAGCGCGGCCGGCTCGCGGACGCCGTGCGTTTCGCGAACGCCGCCGCCGCGCTCGCGTGCACGCGGCGCGGGGCGCAGCCGTCGATGCCGTCCCGCGCGGACGTCGAGCGCCTGCTGGCGGGCTGAGCGCTCACGGGCGCACCCGCGCTCGGAGCGCGTCGACGCGGGCGAGGGCGGCTTCCACCGTTTCGGGCGCCAGCCGGCCGCGCTCCAGCGCGCGGCGGAGGGCCTCGAGGGCGACGCGGGCGGCCGAGCGGCCGTCGGGCAGGCGGTCGTCGGCGATCAGGAGGACGTCCACCCCGGCGTGCAGGGCCAGGACGGCGGCGTCATCCAGGCCGTAGTGCCGCTCGATGGCGCCCATGCGCAGGTCGTCGCTGACGACGACGCCGGTCCAGCCCAGCCCGCCGCGCAGCAGGCGGGCGATCGTCGCGCGCGACAGCGTCGCCGGATGCCGGCGATCCAGCCGCCGGTTGAACACGTGCGCGCTCATCACGCTGTCGACGAGCCCCTCGGCCATCAGCGCCCGGTATGGCGCCAGCTCCAGCTCGGGGCGCGCGGTGGCGGTCACGTCGACGAACCCCAGGTGCGAGTCGCCGAAGCTCGAACCGTGCCCGGGGAAATGTTTCAGCGCGGTCAGCACCCCGGCGGCCCGCATCCCGGCCAGGTAGGCGCGCGCGTGGGCCGTCACGCGGGCGGGATCGGCGCCGAAGGCGCGGCTGGCGCCGACGATCACGGGGTTGGCGGGGTTGTAGCCGACGTCCACGACCGGCGCGAGGTTCCAGGCGATGCCGGCGTCGCGCAGCCGCCCGCCGATGCGGCGCGCCTCCAGCTCGGTGAGCGCGACGTCGTTGCCGTCGCCGAGGTCCTGGTGTGAGAGCGTGGGCGTGTAGCCGGCGCCGGGTCCGAGCCGCATCACGCCGCCGCCCTCGGCGTCCACCGCGACCAGGAGCGGACGGCCGGCACACTCGCGCGCCCGCCCGACCATCCAGCCCGTGAGCCGTGCGACCTGCCCGGCGTCGACCACGTTGCGCCCGAACAGCAGCGCCCCGCCCGCCCGCGTCTCGCACAGCAAGCGCTCCAGCTCGGCATTGCCCTCGCCGGCGGTGCCGTGAAAGCCCGCGAGGAGCAGCTCGCCGAGGCGCGGCAGCAGGGGCGCCAGCCGGGCGGGGTCGGGCGGCGCGAACGTGCGGCAGCTCGCGAGCGCGAGCGCCGCCAGCGCCAGGACTATCGGGCCGACGCGACGAGTCGTCGGACGCGCTCGGGATCGACCGGGCTGGCGACGTTGCCGTTGCGCTTGAGCGAGGTGCCGACGATCACGCCGTCGGCGATCGAGAGCAGGTCGGCGACAGTGTCCGGCGTCACGCCGCTGCCGACCAGCAGGGGCACGTCGGGCACCGCGCTGCGCACGCGCTTGACGTCGCCGATGGGCGTCGTGGCGCCGGTCGCCTGGCCGGAGACGACGAGGCCGTCGGCGAGACCGCGGTGGGTGAGGTCGCGCGCATGCTGCTCCAGCTCCACCGGCACCAGCGGCATCGCGTGCTTGCCGCCGACGTCGGCGAAGATGGCCACGTCGGCTCCGAGCAGCCGGCGCTCGCGCAGCGTCGCGTAGGCGTCGGACTGCACGAGGCCCTGGTCCGCGACCACCGCGCCGGCGTGCACGTTGACGCGGATGAAGCGGGCCCCGACGGCGCAGGCGATGGCCAGCGCCGCCCGGGCGTCGTTCTTGAGCACGTTGATGCCGAGCGGGGTGGCGGGCAGCGCGGCGCGGACCTCGCGCGCGACGACGGTGAGGGCGGCGACGGTGGCGGGCTCGACGCGTCCCGGCGTGAACGGGGCGTCGCCGTAGTTCTCGATCAGCAGCGCGTCCATGCCGCCCCCGGCCAGGGCGCGGGCGTCGGCGACGGCGGCGGCCACGACGCGGTCCATCGAGCCGTCCCAGCGCGGGCTCCCGGGTAGCGGGGCGACGTGGACCATGCCGATGAGACGCATGCGACGCCGGGATTGTAGCACGCGGTAACCGGTGGACGGGCCGTCGACGGCGCGGCTATAGTGGCATCCGCCGACGGGCGGGAGCCTCCAGGGATGTCCTGGCCGCGATCAAGACCGTGGCGCAGGCGACGGCCTCACCGGAGGCGAGGGGAGGACAGTCGTGGGCTACCAGACGCTGCTCGTGGAACGGGCCGGGGCGATCGCCACCATCACGCTGAACCGTCCGGATGCGCGCAACGCGATCGACCTCACGATGCGGCAGGAGCTGGTGGGCGCGCTCGACGAGGTCGAGGCCGACGAGGCCGCCCGCGTCCTGATCCTCGCCGGCAGCGGCGGCCACTTCTGCGCGGGCGGCGACGTCAAGTCCATGCGGACCCGGCGTCTCACGGCCGCCGAGGGGCGGGGGCGCGTCGAGCTGCTCAACCGCATGGTCCTGCGGCTGGTGGACTTTCCGCGTCCCACGATCGCGATGGTCGACGGCTATGCCGTCGGCGCCGGCACCAACCTGGCGCTCTGCTGCGATCTCGTCGTCGCCTCCGACCGCGCGAAGTTCGGCGAGCTGTTCAACAAGATCGGGCTCGTGCCCGACGGCGGCGGCACCTGGCTGCTCTCGCGGCTCGTCGGGCTGGCGCGCGCCAAGGAGCTGATCTTCACCGGCGAGGTCTTCGACGCCGCCGAGGCCGCGCGCATCGGCCTCGTCAACCGCGTGGTGCCGGTCACCGACCTGGCGCGCGTCACGCGCGAGCTGGCCGAGCGGATCGCGGCCGGCCCGCCGGGCGTGCAGCGCCTGGCCAAGCACATGGTCAACCGCGCGGCGACCTCCGATCTGGCCGCCGCCCTCGACCTCGAGGCCTACTCCCAGGGACTGGCCATCGCCTCCGACGATCACCAGGAAGGCCTGGCCGCTTTCTTCGACAAGCGCCCCCCGAAGTTCACCGGGGCGTAGGGCCGTGCTAGTTCGGGCGGGGCGCAGCGGGTAGCGGCGCCGGAGTCGACTCGGAGCCGGGCGGCGGGGCTTCTTCTTGCGGTGGTGGCGCGAGAGCACCCGGTGGCACGGCGCGCGGGCGGATGGGCGGGCCGCTGCGCAAGAACTGGGGGGTGGGCGGGCCGGCCGGGCGGGCGGTGCTCGGCGGAGCCAGGGCCCGTGGCGCGGCGGGGACCGGTGATCCCGGCGCCGGGTCGGCGGGGGGAGCCGGTGCCGATGACGGGCCGGGCGGCGGCGGCGCGGGGGGAATCGCAGGGACACCAGGCGGCGGCGGTGCCGGGGCGAGGGGCTGAGGGCTGGGCGGCGTCACGCCGAGGGGCGGCCCGGGGGCAGGCGCGGACGACGGCGGTGGCTCGAGCGGCGGCGCCGAGGGTGCCGGGGCCGGGACCGGCGGCGGCACCGGCGGTGGGCCGGAGGTCGGCGGGCGCGGCGACGTGCGGATCGCGTCGTCGACGTCGGGGGTGGCCCGCCGCATCTCCTCGGTGATCCGCGCGGCGTCGAGGGCGGTGCCGACGACCCGGGGCGTGATCAGCAGGATCAGCTCGCGCTTGTCCGTCGTGTGTTCCTTGGTGCCGAACAGGTAGCCGATGATGGGGATCCGGCTGAGCAGGGGAAGGCCACGGTCGGCGACGCCGCGCCGGTCGGTGATCAAGCCCGCCAGCACCAGCGTCTGATTGTTGAGCAGCACCACCGACGTCTCGGCCTCGCGCTTGTTGATGCGGCGCGAACCGGTCGGCGGCTCGGGGTCGCCGATGTCGTTGACCTCCTGCTTGATGTCCAGGGCGACGGTGCCCCGCTCGCCGATTCGCGGCGTCACCGTGAGCACGACACCCGCGTCCCGGTACTCGACGGTCTGGTTGACGACGATGTTGGTGGGGGAGATCTGGCCGGGCTGGGTGGGGTCGGTGGGTGCCGTCGTCACGCCGCCGATCGGCGCCTGCTGTCCCGTGATGATCGGGATCGACTGCGACACGTTGACGACGGCTTTCTTGTTCTCCGACGTCATCACGTGCGGGTTCGAGATCACGTTGACGCGCGTCTCGGCCGCCAGCGCGTTGAGCATCGCGAAGAACTTGTCCCTCTGGAAGGCGAAGGCGGTCAGGCCGACGCCCGGCAAACCGGTGGCGATCGCGGCGGGGATCGCCGAGGCCAAGCCGAAGCTGGGGGCCGTGATCGGCGAGGTCGTGCCGGTCGACGTCGCGATCGATTGTTGCGCGAGGCGGAAGCTGCCCTCCCGCAGCGCCCAGTCGATTCCGAGCTTCGTGCTGTCGGTCAGCGTGATCTCGGCGATCAGGACCTCGATCAGCACCTGGCGCGGCATCCGGTCGAGCTGCTTGATCGTGACTTCGATGTCCGCCCATTGCTTGGGCGTCGTGGTGACGATGATGGCGTTCGTCGTCTCGTCGGCGATGAAGCGCACCTGGCCCTCGGCCAGCGGGGCGTCGGCGGTTCCCGGCGCCAGGGGTCCGCCCGGCGCGACCGACGGTGGGGACGGTGGCGGCGGGGTCGGCTGGCCGGGCGTGCGGCCCGTCTGCGTGCTCGGAGCGGTGGTCGTGGTCTGCCCGGTCTCGCGTCCGCCGTAGATCGCGTTCAGGGTCGCCGCGAGGTCCTTGGATTTGGCGTTCTCGGCGTAGTAGATGAACACGCGGCGGCCGCCGGTGATGTTCACGTCCAGCTTCTCGATGACCCGGCGGATGGTCTCCATCTCGCCCCGGCGCGCGTTGATGATGAGCAGGTTCGAGCGGCGCTCGGCCACGATCAGCGGCGGGCGATCGGCGCCGCCGGGCTGGGCGGCGCCGGGCAGGGCCGGTGCGGCCGGCGCGCCGGGCGGGGCCGGCACCGGCGCCGCGCCACCGGCGCCGGTGCGCAGGCGGCCCGACTGGAAGAGCTGGTTGAGGATGTTGGCCATCTCGGCGGCGTCGGCGTACTGCAGCGGGATGATCTGCAGCTCGTCGAGGGCCACCTCGATGTCGACCAGCCGGATGATGTCCAGCAGGCGGGCGATGTTGGACGCCGAGTCCGTGATGATGAGCACGCCCGTCTCGCGGTTGGCGATGAGCGTGCCCCGGGACGAGATGAGCGGCCGCAGGAGCGTGCCCAGGTCGTTCACGGGGGCGAAGCGGACGGGAACGATCTGGGTGATGACCTCGTCGGTCGCGCGTGCCGGATCGGGCGTGCCGCCGACGATGGTGGGCACCGCGCGCTCGCGGGCGCCCTCGATCGGCACGATCTTGTAGAGGTTGCCCGAGCGGATCGCGGTGACCCCGTGCACCTCGAGGATGGCCAGCAGGACGCCGAAGACCTCCTCCTGCGGGATCCGTCCCGACGTCTGCACGGTGACCTTCTTGCCCGACACGCCGGGGCCGAGGACGTAGTTGAAACCCACGATCTCGCTGGCGGCGTGGACGACCGTCTCGATGTCGGCGTTGTCGAAGTTGAGGACGATGAAGCGGCCCTTCTGGCCGGGGGGCACCGGCGGCACCGTCGGCGGCGCGGCAGGTAATCGCGCCGGGGGCGCGGCGGCGCGCGGCGGCTCCGCGCGTGGCGGCTCGGCCCGGGGCCCGACCGAGGGCGTGGCGGGCGCCGGGGGCGTGGCGGGGGCCACCGTGACGACCGGGGCGGGGACCGGTGGCAGCGACGGGGCGCTGATCTGCGGCGCCTTCGGCGGCGTCGCGCACCCGCTCGCGAAGGCAAGGATGACAACGGCGGTGATGCTGCGCCTTACATCATTGCTGCGGCGCATTGGGAGGCAGCCCTTGCGGGAGGCGTCGCAAGAGATTCGGTGGCAGCGGCCGGCGGCCCGGGATGACCGACGGCATGACGGGCTGCCCCGCCTGACCGGACGGCGGGACGACTCCCGGCTGGGGCATGACCTGACCGGGCGGCGGGGCGGCCGCTGCAGCCGGCGGGATCACGCCCGGCAGGGCCGGCTGGGCGCCGACCGGCTGCGCCGGCCGGGCTCCGGGGGCGACCGCGGCAGCCGGGATGGGGGTCGGCCGTGGCCGCGAAGGATCGCGCAGCCTGACGTCGAGCTGCCCGTCCGGCCGGTTGATGACGACGCTATCCGCGCGGATGGTCTGCACGGTGCCTCCGCCCACGTTGTCGCCGACCCGATAGGCCGCCACGCGCTTCGTCGCCGGATCCTCCAGGTACGCGATCGGCGCGCCCTCGCGGAGGACGACGCCGTACAGGTTCGGCTTTCCCGCGGGCGAGGCGGCGGCGGCCGTGGCCGTGGGGGGTGCCTCCGTCCGTGTCGGGCTGAAGAGGTTGCGCGCGGCGACCGTGGCGTAGGCGCCGGAGACCGGCGACCGCGGCTCCTCGGCCACCGGGGCCGGGGCGGTCGGGGGCGGACGGCGCGCGGCCGGCGGCATCGGCAGGGGAGCCATCAGCTGCCGGACGATGAACACGACGCTGCCGGCCGCAATCGTGAGCAAGAGCGCGTTGATGATCAGTAGCTTCTTGGGCATCATGCTTTCGGCTTTCCGGGCAGGATGAACCCGGACACGGTCAGCGTCACGAGCAACTCCTTCGGCTGGCTGACGTTCACTACTCTCACGCGCAAGTCTTGAACCGTCAACAATTTCTGCGAACCCTCCAGTCGGGTGAGCAGATCCACGAGCTGACGGATCTCGCCCGAAACTGCGATTTCCACGGGGATTTCCAGCAGCTCGCCCCGCTCCACGGTGGGCAGGATGCGCTCGCTGCGGACCTCGGTGTCGGCCTGGGCCGCCATCTCCTTGGTGAGCTTCTGCAGCTCGGAGGCGGCGACCGCGGGCGCCGCCTCGGCCAGGAACCTCGCCGAGGCACGCTCGAGGTCGGCGTTGATCGCCTCCAGCTCCTTGGCGATGGCCTCCTGGCGGGCGAGCAAGTCGAGCCGGCGGGCCAGCACCTGCGAGCGGCTCGGCACCAGCTCGGCCGTGAGCCGCTGGCGTTCGGCCAGGGGCTGGACGATGAACGTCCAGCCGAGGACGAGCGCCAGGCCGAGCCCGCCCAGCAGCACGAACCGCCGCTCGCGGCCCGACAGCGAGCCGATCATGAGCGGGACGCTCCGCCGGCCGGCGACAAGGGCGCCGTGGCCGGCTTCGACCGGGGGGCCGTACCTTCCCAGGAGGCGCGGATCCTGAACTGCTCCTTGTCGCGGCCGCGGGTGACCGGCGACGAGAACTCGACGCGCTCGAGGCGCGATGAGTTCTCGAGCAGCGGAATCAGCGTGCTCGCCGCCGCCGCCTGGCCGGTCAGCTCGACGCCCTTGGCGTCGAGCGAGACCGTGGTGAGCCACGTGTCGTTGGGCAGCAGGTCGGTCAGCTCGCGGAGCACGGGCAGCGGGCGGATGGCCCCGGCCTCGAGGCCGGTGATGGTCGCCAGCAGCGTGCGCTTGCGCTCGAGCTCGCGCACCACCTGTTCGGTGGCGCGCACCTGGGGATCGAGGCGCGCGACCTCGGCGTTGATCCGGTCGAGGTGGCGCTGTTCTCGATAGCCCGGCACCAGCAGGGCCGCCACCAGCAGCAGCGCCGTCGCGGTGGCCAGGCCGAGGGTGAGGCCCTGGGCGCGGGTGAGCCGGCGAGGACGGACGCTGGACGGCAGCAGGTCCAGCGGGCGTCCGCGCCGCGCCGTGGCGACGGCCAGCGCCAGCTCCTGCCCACCGCGGTCGTCGCCGGTCAGCTCGGCCAACCGGGCTCGCGCCCGCGAGGTGTAGGGCGGCGGGCCGGCGGGCGCGCCCAGCGAGGCGAGCCCGGGCGCGTCGGGCGAGAGATCGCCCGAGACCCAGATCGCGTCGCAGCCCCGCCACCGCACCACCGCCAGCGAGCGCCCGATCTCCTCCGCCACGTCGGCGTCGTCGGCCGCCGGGACCGAGCGGCTGAGCACCACGGCGGGGCCGAGCAGGCAGAGCACGTCGGTCGTGGCGCCCGTGCGATGCACCCACACCACCCGCCGGCCGCGCTCGGGGCGGACGAGGGCCACCAGGTCGTGCGCGGCCACCGTGAGCGAGACCGGCCGCAAACGCGCCTCGGCGGCGATTCGCAGCGCCGCCTCGACGACGCGCGGCTCGGCGGCGACGACGAGCAGGCGATGCAGCGCTTCCTCGCGCCGGGCCCCTTCGGGGTCGCCGGCCAGCGGCACGAAGTCGAACGCGGTGTCGTCGGCTGCGAAGGGCAGATGCCCGTCGAGGTTGAGCCGGACCATCTCACGCATGTCGCCGCCCACCGCGGGCAGCTCCATCGGCCGCACGAACACCGTGGTCCGCGCCAGCGCCAGCGCCACCGTGCGAGGCGCGAGCCCGCGATTGGTCAACTCCTCCCGCATCGCGGCGGCGGGATTCTCGGCGACGATGGTGAACATCTCCACCCGCTCGCCGTCGAGTGCTGCGACGGCAAGCCGGTCCGTCAGCAGGACGACGCCCAGGCGCACCCGGGAGAGCTTCATGGCGAACAACCTCATGGCAGAAGATTACTGGGTAAACCCGCGCAGCACCTAGAGAAACCGACGCTCAACGCACACCGGACCACTCGAGGACCGCGACGCTGTCGCCGCCGGCGCCCGGGCGCTTCTGCACGATCGCGGTGAGGCGCGCGCGGACCTGCCCGTCCACGAGTCCCTCGGCCTCGATGCGGAACGTCCGGCTGGTGACCGTCAGTCCCCGTCCGCCGAATCGGCCCACGGAGGGGTAGGGGATCTGCCGGCGCGACTGCTGGATCTCGGTGAACTCGGCGTCCGAGAGGCCGAGTGCCCGGAGCACCTCACGGCCGGCCGTGTTGACGTTGATCTGGCCGGGCGTCTTCACGGTGACCAGGGCGGCCAGTCCCGGCCGGCCTTCCTGGCCGTCGAGCAGCTTCGCCGTCACGCCCTTGACCTGGATCAGCTCGGCGAGCGAGTCGAGGTTGCCGTTCTTCGAGCGGTAGGGCACCGGCAGCTTGAGGTAGGTGTCCTCGCTCTCGGCGCCGTTGAGGCGGTATTCCTCGTTGGGATCGCGCCAGTCCTGCAGGCTCGCCACGATCGTGTCGCGGTCCTCACGCTCGATGCCGACGGCCTCCAGCAGGCGCGCCACCCGGTCCGGCGGCGACGTGTTGAGGTTGAGCCGCGCTTCCTCGTCGCTGATGCAGTACGTGAACTGGCCGCCCCCCAGCGTCACGTTCCGGTGGGGCAGGCGCTCGAGGGCGGCCCGGTTGGGGCCGTAGAAGACGAGCGGACACGCGGCGTCGGCGTCGGCGTTCTTGTCGTCGCCGACCCCCACGGAACTGAAGTCGGCGGCGATCTCGCGGATCGCCTGCTCCAGCCCGGCCTCGGCCAGGTGGGTGGCGATCAGCGTCTCCTTGTACACGCGCGCGGCGGTGGCCTCCAGGCGCATCGAGTATGCGAACTCGGCGCCGATGACGGCCACGAAGGCCAGCACCAGCAGCACCGCCACGAGCGCGAAGCCCCGCTCACCGGCGCCGGCGCGCGACGCGCTCATTGCGGCGGCGGCGCCGTCCGCAGCGCGACGGTCAGCGGCGGCAGCGCCTCGGTCCGGCCGTTGAGCGAGGTGGCGACGGTGACCTTGACCGCGCGGGGCGTCGCCTTGACCTCGGCGCCGTCCCAGGCATCGGTCCAGGCGCCGCCCTCGTCCAGGTACGCGAGCTTGAGCGTGGTGACGCTGCGGTCGCGGTAGACGATCGTCGCCTCGCTGAAGGGCTCGCGGTTGGGCAGCGCCTGCTGGCGGACGACCAGGCCCGGCTCGCCGCCGTCGTCGAAGCTCAGGACCACGGCGGTGAAGGCGATGGGGATCGCGGCCGGGAAGGGCGCGGCCTGGGTCACGAACTCCAGCCGCGTCTCGGTCCCCGCGAACAGGACCACCGGCTCCGGCGCGAGGCCGCGGGAGGCGCGGTACGGATACGCGGCCGAGACCGCCCGGGCCAGCGTGAGCGCGACGCTGCGCACGTGCTGGTGGGCCTCGGCGCGGTCCTCGCCCTGCCGCCACGACGTCACCGCCACCCGCAGCCCCCCGAAGGCGATCGCCACCAGCGCCCCGACGATCGCCAGGGCGATGAGCAACTC
Source organism: Candidatus Methylomirabilota bacterium (assembly GCA_036397135.1). Taxonomy (GTDB): domain Bacteria; phylum Methylomirabilota; class Methylomirabilia; order Rokubacteriales; family CSP1-6; genus AR5. Next base: position 18,557 of record DASWJN010000178.1, read on the forward strand.
GACCAGCGTGAACCCGCGCTCGCTCCGGGCCGAGCGGCTCATCGGCGCGCCGCCTCCTGCTGTTCGGCGTCGGAGATCGTGCGCAGCGTGGTGATGCCGACCGCGCGGCGGCCCTCGCCCCAGGCCACCTGGACGTCGATCTCGTACACGTGCCAGCGGGGCGCCCGACCCGGCACCTCCAGCTCGGGGGCGGGAAGCGGCCGGGTCGTGCGCGCCCACGCGAAGGCGCCCTCGGTGCCTTCCTCGCGGCCTTCCTTGGGGACGACGATCTCGCGCGCCTTCTGGTCGGCGATGAGGATGGCATGCTGGTGGTCGCCGGAGAGCTTGAGCAGGCGCAGCCCCTGGGCGAAGCCCTGGACGGCGACCACCACGGTGAGGCTGAGCACCGCGAAGGCCACCAGCACCTCGACGAGCGTGAACCCGCCCGGCCGGCTCACTGGCGGCCGCTCCGCACGCGTCCGGTGAGCGCGTCGACGGTGACCCGATAGACCACCCCCCTCGACGAGAGGCGGAAATCGCCGCCGCTGGAGCCGCCCTGGGGCTCGAACCGCACGACGAGCGCTGGCGGCGGGTGGGCCTCGACGGTGAGCCGCTCGGGCAGCGCCCGGCTCTCCCGCACGTCGCCCTCGGGCCCCCCGGCGACGAGGTTGATACGCCGGCCGGCGGGGTCGACGACGACCGCCTGGCTCGTGCGGGTCACGATCGCCCGCTCGCGGGCGTGCCGCAGCAGTGCCGAGAAGCCGGCCACGTCGGCCCGCACCCGGATCGCATCGGTGGAGCGGGCGATGGTCGGAACGGCCAGGCCCACGGCCAGGGCGAGGACGGACAGCGTGACGACCAGCTCGAGGAGCGTGAAGCCGCGACGGTCGGTCAGCTCTGCCCGGTGTCCCATGACACGATGTCGCTGTTCTCGCCCTCGCCGCCGGGGGAGCCGTCGGCCCCCTCCGACCAGAGGTCGTACTCGCCGTGCTGCCCGGGCGCCCGGTACTTGTACGGATTGCCCCACGGGTCCTTCGGCGCCGACTTCTTGAGGTAGGGCCCGTTCCAGTTCTGCACGCCCGGGTTCTTCTGGAGGGCGTCGAGCCCGTGGGAGGTGTTGGGGTACGACCCGACGTCCAGCCGGAACTGGTCGAGCCCGGCCCCGAGCAGCTCGATCTGCGCCTTGGCGGCGGCCTGCTTGGACTGGCCGACCCGCCCGAACAGGCGCGGGCCCACGAGGCCCACCAGCAGCCCGAGGACGATGATGACGACGAGAAGCTCGATGAGCGTGAATCCGCGCTGGTCGCGCAGCCACCGCGTCACAGCGGGATCTCGTTGATCGAGAAGATCGCGAGCAGCATTGCCACGACGATGAACGCCACGAGGACCCCCATAGCCAGGATGATGGCGGGCTCGAGCAACCCGAGCACGCGCTTGAGCTCCGTGCGGACATCGCTCTCGAAGGTGTCGGCGACCTTGAGCAGCATCTCCTCCAGCCGGCCCGTCTCCTCGCCGACCCGCACCATGTGCACCGCCAGCGCGGGAAACGCGGTGTGCTCGCGCATCCCGGCCGCGATGGTCGTGCCTCGCTTCACTCCCTCCGCCACCCGGGCGACGCCGCCGCCGACCGACTGGTTGGACATCATGTCGCCGACCACGGCCATCGCGCCCAGCACCGGCACCCCGCTCTTGAGCATCGTGCCCAGCGTGCGCGCGAAGCGGGCCGTCTCCACCTTCAGCGCCAGCGGGCCGGCCAGCGGCAGGCGCAGCACGAGCTGGTCCCAGCTCGCGCGGCCCTGCGGCGTGCCGGTCCAGATCCGCCAGGCGAGCACGGCGGCGAGGGCCAGCGTGGCGCCGACCCACCAGTAGCTCTGCAGGCCCGCGCTGACCGACAGGAGGATCTGCGTCGGCAGCGGGATGGCCTGGCCGAGGTCGTCGAAAATGGTGGCGAAGCGCGGAATGACGAACGTCATGAGGAACACGATGGCGGCGGCGCCGACCGTGGTGATGACCAGCGGGTACGCCAGCGCGGAGACGACCGCCTCGTTGAACGCCGCCCGGGCCTCCAGGAATTCGGCGAGGCGGCGCAGCGAGACTTCCAGGACGCCGCCCTTCTCGCCGGCCCGGACCATGTTGATGTACAGGCGGGAGAACGGGCGCGGGTGGTGCTTGGCCAGCGCCTCGCTGAGCGAGGCGCCGCCGCGGACGCTGCGCAGCAGGTCGGTGACGATCGTCCGCACCCGCGGGGAGGGCGCCAGCTCCTCCAGGATGGACAGGGCGCGGTCGAGGGGCAGCCCCGCCTCGAACAGCGTGGCCAGCATCTGGGTGAGGGCCAGCAGCTCCCGGTGGCGGATGCGGGAGCCGCGGGCCAGCGAGAACAGCGGCGCGCGCTCGCCCTGGGCCGCGACCTTGACGGGGAAGTACGCCTCCTTGCGGAGGCGGTCGACAACGGCGCGGGCGTCGGCCGCTTCCATGACGCCGTCGATGGTCTGCCCGCGGCGGTCCGCCGCCCGGTACGTGAAGACCGGCATGCCTCAGGCGTCTTCCTGCGTGACCCGAAGGATCTCCTCGACCGTGGTGACGCCCTCGCACGCCCGCTTCCAGCCATCCATGCGCAGCGTCACCATCCCGCGCTGGATCGCGTGCTGGCGGATGTCGCGGGTGGAGGCGCGGCGCAAAATGAGGCTGCGCGCGTCCTCGTCGAGGACGAACATCTCGTAGATGCCGCTGCGGCCGCGGTAGCCGGTCCCGCGGCACTCGTCGCAGCCCTTGCCACGGTAGAGGACGCCGCCGGCCACGCCCTTGACGCCCAGGGCGTCGAGGTCGGCCTGCGACGGCGGGTCGGGGACCCGGCAGGACGGGCAGATCCGGCGCACGAGGCGCTGGGCCAGCACGCCCTCCAGCACCGACGCGACCAGGTACGGCTCGACGCCCATGTCTTGCAGGCGTGTGATGGCGCCCGGCGCGTCGTTGGTGTGCAGCGTGGAGAAGACGAGGTGGCCGGTGAGCGAGGCCTGGATGGCGATCTCGGCCGTCTCCAGATCGCGGATCTCGCCGACCAGGATGACGTCGGGGTCCTGGCGGACGATGTGGCGAAGCCCCTGGGCGAAGCTGAGGCCGATCTTGGGCTTCACGGGAATCTGGTTCACGCCCTTGAGCTGGTACTCGACCGGGTCCTCGACGGTGATGATCTTCACGCCGGGCACGTTGATCTTGTCGAGGGCGGCGTAGAGCGTGGTGGTCTTGCCGGAGCCGGTGGGGCCGGTGACCAGCAGGATGCCGTGCGGGCGCTTGATGAGCGACTGGAAGCGTTTCAGCGTCTCGGCCGGGAAGCCGAGCTTCTCGAGGGGGAGGAACACGCTGGACCGCTGCAGCAGCCGCATGACGATGGACTCGCCGTGCACGGTCGGCATGGTGGAGACCCGGATGTCGACGCGCTGACCGTGCAGCGTCACCCGGATGCGCCCGTCCTGGGGCAGCCGGCGCTCGGCGATGTTCATCTCGGCCATGATCTTGATGCGGGAGGTGACGGCGGCCTGCAGCCGGCGCGGTGGCGACTCCTGCTCGTAGAGGATGCCGTCGACGCGGTAGCGGATGCGCAGCGTGTCCTCGAACGGCTCGATGTGGATGTCGGAGGCCTCGGCACTGATCGCGTTCTCGACGAGCAGGTTGACCAGCCGCACCACCGGCGCTTCGAACGCCATGTCCCGCAAGGTGTTGACGTCCTCGTCGCCGTCGGCGCCGCCGTCCTCGTCCATGCCCTCCACGATGCGCTGCAACGGGGTGGCGGCCCCGTCGTAGGTGCGGTCGATGGCCTCCAGGATGCCGGCCACCGAGCTGACCACGACCTTCACGCTGAGGCCGGTCGCCTGTCGCAGCTCGTCGGCGACCATCGGGTTGAGCGGATCGGCCGAGGCGACCGTGAGCACGCTGCCTTCGATGCTGAGCGGGCACACGCGCGACTCGCGCAGGTACTTGGCGGAGACGTTCTTGAGCACCGGCACCGAGGAGGGCAGCTCCTCGCGCCACACGTAGGGCAGGTTCTGCTGGAGCGCGAGGGCGCGGAGCACGTCGTCCTCGGTGACGGCGCCGAGGGCGATGAGGGCTTCGCCGAGCAGTTCGCCGGTCGTCTGCGCGCGCGTGAGCGCGCGATCGACGACGTCGGGGGTGGTGAGTCCCTCCTGCACGAGGATCTCGCCCAGCAGAGGGCGGGGAGAGGCAATGACCATGCTATGCTCCGCGCCATGTTAGCATACCTGGCGTTCGCGGCCGTCGCCGCCGCCGCCGACGTGGTGGGCGCCGTCATCGTCACCAGCGCCCACAAGCGCCAGTACGCCCCCCTGCGCTACTTCGTGGCGGGCGGGGCCGGCTTCATGCTGGCGGCCGCCTTCGTGCGCATGCTGCCGGAGGCCACCCACGTTCCCCACGCCTTCCTGTTCGTGCTGCTGGGCTACTTCGGCGTGCACCTCTTCGAGCACACGTTCGCCCCGCACTTCCACTTCGGCGAAGAGACGCATCCGGAGCTCCTGGTGCGGCCGTCGGCCGGCTGGCTGGCGGTGCTCGGCCTGGGCGTCCACACCCTGTTCGACGGCGTGGCCATCGCGGCGGGCTTCATGGTGAGCCCGACGCTGGGCGGTGTCCTGTTCCTGGCCGTGGTCGTCCACAAGGTTCCCGAGGGGTTCACGATCGCCTCGATCATGCTGGCCGGCGGTTACTCGCGGGCGGCGGCGATCGCCGCCGGCGCCGCCCTCGGGATCCTCACGCTGGCCGGGGCCGTGCTCACCGGGCTGATCGCCGAGCGGCACGTCGGCTACGCGCTGGCGCTGTCGGCCGGCGTGACCATCTACATCGCCGCCTCCGACCTCATCCCGGAGGTCAACCGCGAGGGGGGGCCGGCGCTGGCGTGGACCGTCTTCGCCGGGCTGCTCTTCTTCGTCCTCGCCGACTGGCTGCTCTCGGCCTTCGTAACGCATTGATTACATGGGGGGCCCCGATGGCCCCCCAAACCCCCCTCATGCTCGTCGCGCCCCGGCGGAGCCGGGACGCGCCTCGATGATCCGCTCGGGCCTCGAGGTGGCCCCATCTCCGGCGGGCCCTACGCGTTGCGCTCCGGTAAAGCGCCGGGTGCTATTCTGGGCGCGATGCCCGCCCGATCGGCGCTCGTCCTGCACGGTCCCAATCTCAATCTGCTCGGCACGCGAGAACCGGCGGTGTACGGACGCACGACGCTGCCCGAGGTCGACCGGCTGATTCGCGAGCATGGGCGGCGGCGCGGCATTCGAGTGGAGTGCCGGCAGTCGAATGTCGAGGGCGAGCTCATCGGCTGGCTGCAGGCGGCCGCTCGCGAGGGGTTCGTCGGGGTGGTGCTGAACCCGGGCGCCCTGACCCACTACTCGATCGCACTGCGGGATGCCGTCGCCGCGATCACGGTGCCGGTCGTGGAAGTCCACCTCTCCAATATCCACGGCCGCGAGGAGTTCCGCCGTCACTCGGTCATCGCCGGCGTGGCGCGCGGGCAGATCGCCGGCTTCGGCCCCCAGAGCTACCTGCTGGCCCTCGACGCCTTGCTGGCGGCGGGCCACCCGCGTGGCCGCGCGCGCGTGAATCAGCGCGGGCGGGCCGGCGTCTAACCGGTGTGACGGGCGGGGTCGAGAAGCCGGGAGGTCCGTGGACACCGACGACGCCGCCCTCATTCAGCGCTGTCGCGCCGGGGACGTGGCGGCCTTCGAGCCGCTCGTCGAGAAGTACCGCCAGCGCGTCTGGCGCCTGGCCTACAACACCCTGCGCGACCGTGAGGAGGCGTGGGACGTGGCCCAGGAGGCCTTCATTCGCGCCTACCAGGCGCTGCCGTCGTTCCGCGGGCAGTCCGCGTTCTACACGTGGCTGTACCGCATCGTCATGAACGTGGCGGCCGACAAGGCGCGCTCGCGCGGCGCCCAGGGCCGGGCCTTCGGGACGGAGCGGGTGCCCGAGGAGGACTGGGATCGTGTGCTGTCCGATCAGAATCCGGGCGACGAGGCGCCCGACGCCGCCGCCGCCCGGCGCGAGCAGCGCGGGAAGATCGTGCGGGCCCTCGACACGCTCTCGGAGGACCATCGGACGATCATCATGCTGAGTGACCTCGAGGGGCTCTCGTACCGCGAGATCGCCGACACGCTCGACATCCCCATGGGGACCGTCATGTCGCGCCTGCACAACGCCCGCAAGCGCCTGCGCGACGCGCTGGGACCGCTGCTGGTCCTGCTGGCCGCCGTCGGCGCGCTGTTCGCGGTGCTGGCCGCCGCGCCGGCGAGGGCCGAGGCCCAGGTGGTGCGGTTCGGCGCCCGTGTGCTCCTGGGCGCCGACGGTCCCCCCCCGCAGCACGTGCGGCTGGCCCCGCCCGAACACGACGAGCGCCTCGAAGCGTTCATCCCGAAGCTGCGCCAGCTCTTCCGCTATCGCGAGTACTACTCGCTGGAGCGCTACCGGATCGAGGTGCCGGTGGGCACGATGCAGAGCTGGTCGGTGCCGGGGGAGCGGTGGTTGCACCTGCTGCCGGAGTCGGTCGCCGGCGACACGGTGCGCATGCGGGTGAAGCTCGTGCGCGGGCCGGTGACGGAGCTGGTGACGGAGATCCGCGCCGCGCGCGGCAGCCCGGCGGTGATCGGGGGGCCGCGGTACGGGGACGGGGTGTTGATCATCATCGTGTGGGCCAACGCGAACCCCCGGACCACGCCCGAGCGGCGATAGCGGCGCATCTGCTTCGTTGACTCGCATCTGCACCACTCTCGCCGCTCGGGCTCCCTCGCGGGTTTCGGAAGGAAAAGAACGGAGGGGGCCAACGGCCCCCTCCGGACCTCCCCTGCGTGTCGGCTGCGCCGACACGGGAATCAGCGGCTGATCAGCTGCGGGACTTTCGGTAGCGGCGGATGAGGGCGTTGGTGGAGCTGTCGTGCGAGAGCGTGGGGTCGGACGGGCTGGCCAGCTCGGGGATGATGCGGTTGGCGAGGGCCTTGCCCAGCTCGACGCCCCACTGGTCGAAGGAGTTGATGCGCCAGATGGTGCCCTGGACGAAGACTTTGTGCTCGTAGAGGGCGACGAGGGCACCGAGGGTGGCGGGGGTGAGGCGGTCGGCCAGGATCGTGTTCGTCGGACGATTGCCCTCGAAGGTGCGGTGGGGGATCTGGAAGTCGGGGACGCCCTCTGCCGCGACCTCCTCGGCGGTCTTGCCGAGGGCGAGGGCCTCGGTCTGGGCGAAGAAGTTGGCCATGAGCTGGTCGTGCTGCTCGCGCATGGCGGTGCTGGTCCGGTTGAAGCCGATGAAGTCGGCGGGGATGAGCTTGGTGCCCTGGTGGATGAGCTGGTAGTAGGCGTGCTGGCCGTTGGTGCCGGGGGTGCCCCACACGATGGGGCCGGTCTGGTAGTCGACGCGGCGGCCGTCCAGGTCGACCGACTTGCCGTCCGACTCCATGTCGAGCTGCTGGAGATAGGCCGAGAACCGGCCGAGGTAGTGGCTGTAGGGCAGCACGGCGTGCGTCTCGGCGCCGAAGAAGTCGTTGTACCAGATGCCGAGCAGGCCGAGCAGGACGGGCAGGTTCTTCTCGAAGGGCGCGGTGCGGAAGTGCTCGTCCATCGCGTGGAAGCCGCCCAGCATCGCGCGGAAGTTGTCCGGCCCAATCGCCACCATGAGCGCCAGTCCGATGGCCGAGTCGTAGGAGTAACGCCCGCCGACCCAGTCCCAGAACTCGAACATGTTGGCGGTATCGATGCCGAACTTCGCGACCTCGGCCGCGTTGGTGGAGACGGCCACGAAGTGCTTGGCGACGGCCGCGTCGTCCTTGAGCGTCGCCAGCGACCACGCGCGGGCGGCCCGGGCGTTGGTGAGCGTCTCCAGCGTCGTGAAGGTCTTGGAGGCGACGACGAACAGCGTCTCGGCCGCCTCGAGGTCGGAGGTCGCCTCCACGAAGTCGGCGGGATCGACGTTGGAGACGAAGCGCACGGCCAGGCCGCGGTCGGTGGAGGGCCGGAGCGCGTCGTAGGCCATCACCGGGCCGAGGTCGGAGCCGCCGATCCCGATGTTGACGATGGTGCGGATGCGCTTGCCGGTGTGGCCCTTCCAGACGCCGCCGCGGACGCGGTTGGCGAAATCGCTCATCCTGTCGAGGACGGCGTGGACGGGGGGCACCACGTTCTCGCCGTCGACGACGATGGAGCTTCCGCGCGGCGCCCGCAGGGCCACGTGCAGCACGGCGCGCTTCTCGGTGACGTTGATCTTGTCGCCGCGCAACATCGCGTCGCGCCGGGCGGCCACGCCGGCGTCGGCCGCCAGCGCCTGGAGCAGGCGCAGCGTCTCGTCGGTGACGCGGTTCTTGGAGTAGTCGAGGAACAGCCCGGCGCCCTCGGCCGTCAGCCGCTCGCCCCGCCGGGGATCCTGCGCGAACAGCGTGCGCAGATGCACGTCCTTCAGCTGCTGGTAGTGCGTCTGCAGCGCCTGCCAGGCGGGCCGGCGTGTCAGCGATCCAGTCACCGTGCTCACGATGTTGCCTCCCCGGGGAGGAGATCCTCGCAGGATCCCCCGACCCCTCAGCGCCCTTTCGTCAGAGTCCTGGCGCGCCCGTCTTCCCACACGAGCACGGTGTGCGTCATGTCCACAAAGAGGCCGGTGCCGACGATCCCCGGGATCTCGCGGAGCGTCCGGTCGGTGTGTCCCGGGTCGGTGATGGCCTTGACGGCGACGTCGAGGATCAGGTTGGCGTTGTCGGTGACGACCGGCGTGCCGTCCCTGGATCGCAGGGTGGACGGGTAGCCCAGCTCGGTGAGGCGGCGGCGGCAGAAGGGCGCGGCGAAGGGGACGACCTCGACGGGCAGCCGGCCGCGCGCGCCCAGGGTCGTCACGAGCTTGTCGCCGCCGACGAGAACGATGAAGCGCCGGGCGGCGGCCGCCACGATCTTTTCGCGGACCAGCGCGCCGCCGTAGCCCTTGACGAGGTCCAGCCGGGGGTCGACCTCGTCGGCGCCGTCGACGGCGACGTCGAGGGCCACCGGCTCGTCGAGCAGCGGGATGCCGAGGGTGCGCGCGAGGGTCGCGGAGGCCTCCGAGGTCGGCACGCCGGTCACCCGCAGCCCTTCCTTCACGGCCTTGCCCAGGGCGTGGATGAACGCCGTCGCCGCCTGGCCGGTGCCCAGGCCCACGACGTGTCCCGGCTTCACCTCCGCGAGGGCCGCCGCCCCGAGCGCCGCCGCCTCCTGGTCGGTCATCGCCGCCTCCCCGTGACGCTTCACTATAATAGATCCGCCATGAGCCAGGGCGAGGACCGCTACCATCAGGAGCGCGCGCGCATCGAGCAGGGCCACGTCAAGTATCGGGAGAAGCTGCGGGCGGAGGGCAAGCTGTTCGTTCGTGACCGCCTCAAGCTCCTGCTCGACCCCGGCAGCGAGTTCCAGGAGGACTGGGCCTTCGCGCGCAACCAGGAGGCCGACACGCCGGCCGATGGCGTCGTGACCGGGGTGGGGCAGGTCGGGGGCCGGACCGTGTGCATCATGGCCAACGATTACACGGTGAAGGCCGGCTCCTGGGGGGAGAAGACGGTCCTCAAGATCGTCCGCATCCAGGAGAAGGCGGCGCGGCTGCGCGTGCCGATGCTCTATCTCGTCGACGCCGCCGGCGGGCGCATCTCCGAGCAGATCAAGATCTTCCCCGGGCGCTTCCACGCCGGGCGCATCTTCTACAACGAGGTCCAGCTCTCCGGCGTGGTGCCCCAGGTCTGCATCCTGTTCGGGCCCTCGCCGGCCGGCTCGGCCTACCTGCCGGCGCTGACCGACCTCGTCATCATGGTGGATGGCAAGGCCTCGCTCTACGTGGGCAGCCCCCGCATGGTCGAGATGGCGATCGGCGAGAAGACGACACTGGAGGAGCTGGGCGGCGCCCGCATGCACACGGAGGTTTCCGGCTGCGGTGACGTGCTGGCGGAGTCCGACGAGGAGGCCATCGAGCTGGCCAAGCGCTACCTCTCCTACATGCCGTCCTCGTATCGCGAGACGCCGGCGGCGCGGCCGGCCGCCGAGCCGAGGCCCGGCCGCTCGATCGACGCGATCGTCCCCTATGACCAGCGCAAGTGGTTCGACATGTACGAGGTGATCGACCGGCTGATCGACGCCGGCTCCTGGTTCGAGGTCAAGCGCCGGTTCGCCGGCGAGATCATCGTGGGCCTGGCCCGTCTGGGCGGCCGGGTCGTCGGCATCGTCGCCAACCAGCCCAAGGTCAAGGGCGGCGTGCTGATGGTGGACTCCTCCGACAAGGCGGCGCGCTTCATCTGGCTGTGCAACGCCTTCAATGTCCCGCTGATCTACCTCTCGGACGTCGCCGGCTTCATGGTGGGCACCAAGGTCGAGCGCCAGGGCATCATCCGCCACGGCGCCAAGATGGTCTTCGCCACCTCGCAGGCGACCGTGCCGAAGTTCTGCGTGATCGTGCGCAAGTGCTACGGCGCCGGCCTCTACGCGATGTGCGGGCCGGCCTTCGAGCCCGACGCGACGCTGGCGCTGCCGCAGGGCCGGATCGCGATCATGGGGCCGGAGCCGGCCGTCAACGCCGTGTACTACAACAAGATCATGGAGCTGCCGGAGAGCGAGCGGGCGGCCTACGTGAAGGCCCGGCGCGATGAGTATGCCCAGGACGTGGACATCTACAAGCTCGCCTCCGAGATGCTCGTCGACGATATCGTCGCCGGCTCCGCCTTGCGCGACGAGCTCAGCAAGCGCCTGGCCTACGCCGCGAGCAAGGCCCACGAGTTCCCCGCCCGCCGCAACGCTGTGTTCCCGGTGTAGGGGGCCCCTCGATCTGGCGTGACGCCGGCTATCCCGTTCGAGCGCGGCCGGTCGCGGTCTGCGCCGCGACGAGCAGTGACTGGAGCCGGCGGTTCCCGGCCACCAGTTCCGGGGGCAACGCTCGGGCCACCTCCAGGATGCCGGCCGGGGCCCCGGAACGCCACAGCGCCTCCCAGCCGGCGACGACGGCCTGCGTGTCCTGCAGGGTGGCCTCGTGCGGTGAGCTGCGCAGCTCCTCGTAGCGGCGAAGCCAGGCCTCTTCGGCGGGCGTCGGCAGGTGCGGAAGCCGGCGGCACAGTGTACGCAACGCCGCGGCTCGGCGGAGTCTCGACTCGACGTCCGCCGGTTGCGTGCTCACTCGTCGCCGAGAGCCTCCAGATCCGCGCGATCGAGGGTCGAGCCTCGGAGCCGTTTGAGGGCGCGGAGGCCGGCCAGGCCGATCACGGACAGCCGCCGCCCCTCGATCGCCGGCGTCGTGCGATCCGACACCGCTCGCGCCAGCTCGGGGTCCAGCGGCGTCAGCAGATCCAGCGGCAGGAGATCGGCGCCTTCGATCCTGGTCAGGCGCTGGATCTCGAGCCGCCCGGCGGCGACGCGCATCGGCCGTCCGGCCGCGCGGAAACCGATCTCCTGCAGGGCCGCGGTCGCCTTCGGCAAGTCGTCGGGGGCGATGAGCAGGTCGATGTCCTCGGTGGCGCGTGGCGTCGCGTAGATCGACACGGCGAGCCCGCCGACCAGCGCGTAGGGGACGCCGGCGGCGTCGAGGGCCTCGACGACGCGCCGCAGCTCGGCAAAGAGATCGAGCATCCCCAGGCGATCAGCCGAGGATGTCGTCGACGCTGAGAGTGACGTCTGAAAACGCCTGCGGCCTCAGCGTTTCGCCCCGGGTGACGGTCCGCGCGTTGCGGTAGCCGCCCTCGCCGGGGTTGCGATGGACGTCCACCACGCCGGCCGGGATGTCCACGAGCCACACCTCGGGAACGCGGGCCCGCGCGTAGAGCGGGGTCTTGCGGCGGCGGTCGTACTCGACGGAGGTGTCCATCACCTCGATGAGCAGGAAGATCTCCCGGGTTCCCGGCGCGCCGCCCGCGTCGTAGTCGGCACGGGGCGCGAGCAGGACGAGGTCGGGCTGAGGTCGGGAGTGGAGGCGGATGAAGCGCACAGGCCCCTGCATCCTGACGATCGCGCGGTGACCCACGAGGCGGGACATCAACATGGCGAGCCGATCCACCACGCTGGCGTGAGGATCGCCGATCGGCGTCATTTCGATGATCTCGCCCTCGATCAGCCCGACGCGATCGCTGGAGCGGAAGACGCCCGCTTCCACCATGCGCTCGTACTCCGCCACGGTGAAGCGGCGCGCACGGGGAAGGACCGCCATGCACCCACCTCCTCGCGAAGATAGTACCGCCTGGGCGGCCCGCCAGCGCCTCGGATTGGATACGCTCATTGGATACGCTCAGCGGAGCGGCAGGACGTGGGCGCCGGTTGCTCCGGCGCCCACGCCCCGCACCAGGTCGTTGCGGAAGTGGTCGAGAACTGGGACGGGGAACGCCGCCGCCGACCGCTCAGCCGCCGAACTTCCGCCGCGTGTCCGTCAGCTGCCGGGCGATCGTGGCCGGCAGGCGGGAGCCGAACGAGTCGTAGAACTCACCGAGGTCGGCCAGGGCGGCCAGCCACTCGCCGGCGTCGCAGCGGAGCGCCTCGCGCATCTGCCCGGGGGTGAGGTCGAGCCCGGCGAGGTCGAGCGCGCCGTCGGCGGGCACGAGGCCGATCGGCGTCTCGCTGGCGCCGCCGCCGCCGCGGATGCGCTCGACCATCCACTTCAGGATGCGCACGTTGTCGCCGTAGCCGGGCCACAGGAACTTGCCGTCGGCGTCGCGGCGGAACCAGTTCACGCGGAAGATACGCGGGGGCTTCGCCAGACGCGGCTGCATCGACAGCCAGTGGGCGAAGTAGTCGGCCATGTTGTAGCCGCAGAAGGGGATCATGGCCATCGGGTCGCGCCGCACCACGCCGACCTTGCCGGTGATCGCGGCGGTCGTCTCGGTGCTCATGGCCGAGCCCAGGAACACGCCGTGGTTCCAGTCGAACGCCTCGAAGACGAGCGGGATCACCTGGGTGCGCCGGGAGCCGAAGATCAACCCCGCGATCGGTACGCCCTGCGGGTCTTCCCAGTTCGGCGAGACCGAGGGGCACTGGTGGACGGGGACGGTGAAGCGCGAATTGGGGTGGGCGGCCGGCGTGCCGGGCTTCCACAGATGGCCCAGCCAGTCCACGAGCCCGGCCGGCGGCTCCGGGGTGAGGCCTTCCCACCACGGATCGCCGGCGGGCGTCACGGCCACGTTCGTGAAGATCGTGTTGGAGCGGACCATCCGGGTCGCGTTCGGGTTCGTCTTGGGGCTGGTGTTGGGCGCCACGCCGAAGAAGCCGGCCTCGGGGTTGATCGCCCGCAGCTGACCCTCGGCATCGACGTGCATCCACGCGATGTCGTCGCCCACCGTCCACACGCGCCAGCCGGGCAGGCGCGATTCGACCATGGCGAGGTTGGTCTTGCCGGAGGCGCTGGGCATCGCGGCGGCCAGGTACGTCACCCGGCCCTGCGGGTCCTCGACGCCGATGATCAGCATGTGCTCGGCCAGCCAGCCCTCCTGGCGCGCCTGCCAGGAGCCCAGGCGGAGCGCGTGGCACTTCTTGCCGAGGAGCGCGTTGCCGCCGTAACCCGAGCCCACGCTCCAGATGAGCTTCTCTTCGGGGAAGTGCAGGATCAGGCGGCGGTCGGGCGAGAGGTCGCCGAGCGCGTGCAGGCCGGCGATGAAGTCGTCGTCGGCGCGCATGGCCTGCAGCGCCACCTGGCCCACGCGCGTCATGATGTGCATGCTGGCGACGACGTACGCGCTGTCGGTGACCATGATGCCGACCCGGCTCATCGCCGAGCCGGCCGGGCCCATCAGGTACGGGATGACGTACATCGGGCGCCCCTGCATGGCGCCGCGCAGGTAAGGCCCCGCCTTGCCCTTGGCGTCGGCGGGCGACGTCCAGTTGTTGGTGGGGCCGGCGTCGTCGCGCTCGCGCGTGCAGATGAACGTCAGCTGCTCGGTGCGGGCGACGTCCTGGGGATGGCTGCGGTGCAGGTAGCAGTTCGGATAGGTCCGGGCGTTGAGCGGCGAGAGCGTGCCGTCCTGCAGCATCGCCTCGATCATGGCGTCGTACTCGGCCTTGGAGCCGTCGCACCAGACGACGCGGGAGGGCCGGGTGAGCCCGGCGGCGCTTTCGACCCACTGCTCGGCGATGCGGCTGACGCTCATGCGGAGACCTCGCCGTGAAAGGAATCGCGCCTGGTGAAAACATTTTCGCCGCCGGGCGGGCCGCTGTCAAATTCGGTGATAGCATCGCCCGCGTGTCGGGGCTCGTCCTCGCCGCCCGCTACCTGACGATCCTGCCGCTCCCGGGCCGCCGCCATGCGGCGCTGGACCGGCTCGGCCAGGCGGCCGCGTGGTTTCCGGTCGTGGGGGCGGCGATCGGTCTGGCGCTCGTCGTCGTCGACGTGGTGGCGGCGCGGCTGTTCCCGTCGCTCCTCCGCGCCCTCCTCGTCGTGACGGCGTGGAAGCTCCTGACCGGCGGCCTGCACCTGGACGGTCTCGCCGATTGCCTGGACGGGCTGGTCGGCCGCGACCGCGAGCACCGGCTGGCCATCATGCGGGACAGCCGCATCGGCACGTTCGGCGCGGTCGGCCTCATTCTCTTCCTCATGCTCGAGATCGTGGCGGTGGCCGAGCTGCACCCGGCGGTGCGCTGGCGCGTGCTGCTGGCCGCGCCGGCGATCGCGCGGGCCGCGCCGCCGCTGCTGGCGCGGCTGTTTCCTCCGGCGCGGGTCGATGGCCAGGGGGCCGCCTTCGCGGCGGGGGTCGGCAGGACGGGCGCGATGCTGGCAGCGGCGCTCGCCCTGATGGCCGCGCTGGGGGCGCTGGGCGTGATGGGGGTGGCGGCGACGGCGGTGGGATGGGCGGCGGCGGTCGCCGCCGCCCGCTTCGTCGCCGGACGGATCGGCGGGCTGACCGGCGACGTGTTCGGCGCGGTGGTCGAGGTCGCCGAGCTGTCGGTCCTGCTCGCGGTGATCGCGTGGGCGGGCGCCCGGGCCTGATCTACCTGCTGCGCCACGGCGAGGTCGAGGGCGCCGCGCCGCGGCGGTTCATCGGCCACCTCGACGTGCCGCTGTCGCCGCTCGGCGAGCGGCAGTGCGCCGCCCAGGGCACTCGACTCCGGGGCGCCGCCCTCGCCGCCGTGTTCTCGAGCGACCTGGCCCGCGCCCGGCGCAGCGCGGAGATCATCGGCGCCCCCCACGGCCTGGCGCCGACCATCGTCCCGGCCCTGCGCGAGATGGCCATGGGGCGATGGGAGGGGCTGAGCGCCGCCGAGATCCAGGCACGCGAGCCGGCGGCCTTCGCCGACTGGATGAACCGCGTGGGGGAGTTCCCCTTTCCCGAGGGCGAGAGCGTGCCCGACTTGATGGCGCGGGTGGCGCCGGCCTTCGACGCGCTCGTCACGGCGCACGCGGGGCAGCCGATCGCCATCGTGGCGCACGGCGGCACCAACCGCGCGCTGCTGTGCCGGGCGCTCGGCGTGCCGCCGGGCCGCCTGCTGGCGTTCGGGCAGGATTACGGCGCGCTCAGCGTGCTGGAAGCGCGCGCGGGCGGGTGCGTCCTGCGCCGGCTCAACGAACGCCCGATGCTATAATGCGCGCGCCGACGGCGCGTCAGCCACACGGAGGCTGTCATGCGTGACCACGCCACCCGATCCCGACGCCGTCCGCCACGTGCTCGCGTAGCCATGTCCCGAAAGGAGCCCGTCATGCGTGCATCAGCGCCCGGCCGTCTGGCCGCCGTCCTCGCCGCTCTCGTCCTGCTCGGGGCGGCCGCCGCGCCCGTCACCGCCCAGGAGCAGCCCCGGATGGGCGGGGTCTTCAAGGCGGCCATGATCGGCGAGCCGCCCACCCTCGACCTGCACACGACGACCGCCGTCATCGTGCAGCACATCACCTGGCAGATCTACGAAGGTCTCTTCACCTACGACAAGAACTACAACCCGCTGCCGCTGCTGGTCGACAGCCATACCGTCACGGACGCGGGCCGCACGTACACCTTCAATCTCCGCCGGGGCGTGAAGTTCCACAACGGCAAGGAGATGACGTCGGCCGACGTGGTCGCCTCGCTCAAGCGCTGGGGCAAGCTGGCGACCGCGGGCAAGGCGGTCTTCCGCAACGTCGAGGGCGTGGACGCCAAGGGCCCGAACACGGTCGCGATGTACCTCAAGGAGCCCTCGGCGGCGCTGCTGATGGGGCTGGCGCGCCCCAACAACGGCGCCGTCGTCTATCCGAAGGAGATCGTGGACGCCGCCGGTGACAACGCGGTGAAGGAGTACATCGGCACCGGGCCCTACCGCTTCGTCGAGCACCGGCCCGACCGCCACATCAAGCTCGCCCGCTTCAAGGACTACGCCGCGCGCACCGAGGCGCCCGACGGCTTCGGCGGCAAGCGGACGGCCTATCTCGACGAGATCCTCTTCATCCCGGTGGGCGACGTGGCCGTGCGCCTGGCCGGCGTGGAGACGGGCGAGTATCACTACGCCCAGCAGATCCAGCAGGACCAGTACGACCGCGTCAAGGCGCTGCCGAACGTGCGGCCCAGCATCATCAAGCCGGCCAACTGGTCCACCGCCGTGCTCAACCACAAGCAGGGGCTGATGAGCGACAAGCGCGTACGCCAGGCGTTCCAGGCGGCGCTCGACATGGAACCGATCATGGCGGCGGGCTTCGGCAACAGGGCGTTCTACCGGATCGACCCCAGCCTCATGTTCGCGGAGCAGCCGCAGTGGTACTCGAAGGCGGGCGCCGACCTGTACAACCAGCGCAACCCCGCCAAGGCCAAGAAGCTGCTGGCCGAGGCCGGCTACACCGGGCAGCCGGTGCGCTGGATCACGACCAAGGAATACCAGTGGATGTACAAGAACGCGCTGGTCGCCAAGCAGCAGCTGGAGGCGGTCGGCTTCAAGATCGACCTGCAGGTGGTCGACTGGGCGACCCTCGTGCAGCGCCGCAACAAGCCGGAGCTGTGGGAGGTCTTCTCGACCGGGATCACGTTCAACCCCGAGCCCGCCTTCAACACCGGGACGGCCTGCAACTGGCCGGGCTGGTGGTGCCACCCGGACAAGGAGCAGTGGCAGCAGGCCATGGCGGGGGAGGGCGACCCCAAGAAGCGCAAGGCCATGTGGGACAAGATCCAGCAGATCTTCTACGAGGACGTCGGCCGCGTGAAGTTCGGCGACTCCTTCTCGCTGGAGGTCCTGAGGGCGAACGTCCACGGCTGGCAGTCCAAGGGCGAGCTGCCGCTCTGGAACGTCTGGCTCAAGTGAGCGCGCGGCCGGCGGCGCGGCGGTGAAGACCTACATCGCCCGCCGCCTGCTCGCGCTGATCCCGGTCGCGCTGGTGGTGGCGACGGTCTCGTTCGTCCTCATCCACCTGGCGCCCGGCGATCCGGCCTCGGTCATCGCCGGACCCGATGCCTCGGCCGACGACGTGCAGCGCATCCAGCGCCAGCTGGGGCTGGATGCGCCGCTGCCCGTGCAGCTGGTGCGCTGGTACGGGCGGCTCGTCCGCGGGGACCTCGGCGAGTCGATCTTCCTGCGCATGCCGGTGACCGCGGCGATCCTCGACCGCGTGGAGCCCACGCTGTTGCTGACGCTCTTCTCGATCGCCATCGCGGTCGTCGTCGGAGTGCCGGCCGGGGTGCTCTCCGCGCGCTATCACAACACGGCGACCGACCAGGCGCTGATGGCGGTGGCCCTGCTGGGGGTGTCGATCCCCAACTTCCTGCTCGGCCTGCTGTTCATCCTCTTCTTCTCGGTCTGGCTCGGCTGGTTCCCGGTGGCCGGCTACTCGCCGCTCGAGTACGGCTGGGCGAAGACCCTGCGCTCGCTGGTGCTGCCGGCCTTCGCGCTGGGGCTGGTGCAGTCCGCGCTGATCGCTCGCATCGCGCGCTCGTCGATGCTGGACGTGCTGCGCGAGCAGTTCATCACGGCCGGGCGCGCCAAGGGGCTGGGCGAGCGCGCGGTGGTCTACAAGCACGCGCTCAAGAACGCGATGATCCCGACCGTGACGATCATCGGCATCTCGTTCGCGATCCTGATCTCGGGCGCCGTCGTGGTGGAGACGGTGTTCAACATCCCCGGGCTGGGCCGGCTCATCATCGCGGCCGTGCTGCGGCGCGACTACCCGGTCATCCAGGGCGTGGTCCTCTGCATCGCCTTCCTCTACATGCTCATCAACCTGGCGGTCGACCTCTCCTACGTGCTGTTCGACCCGCGGGTGCGGTACCAGTAGGGCGATGAGCGTCATTGCCCTGCCGCGTCCGGAGTCCACCGGGCGCCGCGCCGCGCCGCGCTGGCTGGTGCTGCTCACCCGCCGCAAGACCACCCTGGCGGGCGCGGTCATCATGCTCGGCATGGTGAGCGTCGGCCTGCTGGCTCCCGTGATCGGCGGCGATCCCGCCCACATGGAGGTGGCGGGCCGGCTGGCGGCGCCGAGCCGCGCGCACTGGTTCGGCACCGACGATGTCGGCCGCGACGTGTGGAGCCGGGTGGTGTACGGCGCCCGGCTGTCGCTGCTGGTCGGCGTGGCCGTCGTCGGGTTGTCGTTCCTGGTCGGGATGGTATGCGGGCTGGTGGCCGGCTACTACCGGAGCCTGGACAACGCCGTCATGCGGGTGATGGACGGGCTCATGGCCTTCCCGGCCATCGTGCTGGCCATCGCGCTCATGGCTGCGCTCGGTCCCAGCGTCATCAACGTCATCGTGGCCATCGCGGTGGTGTACTCGCCGCGGGTGGCCCGCGTGGTGCGCGGCTCCGTGCTGGTCATCCGGGAGACGTCGTACGTCGAGGCCGCGCGGGCGCTGGGCGTCGCCGATCCGATGCTGATCGGCCGGCACATCCTGCCCAACTGCCTGTCGCCGGTCATCGTGCAGGGCTCGTTCGTCTTCGCGGCGGCCGTGTTGACGGAGGCCGCGCTGTCGTTCCTGGGCGTCGGCGTGCCACCCTACGTGCCCTCGTGGGGCGTGATCCTGGCCGAGGGGCGGCTCTACATCCAGCAGGCGCCCTGGCTCGTGCTCTATCCCGGCGTCGCCATCATGCTGACCATCTTCGGCCTCAACCTGTTCGGTGACGGCCTGCGTGACCTGCTCGATCCCAAGATCCGGGGGCTGGCCACGGAGCGGCAGTAGATATGGGGGGCCCCGAGCGGGCCCCCCAAGCCCCCCGATGCTCGTCGCGCCCCGGCGCCGCCGGGACGCTCCTCGATGACCCGCGCGGGCCTCGAGATGGCCTCATACCCGAGCAACCCCGATGCTCGTCGCGCCCCGGCACCGGCACCGCTCCTCGATGACCCGCGCGGGCCTCGAGATGGCCCCATGCGCAAGCCCCCCGATGCTCGTCGCGCCCCGGCACCGGCACCGCTCCTCGATGACCCGCGCGGGCCTCGAGATGGCCCCATGCGCAAGCCCCCCGATGCTCGTCGCGCCCCGGCGCAACCGGGACGCCTCGATGACCCGCGAC
>DASWJN010000179.1:0-5322 GCA_036397135.1 Candidatus Methylomirabilota bacterium
GCGCCATCAGGGCGAGCCGTAGTCGCGTGCGCGAGCGCAGGACGGGGGCGAGCGCGCGATCGGGGATCCGACTCACCAGCGAGCCAGCCCCCTCTGGGGGATGGGGGGATCGCGCTCGCCCCCGTCCGGAGCGAGCCTGCCGCGACCGGCGAGCCCTGCCGGCGCCGCCGGTGCCCACGCACCCCGCCGCCAGCGCCCATCCGCGCGCAGTCGACATTAGCGAATAATGCGTGCTAGGACCCGGATGGCCTCACGGTCGAGCTGCTTCAGCGGGCGTCCCCTCCACCAACCTCCGCAGCGACGTGACCGTCTCGGTGAGGCTGTCCTGCTCGGAGCCGCGGGTGACGAAGCCCGGCAGGATGGTCCGCACCGCGATCGCGTAGGTGACCAGGCTGGCGTCGCCGGCGGCGTCGACCTGCCAGTAGCCGGAGTTCTCGCGGAACAGGCCGGTGGAATGGCCCTCGGCCAGATGCCAATCGATCCGGCGCCGGACGGGATCCGGGTACTTGTGCATGTGGAACCCGAACGAGAACGGGCCGATGCCCACCTGGTAACGGACGAGCGCGCGCCGCTCGCCCTGCTCCACCACCTCGGTGGCGACGACCTTCGGGTAGTACCGCGCGTGGCCGCCATAGTCGACCAGGACACGCCACACCTGCTCGGGGGACCCTCGCACGAGGGCGAGGGCGGTGCCGCCGCGGGCGAACTCGCTGGCGCCGGGCGGCAGGGCGTCGCGCACGATCACCTCGCCCGCGGCGAGACGGCGCCGCACATCGTCGGACAGCTCCTGGAGCGGTCCGGCCGCGGCCGTCGTGAAGAGCCCGCCGGCCACGGCGAGCAGCGCGACCAGGGAGCGCAGCGATGAGCCGGTCACATCGACTGCGCGTCG
Organism: Candidatus Methylomirabilota bacterium; assembly: GCA_036397135.1. Classification (GTDB taxonomy): domain Bacteria; phylum Methylomirabilota; class Methylomirabilia; order Rokubacteriales; family CSP1-6; genus AR5. Next base: position 890 of record DASWJN010000179.1, read on the forward strand.
GGTGCGCGCCCTGGGCTCACGGGACCGAAGAACGGCGCGTGCGCCAGATCGTTCACGACGAGGTCGGCGATCCGCTCGGCCAGGGCCGTGATCGTCAGCAAGGGGTTGTTGCCCAGGGCGGTGGGGATGATCGAGGCATCCACGACGTAGAGCCCGGCGTGCACGTCGCGGCTCTCGTTGCCGGCCGAGGCGTCGAAGACCTGGCCGCGATGGTTCACCACGCCGCTGGCGACCGACGCCCCCATCCGGCAGCCGCCGAGCGGGTGCGCCGTGTAGTTCCGGGCCGGCGTGAACGGCGAGAACCGCCCGCCGTAGGCGCTCGCGTACTGCTCCATCAGGCGGGCCAGCTCGACGTGGCTCGGCTGCCGGTCATAGTCCGGCCAGCGCACCGTCGCGACGTCGTTCTCCAGCCGGATCTCGCCCTCGGCCCGGTCATGGCCCAGCCCGAGCAAAGTGATGGCCCGGTCCATGTCGGCCAGCATCAGCAGCGCCACGCCGCGGGCGAGCGAGCTGGCCTGCGCCATGTCCTCGATCACCACCCGGCGTTCGAGCGGCCGGTCCGGGCGGCGGAAATCGATGGCGCCTTCGATGTAGGCGCCCACCGGGTACGGCGGCCGCCCCCCGGACACGCCCACCCCGGCGCTGTCCGTGTAGACCGTGGGGTCCGTGTACTGATAGTCGACGAAGCCCAGGTAGTTGCCATTGCCGGAGAAGCCCTTGCCGAGCCACGGGGATGTCGAGATCCCGCCCTGGGCCCGGGAGCGGAGGAGGATCGCGTTGGAGCCCATCGTGCCGGCGGCCACGATCACCATGGGCGCGGTCACGAAGCCCGTCTCCTCGCGCCCGGGATCCGTCGGATCCGGGCGGAGGACATAGTCCACGCGATAGAACTCGCCCGTCTTCCGGATGCTGGAGACGTCGACCTGCGGGAACATCAGCACGCCGTTCGCCCAGGCGAGCGGCAGATAGTTCAGGTCGAGCGAGTTCTTGGCGCCGACGTTGCACCCCGTGGCGCAATCGCCGCACTGCACGCAGCCGTGCTGCCGCATGCCCTGCGCATTGGTGCGGGAGGCCGGCGTGATGGCCAGCGGGACCGGGTAGGCCGACGCCTGCCACAGGCCCCTGGCGTTGAGCGCGGCGGCGGTCCCGAGGTGCGTCCTGAGCTTGAGCGTGAAGCGATCCTCGGGCGTCGGTCGAGGGCTCAGCATGCGCCAGGCCGCCGCGTAGTACGGACGCAGGACCTCCTTGGACCGCAGCTCGTCCGGCCAGGCGGCCTGCCGGAACACCTCGTCCTCGGCCTCCAGCGCGACCGCGCAGTTGGTCAACGATGACCCGCCGAGGCCGCTGCCGATGACGACCTGAACGTCGCCCGCGTAAAAGCCGAAGAGCCCCAGGGGATTGTTGCCCGAGAGCTGCTCGCGGAGCCAGGACGGCCGCCGGTCGAACGGCATGAGGGGATTGAAGGACGCGAGACGGTCGGGAAACGTTCCGGGCACCCACTCGCGCCCGCGCTCCAGGAGCCCGATCTTGACGCCCGGACGTCGCCGGCCGGCCAGGCGCGCGGCGCACACGGCGCCCCCGTAGCCCGAGCCGACGATCAGGACGTCGAAGTCGGCCTTCCCGGCGCGCGCGTTTCGCGACGCGCGCAGCACGGCCGGGTCCGACGCCAGCCGGGTGGTGCCGGACTCCCACCCCTCCCTGCCGTCGCGTCCCGGGACGCTTCGCCGCAGCCGCGCGAGGCTCTCCCGGTAGGCCTGTCGCGCCCCTCCCGCGAGATCGACGCCCTCGGTCGTGGGCGTCGGGGCCACGCCCGTCGATCTGCAGGCCGCCGCGAGCGTCGCGCCCGCGGCGGTGACCCCGAGCTTCAGAAGCTGTCGCCGGCTGAATCGGGCCTCGGCCATCGCTCGCCTCCCGCCGCGCCTATGGTACCCTGCGGGCGCCCCGCCCGGCCCCGGACCCGAGCGAGAGAGGAGAGCCCAGCCGTGAAAGCCGCCAACGCCGTCGCCAGGATCCTCAAGAAGGAGGGCGTCGAGTTCCTCATCGGCTACCCCGTCAACCAGATCATCGAGGCCGCCGCCGAGGAGGACATCCGGACGATCATCGTGCGGCAGGAGCGGGTCGGCCTGCACATGGCCGACGCCGTCAGCCGCATCTCGTCGGGCCGGCGCATCGGCGTCTTCGCCATGCAGCACGGGCCCGGCGCCGAGAACTCGTTCGGCGGCGTGGCCCAGGCCTTCGGCGACTCGGTGCCGATCGTCGTCCTGCCCGGCGGCTATCCGCGCAAGCTGCTCAACATCACGCCCAACTTCTCCTCGTTCCTCAACTACCAGCACGTGACCAAGTGGGCCGAGCAGGTGATCCTGCCGGAGTCGGTGCCGGACGCGCTGCGGCGCGCCTTCACCCAGGTCAAGAACGGGCGGCCGCGGCCGGTCCTGGTCGAGATCCCGGTCGACGTCATGCGGGCCGAGGTGGCCGACGACTTCGCCTACACGCCGGCGCCGCGGCTGCGCACGGCGCCCGATCCCCAGGCGGTGACCGAGCTGGCGGCGGCGCTGGTCGCGGCCCGGCGGCCGGTGATCTATGCCGGCCAGGGCGTGCACTACGCGAGGGCGTGGAGGCAGCTGCGCGAGCTGGCCGAGCTGCTGGAAGCGCCGGTGACCACGAGCCTGCAGGGCAAGAGCGCGTTCCCGGAGAACCACCCGCTGTCGCTGGGCTCCGGCGGGCGATCGATCAGCAAGCAGCTCCACCACGTCCTGAACCAGGCCGACCTGATCTTCGGTATCGGCTGCTCGTTCTCGATCACCAACTACGGCGTGGCCATGCCGGCGGGCAAGCGCATCGCCCACGCCACGCTCGACCCCTCCGACCTCAACAAGGACCTGCCGGCCGACTACGCGGTGGTGGGCGACGCCGGGCTCACGCTCGACGCGCTGCTGGCCGAGGTGCGCGACCGGCTGAAGGGCGCGCCGCGCGGCCGGCTGGCCGCCGTCAGCCAGGAGATCGCCACCCTCAAGCAGGAGTGGCTGGCGCAGTGGATGCCGCGGCTCACCCAGAAGACGACGCCGCTGTCGCCCTACCGGGTGCTGTGGGACCTCATGCACACCGTCGACGTCGCCAACACGATCATCACCCACGACGCCGGCAGCCCGCGCGACCAGATCTCGCCGTTCTGGGAGACGACCCAGCCGCTGACCTACATCGGCTGGGGCAAGACGACCCAGCTCGGTTACGGCCTCGGCCTGGCCATGGGCGCCAAGCTGACCGCCCCCGACAAGCTCTGCGTCAACGTGTGGGGCGACGCCGCCATCGGCTTCACCGGCATGGACTTCGAGACGGCCGTGCGCGAGCGGCTGCCGATCCTATCCGTGCTGCTCAACAACTTCTCGATGGCGATCGAGCTGAAGGTCATGAAGATTGCGACCCAGAAGTACCGCTCGACCGACATCAGCGGCAACTACGCCGACTTCGCCAAGGCCCTGGGCGGGTACGGCGAACGCGTCACCCAGCCCGACGACATCGTGCCGGCCATCCGCCGCGCGGTCGCCAAGACCCGCGAGGGCACGCCGGCGCTGCTCGAGTTCATCACCGAGAAGGCCGAAGATTTCTCGATCTTCGCCTGACGAGAAGCCCCAAGGAGGATCACATGGCGAAGTTCAAGATCGCAACGCCGGCCGGCGGCGCCGGCGGCGGCTACAACCTCGAGATGGAGGCCCTGGCGCCGCTCGGCGCGGAGATCGTGGAGATCACGGCCAAGAGCGAGGACGACTTCGTGGCGGCCGCCCGCGACGCCGACGCGCTCTACGCCAAGGGCCGCCCCATCACGAAGACGATCATCGACGGGCTCGAGCGCTGCAAGATCATCACGCTCGGCAGCGTGGGCGTCGACTCGGTCGACATCGCCGCCGCGACGGCCAAGGGCATCCCCGTCACCAACGTGCCGGACACGTTCATCGAGGAAGTGGCCGACCACGCCATGATGCTGATCCTCGCCACCTTCCGGCGCCTGGTCGTCCAGGACCGCATGGTGCGCGAGGGCCGGTGGAAGGAAGGCCGGCCGCAGCTCCTGCAGTTCCCCCGCCTGATGGGCCAGACGCTGGGCTTCGTCGCGTTCGGCCACGTGGCCCGGGCGGTGGCCGTCCGCGCCCGGCCGTTCGGCGTGCGCATGCTGGCCTTCGACCCCTTTGTCGAGGAGCTGGTGATGAGCCAGTACGGCGTGGAACCGGCCAGCATGGCCGAGGTGCTCCAGCGCTCGGACATCGTCACCAACCACGCGCCGTCCACGCCGGACGCGCGGCACCTGCTCCGCGAGGAGCACTTCCGGATGATGAAGCGCGAGGCGATCTTCGTCAACACGGGGCGCGGCGCCACCGTCGACGAGCGCGCGCTGATCAAGGCCCTCGAGGAGGGCTGGATCGCCGCCGCCGGCCTCGACG